>CAYJLS010000043.1:0-25982 GCA_964371065.1 uncultured Anaerolineaceae bacterium | reverse complement strand
GCGCGCCCAAATAGCGGCGGTAGACTTCCAACCGATAGGCTCCCGCCTCGGTGACCGTGTACGCGCAGGCCTCCGCCCGCTTCCATGCCTGGACCTTTTGGCCGTCCCGCATTAAAACGATTTCCGCGGCGGCTGGAAGTTTGACCTGCAACGTGACGCCGCCTGCCAGGGGAATTTCCTCGCCCATAACAACCTCGCCCTCGCGTCCTTGCGCGCCGAAGCGGAAACCGCGCGTCGGCGCGATCAGGTCGAGGCCCACCCAGCCGCGGCCGAGACTCAGGGAATCGAGCACCAGCTCAACGTCCGCGCGGGAATCGTCCCCGAAGGGACGTTCGATCAGCAGGTGGGTGTTCAGCGCGGCGAAGTGGAAGTCGTACGGAAAAATAGTCTTCTTGATCGGGCCGAGATGGTGGTGCAAAGCGTGCGCGTCCGAGCCGCCGATTGCGGCCACGCGTCGTCCGCTGGCGAGCAGTTCGTCCCATTTTTGCAGGGTGGGCAGGTCGGGGACGCGCGTGAAGAGGCGCGGGAAGAAGACGTGGAAAATGGCCTGCGGCCAGTTGTTCAAAACATATTTCAACTGGCTGAGATGGTTCCAGAGTTCGATGCCGGTATAGCCCTGTACCTCCCAGTTTTCCCAGCCGATGGCAGTTTCGTGGAAGAGCGGCGCGGCCGGCTCGTGCGGATGGGCGAGGAAGCAGATGCCCCCCGCATCCCGCACAGCGTTGATGAGCGCCTGTGGATCCTCGGCCAGCGCGGCCAGGTCGCGGTTCGCGCCGAAGATGAGCAGGTGATTTTTCTGCGGGTCGCGCGCCTGGTCGTGGACTTCCTGTCCGATCAGCATGAGCACGCGTTTTTCACCGTCGCGCTGGTAGCCCTCGAAGTCCTTGACCAGCACGTTGTGGTCGGTGACGATGACCGCGTCCAGCCCCTGGCGGATGGCGGCCGCGGCGATATCTTTGTGCAGGCCGGTTCCGTCCGAGTAGCGCGTGTGCATGTGCAGGTTAACGGTAATTTCGTACATAACAGGTTGCTCCCGTGGATTTTGTTGAAACAACTTATCCGGTTTTCATAATGTCGTTTGACGATTTGTCGTTTTCACAAGTATAATTTCCCTGCTATTTTGGCAGGAGGCCACAAATGACTCAAATATTGGAAATTTCCCTGATTATAACGTCGGTCGCGCTCATCCTTAGCGTCATCTTGCAAAGCAAGGGCGCCGGGTTGGGCGGGTTGACCGGCAGCGACTCCGGCAGTGTCTTCACCGCGCGGCGCGGCATCGAAAAGACCCTGTTCTGGGTGACGATCATGCTGAGCGCCTTGTTCTTCGTGCTGGCGATCACCCTCATCATTGTTTCCTAATCCGCTTCTCTCTTTGAAAGGTCGCTGGCTGGCTGTGGATTCGCCTTCGGCCGGCCTTTCTTTTTTATGCTGATGAAACGTTTACGCTGGCAGATTTTGGTGGTGGTCGTCACCCTCGTCCTGGTTGGGATTCTACTCCTCAGCCAGGGACCGGTGATTACCCCCATCCTGCCGCAGGCCGCCAGCGGCGGCGTCTACACCGAGGGACTGGTCGGCGCGATGGGGCGGCTCAATCCCCTGCTCGACTGGAACAACTCCCCGGATCGGGACGTAGATCGCCTGATCTACAGCGGCGTGATGCGCTTCGACGCGCGCGGCATGCCCGAACCGGACCTGGCCGAATCGTGGGGGACAACCGCCGACGGCGCCATCTACAACTTCAGCCTGCGTCCCAACGCGGTCTGGCAGGATGGAACGCCCGTCACCAGCGACGATGTCATCTTCACAATTGAGTTGATGAAAAGCCCCGCCTCGTTCTATCCGCAGGATGTGAAAGACCTGTGGTCGAAGGTGGAGATCATTCGCTTGAACGACAAAGACATGCAGTTCAAGATCCCCGAACCGTACGCCCCGTTCCTGGACTACATGGCCTTCGGCGTCCTGCCCAAGCATCTGTTGGAAGGTGTGCCGCTCGACCAGGTGTTGAACGCGGGCTTCAACCTGAAACCGGTGGGGAGCGGCCCGTTTAAATTTGACCATTTGCTGATTGAAAACGGCGTGATCACGGGCGTGGTGCTTGTCCGCAACGAACAATACCATCTCTCAAAACCGTTCATCGAGCAGGTCATCTTCAAATACTATCCCACCTCCGCGGCCGCCATGGACGCGTTTCGCGCGGGCGAGGTGGCGGGCATCAGCCAGGTGACAAACGATATTTTGCCGCAGGCGCTGGTCGAGCCGAATCTATCCGTTTACACCAGCCGGCTTCCGCAGATGGGCTTTGTGCTGTTCAACCTGAACAACCCCGAAGTCGCGTTTTTGCAGGAGGCCAAACTCCGCCGCGCCCTCATGCTCGGACTTAACCGTCAGCGTTTGATTGATGCTTTTTTGGATGGACAGGCCATCCCGCTGGACGGGCCGATCCTGCCCGGCTCGTGGGCGCATTACGACGGTGTGGAGCGCCTGCCTTATGATGCGGACATGGCGATTGCCCTCCTGAAGGGACTGGGTTACACGCTTCCCGCGGACGGGGGAGCGGTGCGCGAAAAAGACGGCAAGCCGCTGGCTTTCAGCCTCGTCCACCCCGACGACGCGATCCACACCCAGATGGCGCAGTCCATCCAGACGAACTGGGCGGCCATCGGCGTCAAAGTGGATTTGATTTCCGTCCCGTACGCGAGCCTGCAAAACGATTATCTTGCCAAGCGCGACTACCAGGCCGCGCTGGTGGAACTGGCCCTGCCGCGCACACCCGATCCCGACCCGTACCCGTTCTGGCACCAGGCCGAAGCCACCGGCGGGCAGAACTACTCGCAGTGGGATAATCGTCCCGCCAGCGAATATCTCGAACAGGCGCGCGTCACCACCGACTTTGGCCTGCGTGCCCGCTTGTATCGAAACTTCCAGGTGATCTTCGCGCGCGAACTTCCGGCATTGCCGTTATATGTGCCGGTATATTCGTACGGCGTCAACGAGACGATTCGGGGCGTGCAGATGCCGCCGCTGTTTGACCCCAGCGACAGGCTGTCGCTCATCTCGCAATGGTATCTGGTGACGCGCCGCTCCCTCGAGCAGACTCCCACTCCGTGACTAGTCTGTTGGTCGCTTGGTCGGATCGTCGCGACCATCCGACTACGTGACTACCTGACTGCGTGACTATCCATGAACTCACCCGAAAAGGACAAGGCATTCTTTGAAGCAGGTCTCCAGCAATTGGAGGCGTACCTTTTGTCCAAAGAGTTATACTGGCCCACCTCTGTCCACACGACGGATTTTACGCAGGTGACTCTGGGAGCCATGCTCCTCGTCCGCGAACGGTTGAAGGGTTGGAAGACGCCCGGGCTGGCGGAACTGTTCATGCAGATGGACGCGACCCGCTCGAAGTGGCGATCGGCCTGGGACGCGAAAGCCAGCCGCGAGGTCCGCGCGAGAAGCGAGTTGTGGAAGAGTTTCCTCACTGAGGCGCGGCACGCGCCCGCTGAGTCGGCCCGTCAATATCCGTATCAGGCGCGACTGCGCGTCATCTTGTCGCTTTTGTTGGAAGACTTGCGCGCGTCGCCGTCCGATGAACTGGCTGCTCTCGATGTAAAATTGCGTCGCAAGTTACGCAGTGGCGCGTTTGTTTGGGACCCGGCGCTGGCATGGGTTTTTCCGCAGGAATCATTTTGGTTTTTATATGGCACGCTCAACGCACAGGAGTAACGAAATGACCGATCCACGTAACATCGCACTTGCTTACGCCCAACAGAATCGCGACCGCTTTCTGGAAGATTTGAAGGATTTGCTTGCCATCCCGTCCATTTCCACTTCGGACGATACCAAGCCCGAAGTGCTGCGCGCAGCCCTGTGGGTGGCCGACCATCTGCGCGGGCTGGGCATCGAACATGTAGAAGTGATGCCTACGGACGGACACCCGGTGGTGTATGGCGAATGGCTCAAACGCCCCGGCGCGCCGACGGTGCTGGTCTATGGCCATTATGACGTGCAACCCCCCGACCCGCTGGATTTGTGGGAGACGCCGCCCTTTGAGCCGGTGGTGCGCGGCGACCGTCTTTTCGGGCGCGGCGCCTCGGACATGAAGGGACAGGTGATCGCTACTTTCAAGGCGATTGAGTCCGCGTTGAAAACGGGACAGATGCCCGTCAATGTGAAATTCATGATCGAGGGCGAGGAAGAGATCGGTTCGGAGAACCTCGGCAGTTTTATCAAGGCAAACGCCAAAAAATTGAAGGCGGATATTTGTCTCAACGCCGACGCGGGCATGATCGGCGCGGAGTACCCGACCATCACCTATGGCTTGCGCGGACTGGCCTACATGGAATTGCGCGTCTATGGGCCGAACAAGGATCTGCACTCCGGCCTGTTCGGCGGCACGGTGCATAATCCGGCGCAGGCGCTGGCCGAACTGGTGGCGGGCATGCACGACAAGAATGGCAGGATCACCCTGCCCGGTTTTTACAAGAAGGTCCGCAAGTTGAGCGAGAGCGAACACAAGGATTTCAAACGCCTGCCGACGGATAAGAAATTCTATCTCGATCAGACGGGTGTGTCCGCGCTGTGGGGCGAAGCGGAATACACTCCCGCCGAGCGCGTGGGCGCGCGACCCACGCTGGAGGTCAACGGCCTGCTGTCCGGTTTTACAGAGCCGGGGAGCAAGACCGTCCTGCCTGCTTACGCGATGGCGAAGATTTCCTGCCGCCTCGTCCCCGACCAAACTCCCGAAGAGACGGTCAAGCAGATGGAGGCTTATCTCAAAGCCAAAGCGCCCAAGGATATCCGCTGGGAATTGCTCAGTCTGCATCATGCCGGCACCGCCATCACCGACCTGAATAGCGCGGGCGTGAAGGCCATGGCGGATGGGTTGAAAACCGTGTGGGGCAAACGTCCGCTCTTCCGCCGCGAAGGCGGCTCGATCGGCGCGGTCGCGCAACTGCAGGAATACGCGGGCATCGAGTCTGTGCTGACCGGTTTCGGCCTGCCCGAGGACAACATCCACTCGCCGAACGAGTGTCTGCACCTGCCCACCTGGTACAAGGGCATTGACTCGCTGATCCACTTTTTCTTCAATATGGAAACGTAGACAGGTAAACACGTACACAGGTAGACACATTACAGGTAAATAAACATGGAAGATCGCATTATTACTTACGGCGGACAGGCTGTCATCGAAGGCGTGCTCATGCGCGGGCGGAAGGCTTTTACCATCGCCATGCGCGCCCCGGACGGCAACATCGTCCTGCATACCGAAAAACTTGCGAAGGTTTATCAATCCGGCATCGCCAAAATCCCATTTCTGCGCGGTGTGATTTTATTGTGGGATGCGCTGGGACTTGGGATGCGCGCCCTGACTCTTTCCGCGAACACCCAAACGGGCGAGGATGAAAAACTGGAAGGTGCGCCTCTTTACCTGACGTTGGGCGTGTCGCTGGCCTTCGGCATTGGACTCTTCTTTTTGCTTCCCGCCGCCCTTGGCGGCTGGGTGGAGGGACTCTTCGTCCCCGCGGCGGGTGGGGGCGGAGTGATGCCCGCGCCCGCGTTGCAGACAGTCGCAACCAATTCCGGTCTGTGGATCGGCAACCTGGTGGAGGGCGTGATTAAGCTCGCGTTGCTGATCGGCTACATCTGGGCCATCGGTTTCATGCCCGATATCAAACGTCTCTTCGGCTATCACGGCGCGGAGCATAAGACCATCAACGCCTTCGAGGCAGGCGCGGAACTGACTCCCGAGTCGGTGGCGAAGTTTCCGCTCCAGCACGCGCGTTGCGGGACAGCCTTCCTGCTCACCCTCGTCCTGTTCTCGATTTTAGTTTTTACTGCGCTTGGGCCGCTACCCATGTTATGGCGACTCCTCAGCCGGCTCCTGCTCCTCCCCGTGCTGGCAGGCTTCGCGGTCGAATACATCCGCTGGACGGCCAACCACCTCGGCAACCCCATCGTCCAGTGGATGATCAAACCCAACCTCGCGCTCCAGTCCCTGACGACGCGCGAGCCCGATATGAAAATGCTGGAAGTGGCGATTGCGTCCTTCCAGTCCATGCGTGAGGCGGAGAGCCGGTAATCAGCTTTCAGTCATCAGTCATCAGTCATCAGTTATCAGTCAGAACCCCGTTTTCTTTATTACCCCCGAAGCGAAGCGGAGTGGGGCGAAGAAAACGGGGTTCTGCTTTCTGCCCACTGCCTTCTGCTTTCCGCTTTCTGGACAGTGATCCCTTCTATCCCTTTTATCTGTGGCTAATCTCCCCTTGCTAGAATGATTGGCATGAAATGGAAACTTCGCAAGTCCTGCCTGCCCATCGGCCTGCTCCTGCTAATTGCTTTCTGTGCTGGCGGCTCCTTGCTCTACCTGCATGGCCGCCCCGCGCCAGTGCCGGTGAAGCAAACCCTGCGCCAGGGCGTGGAATACCAGCGCATGGTACGCGTCTCCCCGCGCCTGATGGTCATCCACGTGTTGACGGTCAACCTGAAAACCAACGGCCTGCGCTTTGTCGTCACCCCGCCCGACGATCCGAATAGCGACCAGCCCCTGCGAGCGCGGACAACCTCCCAGTTCCTCGAAGAATTCGATCTCGATATCGCCGTCAACGGGGACGGATTCTCCCCCTGGTGGTCGCGCGGTCCCGCGGACTATTATCCGCACGCCGGCGATCCCGTCGCGCCGCGCGGCAACGCGGCCTCGCTCGGCAATGTCTACTGGCACGCGCAGGCACCCTTCCCGACCCTGTATTTGTCTTCGCGTAACACCGTCAGTTTCGACGCGCCCGCGCGTCCCTACAACGCCATCTCGGGCGAGACGCGTCTCGTCATGGGCGGTTCTCCCGTGGACGGACTGAATGACTCCGTACTCCACCCACGCACTGCCATCGGTTATTCCAAAAACGGGAAATTCCTCACCATCGTTGTCGTGGATGGACGCCAGCCTTTTTATAGCGATGGCATTACTCTTGCCGAACTTGCGGATTTGATGATCGAACTTGGCGCGCACGATGCCATGAACTTCGATGGCGGCGGATCGTCCACGCTGGTGGTGCGCGGCGCGGACGGGAGTCCGCGCGTCCTCAATTCCCCGATTGACCTGTACATCCCCGGCCGCGAGCGGCCCGTCGCAAACCATCTGGGGATTTACTTCAAGAAGTAGCGTGACTGTTCAGCATCTCGCCGCGCGGGGCGAATCCCGCCAGCAGATGATGGTCAACGGATGCTTCGCAAAACGGACACCTGCACCGACCGCAGGTGCGGTGTAAGCGGATATGACGACTCCTCGTCATGCTGTCCTCCATCCGTTTATCCGATTAACATCCGTTGACCACTACGCCTGTGAATCCTCCCCAACGATTACCGGGGGAGGCTGGTCAAAGTGACTGTCGCTTTCCAAAAGCTATTCCCCCTCTGGCGAAAAGATCTCTTCAATCTTCATCTCGAACAATTTGGCGATCTTGAATGCCAGCGGCAAACTGGGATCGTACTTTCCCGCCTCGATGGAGTTCACCGTCTGCCGCGAGACGCCGAGCCTCTCCGCAAGGTCTGCCTGCGACCATTCGTGTTCAGCGCGCAAGTCTTTGAGGAGATTTTTCATTTGTATCTCCACTTGAAATACAACGTGCCGATCACCCACAAGATCACCATTAACGGCATGATAAAGGCGGAATGAAGTGGGGGATAGCCCAGGTTTTCCAATAAGCCATAGGCAAAGGTGAGCAGGCCGGTGGCCACCGCTGAAAACCCAATAGCCAGAAGTTGGATGCGTTGCTGGAGTTCGTCGGTGTGCTGGAGCAATTGCATCACCGAGCGCAAAACGAAGGCAACTGGGATAACCGGGCTGATGGCGATTAGAATTCCCATTGCAGACCCAATTGGAATATCGAGCAATAATCCTGCGCCTACTGCCAGAAAAAAGAAATAGGCAACTAGCCCTACCAGGACACCCAGCGTCGAACGAAATGCGATCCCACGAAACGCGATCCCAATCTTTTTCATAATTCACTCCTTATGCGATGTAAAGTTTCCTTGACATATGCGAGTATAAAACATCCCTGACAAAATGTCAAGGACGCTTTACACAGTGATTAACCATGTAGTAACGACTTTAGTCGTTTGACGATTGAAATCGTCACTACATGGATGGCTTAAAACGCGATTTCCGCGATTTGCTCGAAATTGATATCGAAGGTCTCGTGCGCCTCGGCTTCCTCTTCCGCATCGCGCCAGTCGCCCGCGCTGACGCCGCGGTTGCAGTACGAGCGATACGGACAGTAGCGGCATTTCCCCTCCTCTTCGGTCATCTCAAATTTTTCGAGTCCCTCGATCTCGCGGACCACTTTCTCCAGCGCGGACGAGTCGCGCTTGAACTGTGACGCGTCGTACTTGAAGACGGCCGGCTCGGACGGGAAGTCCGCGTACCAGTAGATCATCTCGATGCTTTCTGGACGAATTGGCTGGCCCCCGTTTAAGGAGTTGCCCGCCACCGCGAGCAGGTACCGGTAAACGCGCGTCTGCATGCGGATCGCCATCCACTCGTTCTTTGGGCGCTTGTGGTAAGTCTTCCAATCGTAGACGGTCGCTTTGTCATCGCGGACGGCGATCAGGTCATATTTGGCGAGCAGGCGGTGACCGAGGATCGGCGCGGAGAGGGTAATCTCGGGGTATAGACTTCCGAAGTCTGTCAGACTTCGGAAGTCTCGCTGAAAGTTTTCCCACCAGCGGGCGAGGTCGGGAGAAGACGCCAGCCGCGCCAACCTGTCGGCGGGCAGACCCAGCAAAAATTGTTGGGCGAGGCGGTGGAAAAAATTCCCCTCCTGAAGGCGGCGTTCATTCTCCAGCGCAGGCTCGGCTTCCTCGGCCGGCCAGTCCAATTTGTCAACGTAGCGCAATTCAAATCGGCGCGGGCAGTCGAAGTAATCCTGCAACGATGATTGGGAGAAGGTGAAGGGTGTGGGGAGTTTCGTCATGGGCGCTTCCACAACTGTACCACAAGCACGCCGACTCCAACCAGTACCAGGCCGATGATTTCCTTGATGGTTAATCCTTCGCCGAGAAAGATATATGCGAGGATGGCGATTTGCGGCATCATCAGGCTGTTGATGATGCTCGACTCCACCGCCGAAAGAGTTTGCAAAGTGTGATTCCAAATGGTGAAGGCAAAGGCGGTGTTGACCACTGCCAGCCAGGCGATGATCGCCCAGTCGGCCGCGCCTGGGTTCCCAAGTCCCTGCGTTGCCGCGCCGACGATGAGCAGGAGTGTGGAGCCGATGCCCATGCTGACGAAGGTCACGACCAGCGGCGAGAGATGTTCTTGCAGGTTGATCTTCCGTCCCAGCAGGGACGAGGCCGCGTTGCCCAGCATCGTACCGACTGCCGCCAGCAAACCAAGTCCCAGCACGCCGGTGATCGAGATGGGCAGGAAGTACACGCCCACGCCGAGGACTGTGATAGCGATGCCGGACCACTGCAATCGCGAGGGCGATTCCTTCAACAGGTAAATCCCCGCCACGCCAACGACCACCGAAGTTGTGTTGAGCACCAGGCTCACCATCGCGGCAGGTAAATAGGAAAGGCTCAGGAATTGCGCGCCTTGTGTCAGCGTGATGACCACCAGACCCAGCAGGGCCAGCCAGCCCCAGTCTGTTCGCGAGAGACTTCGAAGAACGGCGCGTTCTTTGGGGCTGGTCAACACAATTGGGATCAGGCACAGGAAGGCGGTGAAATATCGCAGGCCGGCGAACGACAGGGCGGGCAGGTTATTTTTAAGACCAAATTTGATCAGCACCCATGAGGTGGACCAGAGGAACGTGATGAACACGGCCAGTAGAATAGTAGTGGTGTGCGCGGGTTTATTGGACATGCCTCGATTATGCCAGAAATCTCGGTTATAATCCCGGCCATGATTTACAAATTCCTTGCCGGTCAAATTCCATTAATCATCGGTGTGCGTGGCTTCATCGCCGAAGGGCTTCCTCGAATCGCGCCTGTTTGTTGAACGAATCCATTTCGATTTCTTCACGCCGCAGGCCGCCTGCGGCTTTTTTGTTTAAAAGGTTCCCATGATCCAAATCCAACTCTCCAATGTCACCCTCGTCCTCGGCGCAAAACGCATCTTCGAAAATCTCGACTGGGAGATCCAGCGCGGACAAAAGATCGGACTCATCGGCGCGAACGGCGCGGGGAAGTCCTCGCTGTTCAAACTGATCGAAGGCGAACATTCGCCTGAACTGGGCGGATCCATCACCCGCGCCCGCTCCCTCTCGACCGGATACCTGCCTCAGCAACCCGAGCTTGACCTGTCGCTGACGGCCTTCGCCGCCGCGCTCGCTGGCAACCCGCGCGCGGCGGAAGTCCATGCCGAGTTAGAGTCAGTCGAATCAAGTCTGAGCGATCCCGAAGTCTACGGCCACGCGCGCAGACTACAACGCGCCCTCGAACAACAGCACCAACTCATCGAAGAATACGACTCCCTCGGCGGCGACTCATATCCTGAGCGCGTGCGCGGACTCCTCCTCGGGCTGGGACTGGCCGAAAGCGAGTTGACCAAGCCCTTGTCCGTGTTGAGCGGCGGACAGAAAAAACTGGTCGGGTTGGCGCGGCTATTGCTCGTCTGCCCCGATGTACTGTTGCTGGACGAACCCGACAATCATCTCGACCTGCCAGGCAAGATATTCCTGGAAAAACTCATCCGCGAATACGAAGGGACGGTGGTCATTATCTCGCATGACCGTTACCTGCTCGACGCGGTTGTGACTCACATCGCGGAACTCGAAGATGGCAAGTTGACTTTGTTCGCGGGTGATTACTCGTCCTACGTTGCCGATAAAGAGACGCGGCTGGCGCGGCAGGAGGAAATGTTCCGCGCACAGAAACACGAGATCAACCGGTTACAGGCCGCCATCAAACGTTACGCCATTTGGGGCAAGGTATACGACAACGAGGATTTTGCGCGCAAGGCCAAGTCCATGCAGAAGCGGCTCGATAAAATGGACAAGGTCGAGAAGCCAGTCACCGAGCGCCGCCGCATGGGGTTAACCCTGAACGGCTGGCGCGGCTCGAACAAGGTGCTCGAACTGGATGGCGTTTCAAAATCTTTCGGCTCGAAGCGCGTCTTCGCGGACTTGAACGAAACCATCTGGCACGGCGAGCGTGTGGGACTGATCGGCCCGAACGGCGCGGGCAAGTCCGTGCTGATGCGGATGATCCTCGATCAGGAGACTCCCGACGCGGGTGAGATCAAGATCGGACCGAGCGTTGTCATCGGGCATTACGCTCAGGAGCACGAGACGCTGGACTTCAACCAGACCGCGCTGGACGCGGTTCGATACGCGGGCGAAATGAGCGAATCGAAGGCGACGGCGTTTTTGCTCCGCTACCTGTTCACCTACAAGCAGGTTTCGCAGAAGATCGGCGAACTTTCAGGCGGCGAACGGAGTCGTCTGCAATTGGCCTTGCTCGTTCTCTCGGGCGCGAACTTTCTCCTGTTGGATGAACCGACCAACAACCTCGACATTGCCTCCGCTGAAGTGCTGGAACTCGCTCTGGAAGATTTCGTCGGCACGGCGCTGGTCATCTCGCATGATCGCTACTTTTTGGATCGAACCGTGGAGAGACTGCTGGTGATCGAGGAGGGCAGGCTGGTGGAGTATCAGGGAGGGTATAGTGATTACTTGGAGAGAGAGGGATAAAGAATCAGAACCCCGTTTTCCGCCGAAGGTGAGAAAACGGGTTTCTGTCGTGTTATAATCATTTTGTCAGATTATGGAAATCTGAGAAACGGAGGCTAGAATGAGTGAGACGGTTTTGCAAGTGCGAAGCAATGGACAAATTACGTTACCGACCACCGTTCGCCGAAAGGCAAACCTGAAAGAAGGCGATTTGCTGGAGGTGGTTGTAGAATCCGATGGCACAGTGCGGCTCGTCCCACAGATCGCGGTGGAACGCTCGCAGGCCTATTTCTGGACGCGTCGCTGGCAGGCTGGGGAACGCGAAACAGATGACGACCTGATTGCAGGGCGCTACAAGGATTTCGCCAGCATGGATGACTTGATTGCCGACTTGCGCGGAGACGGGCAGTGATCTTCCGACGCACTGAGCGATTTTTTAAAGCCTTTCGCGCGCTTCCAGCAGAAATACAAGCGAAATCACTTAAGGCTTTGAAATTGTTCGAGAAAGACCAGCGCCACCCATCCCTGCACGTAAGAAAGATGGAGGGGTATAAAGGGATTTGGGAAGCGCGCGTGGATTTGAAATATCGCTTCACGTTCCACTTTGAAAAAGATTCCAGTGGGGAAGTTTTTTGTGTGTTCCGCAATGTGGACAATCACGAAGAGTGTTTGAAGAATCCATAAGGCGATTGGAATTCAGAAACCCGTTTTCTCGAAGAAAACGGGTTTCTGATTCAACGATAAAACCCAAAACGTGGCAGAGATGAAACTTCCACGCGTTGCATTCGTTCGCTGATCGGACTGACAAGATAGCCGCATCCGTTGCGGTGAAGCAGAGGGAAGCGTCTCCTGTGCGACGCGTAATGTACGCGCATCCGCTCGGAGTGGAAGGCGTAGTTCTCGAAGACATCATCGAAGAGAGCAAGGAGATTATCAAAGGCGCGGAGGAATTCGGCGCGGTATTCGTCGGTGACGGCGTTCGGGTTGCTGATGACCCAGCAGGTGGATTCAAATTCCCATTCGCAGGCGAGACCGAGGAAACGATAATCGGAGGTGATGTACGGGAAGAAGGGGAAGGCGCGGCAACTGAGGGCGCGATAGTCGCGCTGGCAACGCGCGGGGCCGAGGCAGGCGAGCGGGACCATGCCCGAGGGTAGATTCAAGTTCGTGACGGCGCGGCCCGCCGGGGCGGAGGAAGTCTCGCATTCGTCGCCGCGGTAACGGTGCCAGAGGTCGGTCGTCGCCCGGAAATACATCCACTCGCTGGTGAACGCGGCCGGGACGGCGTGGCAGATGTCGCAACAAAACGGTTTGCCACTGGGGTTGTGCGGCGCGCACTTTTTCCCGCAGTCGAGTTTGGCGATTGGTGAGTCGAAACCGTTGTAGAGGGCGCGCAGGTCGGCGGGTGTTAGATTGGCGGGCGAGCGAAAGACGCGGGTCATGCCGCGATTATATAATACCCACGGTCACAAATTGCACTTTCCGCCTTCTAAAAAAGCGCAATTTGTGACCGAGTGCGGTATAGCCGAGGGCGCGCACCAATCGCGCATGGCGGGGGTTTTATTTTCATACCAAAGGAGGCGCGAATGGCACAGGCAGGTTTGCACGGAATGGTGGGGATGGCCGTCAAAAAGATGGCGGGCAAAAAGGAATGGCTGGTGCTCGGCATTCTGCTCGGAAGTTTCGTCCCCGATATGGATAACGTGGGTGTGGCGGTGGCCACGCTGACCAAGATGCCGACCGAGGGCATCCACCGCACGATGACGCACAGCGTCTTTTTCATGATTGCGGTGGTCGCGGTGTTCTACCTGATCGGACAGATGAAGAAGGATGCGCGCTGGAGCAACCTGGGACTCGGCCTCGGGCTGGGGATGTTGCTCCACGTCCTGCTCGACCTGGTGATCTGGTTCAATGGCGTGAATTTGTTCTGGCCGCTCGGAGGCGAGACCAATTTCTGGGCGAATACCGCGCCGCCCGAATGGTTCATGAAATTCATGGACCCCGCCGAGTTTCTTTTCTTCGGCCTGTATCTGTGGGCGCTGGGGATGTGGGCAGGCAAGGCCAGCACGGACAGCGACTTCATGAAGACGCATCGCGTCTGGACGTGGCTGGAGTTTGCATTGTTCATCATCTTCACCCCGCTGGCCTACATCATGACCAAAGGTTTTCTAACGATCTTCGGCGCGCTCTACCTGTTCTCGATCTTCATGACATTTTTTGTGACGATACGGATGCGGAAGACGGTCGAAGCCTCGGCTTAATTCTGGACAAAAAAACGGGACTCGCGGGTGGATAGCGGGTCCCGTTTTAGGGTCAGTAAACTAATAACTTCCGTCATTGCGAGGAGGGTGCCCTTCCCGACGAAGCAATCTCCTCATGGTAGCGGGGATTGCTTCGCCAACGAACGGCTCGCAATGACGTAACTGAGGGAAGTTATATTTTTATAAATCCTTAGATTCGTTCGCGGCTCAGGGAGTCGCGGTCGGCTCGACGGTCCCCGACGGGGTGGGCGTCGCGGTGACTTCGGGGGCGGGCGTCTCGCTGACGGGCGTCGCGGTGACGGGAATCGCTGGCGGCTGGGGGAGTCCGCCGAGCAGGATCTGCCAGGCGATGTCGAGGTCGTCGCTCGCGGCCACGGGGAAGACTGGCAGGTTCGCGAGGGTCAGGTCGAGGCGGTGGATGACTTCGGCCAGGTCGTCGGCGAAGTCTGCGGTCGGTTGGACTTTGGCGAGCAGGTCGCGGGCGGTCTGCACGTCAATGCGCGCCAACCCGTAATTACTCTGGTACATGAACAGGCGGGCGCGTGAGAGCAATTCCATGGATTTCATCAAATTGATCTGTCGCTCGACCTCCGCGTCCGTGGCATCGTTCTGAGCCTGGAGCGCGGATTGCAACTGCTCCAGCGCGGCCAGCGTCTGGGTATGCGCCGTGATCTGCTCCTCGAACTTTTGCACTCTCCCGTCCAGGTCGGAAATGGACTGCGCTTGCTGGGCTTGCGCGGTCTGCGCGGCATCCAGTTTGGTTTGGAGTCCGGCCATCGCGATCTCGTTCTGCGCCAGGCGGGTTTTTAGTTGCGTCAGTTGCACGGTATTTTCCTGCACGGGCAGGATGTAATTTTGATAGACCAGAGGCAGGGCGAAATATAATCCCACCGCGATCGCGCCGATGACGATCAGAAAAATAATGATGCGTAACAACGCCGCGAAGAACCGCCCGACCCGTTGGCCGAAGGTGGGCCCGGTTGGCGCGGCTTCAACTGTTTCGGCTTGCGGCTCTTCCACCGCCACGATTTCGCTGGCGGGCTGATCTGCCTGGACGATCTCCTCCGCGGGCGCGGACTCTTTGACTCGTTTAGCCATGCGAACCTCCTGATGGGCGTAATTTTTCTTTCGATTGTAAGCGATTTTTAGAAAGTAGAATCCAACCACGCGTGCCGCACTTACTTCTCCTCGTTGCTTTTTCGGCTCTCCGGGATTTGCCGTGGCGTAGGGGCAGACCTGGGTGTCTGCCCCTACGCCACGGCGATTCCCAATGAACCAATTCACTCTTTGTTGTTCCTCAGATACGAAAGCACCAGATGCCGCCGCGCGAAATTTCCCAGGGTGACAAGCTCGATGAACATTGGCTTTCCGCACAAGGCGCGGACGATGGCATCCACGTCCCAGCCTTTGTTGTGGAGCGCGAGCACTTTGTTCCCGAACTCTTCGAGATACGCGATCTTTGACTCGAGTTCTGCCTTCGGATTCTCGCGAATGCGCGCGCTGCCGGGAAACATGACGGCGGCGTGCAACGCCGCGACGCGTTTCAGCGAGGCGATGATCTGCCAGATTTTGTAACCTTCTCGCAAGGCGCGGTCCCACCCGCCGACGAACAGGTCACCGGTGAACAGCCAGCCCTGTTCAGGTTCGTAGAGACACAGGTGATCTGGACTGTGCCCGGGCGTGTAGAGCACATGAAAGCGGAAATGTTCCGTTTCGATCCAGGCCTCGTCTGAAAGCGGATTCGCGCGGGATGGTTCGGGCCAGCCCCAAAACAGTCGCCGGTAGGGATGCAGGGGTTGTTCGCGGCGCGGGTCGGCCAGCACGGGGAGGGCGAGAGGATGGGCAAGGATTTCCAGCCCCGCGCGCTGGCGTTGCAAGAGTCCATTCGCGCCGATGTGGTCTTCGTGGGTGTGGGTGTTGACGAGGCGCGTCAGCCGCGTATCGCGCAACGCGTCCGCCAGTTCGCGCGCGGTGTGCGCGCAGCCGCTGTCTATCAGCAGCCCGTCCAAAAGGTAGGCAGTCGTCCAGTAACGGCCGCGCCCGCCCAAGGTCTGCGCGAGATCGAAGCGCGTGATCATCCCGTAAATGGTGGATTTCAACATGGTGGCTTGAGTCTGCCCAGTTTATCGTCGGTTGTCAAGTCGGGTTAATTTTTCGGCGTGATATACTTGCGCCATTCGCCACAAGACGCATGACCTTGAGCCAGCCATCGGGTCGGAATTTTGCAATGCGTCGAAGAGCGGGCTGGCGCTGACAATTTCATAGCAGTGAGGAGACAGGAAGATGGCAAACGTCACACCGCAAGCGGTATCCACGCGACGCGAGCGCGTGGCCTGGTATCTGTATGATTTCGGGAACTCGGCATACGCCTCCGTGGTCCTGCTCGCAGTCTATTCGGCGTACTTTCAAAAGCAGGTGGTGGGCGGCGCGGAAGGTTCGCGGCTGTGGGGACTGACCATCTCGGCCGCGATGATCATCGTTGCGCTCGCCGCGCCGATCATGGGGGCGATTGCAGATTACTCCGGCGCGAAAAAACGGTTCCTCTTTTTCTTCACCGCGCTTTCTGTGTTGTTCACCGCCCTGCTCTTTTTCACGAAAAATGGCACCGTCGCGCTGGCAATCGGATTCTTCCTACTGGCCGAGATCGGGTATCGCGCCGCGCAGATTTTCTACGACGCGCTCCTGCCCGAGATCGCTGCGCCCGCGGAAATGGGACGCATCGCCGGGACGGGTTGGGCGATCGGCTCGGCGGGCGGGATTGTCATCCTGCTGATCATTCTCCCGCCGATCCTGATGACCGATAGCAATCTCCTGGTGGTGCGCGGCACGCTCATCCTCACCGCGATCTTCTTCGCGCTGGCCGCGACGCCGATCTTCCTGCGGTTGAGGGAGCGCGCCCAGCCTCAAAAACTGCCGTCCGGTGAAAACTATCTCAACATCGCTTTCAAACAATTGAAAGAGACGATCCGCGCGGCGCGCGGCTTTAAAGAGTTTTTGAAATTCATGCTTGCCTACCTGATCTACAATGAAGGCGTAATCATCGCGCTCGACTTTGCGGCGATCCTCGGCGCGGTGCTGTTTGGCTTACAGCAGACCGGCTTGATCATTTTCTTCATCATTGTGCAGGCGACGAACGTGCTCGGGGCGCTGCTCTTTGGAAATTTGCAAGACCGCTTTGGCGGCAAGCGTTCGCTCACGCTTTCGATCCTGCTGATGGTGGTGTGCATTTTCGCGCTGTACTTCGCGCAGAACCAGACCCACTTTTTCATCATCGGCGCGTTCGTGGGCGTGGCGATGGCGGGCGTTCAATCGGTGAGCCGCGCCATGGTCGCCACGTTCAGTCCGCCTGGCAAGAGCGGTGAGTTCTTCGGTTTCTTCGCGCTGACTGGACGCACGTCATCGTTCATCGGTCCCGCCGTGTTCGGATATCTCGCGGCTGAGTTGACTTTGTGGTATCAGTCGCATGGACAGGCTGTCGCGCTGGCGGAGCAATCGGGACACCGGCTGGCGGTCCTCTCGATTGCCGCGTTCCTGATCGTCGGCTGGGCGTTGATGTTGTTGGTCAACGAGAAAAAGGCGCGGGAAGCCGCGACCATGAAGGCGGACGTGGGTTAGGCGCGTTATACAGGATGATGGTGTATTGCGTGTTGCGTAACTACGGCGAAATAGAATGACCATCAAAACTGCGATCATCACAGGCGCGGCCAGTGGGATTGGCAGGCATTGGGCTGAAGTCCTCTCGAAGAAAATCGGCGAGTATCAATTGGTACTCGCCGATGTCAACGAGGGGGGACTGCGTGCGGCGTTTACGCCCAATGAGTCTGTGCGTTTGCATGCGCTGGATATCCGCTCGGCGGAGCAATGGCGGCATGTCGTTGACGATACGCTTCAGCATTTCGGTCGCATTGACTATTTGTTCAATGTGGCCGGGATCAGCCGCCAGTCTTTTTTTCTGGCGCAACCCGTCGAAAACATTGACCTGGTAATTGACGTGAACCTGAAAGGTGCGCTCATTGGCATGAGAATGGTTGGCGATGTGATGCTGGAACAGGGATACGGTCACATCATCAATGTAGGCTCGCTGGCGGGACTCTCGCCAACGCCGGGGAACGCGCTTTACTCGGCTGCGAAAGGGGGCCTGCGGAACGCGTCCATCGCGGCGGCGGTCGAGTGGTTCAAACGGGGCGTCGCGGTCACAGTTATTTCGCCCGACCTGGTGGATACGCCGATCATGCAGAAGCATTTGGAGGGCGGGGGCGATGAAGTCGCGTTGACCTACACGGGCGTCACGCTAACGGTCGTTGATGTGGAGAAAGCGTTTTGGAAGGCGATGCGAGACAAGCCGCTGGAAATCAACCTGCCGCGCTGGCGCGGCTGGCTGGCGAAACTCAATCACGTCAACCCTTCGCTGATGTTCCTGCTCTATGAGCCGATGAAAAAGCGGGGGATGAAAAGGTTGGAGAGGATTCGCAAGCAACGATTAGGTAGCAACCAATGATGGAACGGACACGTTATCGCAAAGTATTCATCACCGGCGCGCTTGGGTTTGTGGGACGCGCGCTCTCAGCGCGCTACCGCGAATTGGGCGCGGAGACGCATGGGTTGGACGTACGCGGAGATTTCGAGGGAGGCGTTGCCGAGGGCGACGTGACTCGACCGGAAGAGTGGCAGGCGTACATCAACGGGAGCGACCTGGTGATCCACACCGCTGCGATTGTCACCAACAACGTCACAAGAGAAGAAGCCTGGCGTGTCAACGTGCTGGGGACACGGCGTGTTCTGGATGCGGCGAAAAAGGCCGGGGCGAAGCGTTTTGTCCACATTTCCTCGCTCGCCGCCATGCGCTTCATTTTGGAGGATCAGGCTGACGAGACCGCGCCGGTGATGCCGACCGGCAATCCGTACGTTGACACGAAAATCGCGAGCGAACAGACCGTCCTCGCGGCGCACGCGGCGGGGGAGATGGCCTGCACGATCATCCGTCCCGCGGACGTGTACGGTCCCGGCTCGCGCCCGTGGACAATCATCCCGGTGCAGATGATCCAAAAAGGCATGTTCCTTTTACCCGCGCACGGTCAGGGAGTTTTTCGCGCCATTTATATTGACGACCTGGTGGATGGTGTGATGCTCGCCGCAGAAAAAGACGAGGGCATCGGACAAATCTTCATCCTCGGCGGAGAAACTGCAACCACCTGCGAGAAGTTCTTCGGTCACTATTATCGGATGCTTGGCAAAGGTAGTCCGCGTATGATGAGCACGTCCGCCGCGATTGCGATTGCGGAAATCGGACGGGTGCTCTTCACCTTGCTTGGCAGACAAACCGAGATGGGCCGCGGCGCGATGGAAATGCTATCAAAGAAGAATACTGTCTCGAATGCCAAGGCGCACCGACTACTGGGTTGGCGACCCAAAGTTGATTTAGAGGAAGGAATGCGCCGCACCGAAGCCTGGCTGAGGGAACAGAAGGTTATCGTGTAATGTTGTATGGAAATTCATTAAACACAAAGTACACCAAGTACACGAAGGCAGTAAGGATTTTCCTTTGTGGTCTTTGTGACCTTCGTGTTTAAATCTTTTGAAGGAGGAACCCCATGACCGAAATAACCGTTGGTGAATTGCTGGCGAAGTGTTTGCAGGCCGAAGGAATCGAAATGATGTTCGGCATCATTGACGGCTCACACATCCCTTTCACGTCACAGGCGCCGCGTTATGGCATCCGGCATATCAACTGCCGACACGAAGAAGGCGCGGTGCATCTGGCGGAGGGATATACGCGCATCAGCCGCAAGCCGAGCGTGGTCATTGGCAGTCCGGGACCGGGCGGGGCGAACATGCTGGCGGGACTGACCAGCGCGTACGCGGAGGGACATCCGATCATCGCCATCGCGTGTACGCGCCGCCGCCTCACCACGGACCCGGAGCGGGGCGGCGCGTGGCAGGCGACGAACCTCGTCCAGATGGCGCGGCCAATTACAAAGTACAGCGCGCTCGTCCGTCAGCCGGAGCGACTGCCCGAGATGATGCGCGCCGCTTTTCGGTCCGCGCTGACCGGGCGGCAGGGTCCCGTCTTCATCGCCATCCCGGACGAGTTGCTGGGGACGAAAATCGAGACGGACAAAGCGCCAGTCTACCCGTCGTCGCATTATCGAATGACGAACATGGGCGCGGGCGATGCGTCGTGGATCGAGCAGGCCGCCGAGTTGCTGGCAAACGCCAAGCGGCCTTTCTTGCATGCGGGCAAGGGCGTGCTGTGGGCGGACGCGTCCGCGGAGTTCCTCGCGCTGGGCGACTATCTCGCGGCGGGGATGAGCACGAGCATGGGTGCGCGCGGTGCGGTGCCCGAAGACCATCCGCATTATTTTTTCGTGTTCGATATGCAAGCCTCCGCGCTTGCCAAAAACGAAGCGGACGTGGTGCTGGTGGTCGGGTCGCGGCTGGGCGAGTACGATGGGTGGGGCATGCCTCCAGCGTGGGGCGACCCGTCGAAACAGAAAACAATTCAAATTGACGTTGATGCGAATTCCATCGGGTTGAATCGCCCGGTTGACCTGGGAATCGTCGCAGACGCGAAATCCGCATTGCGCGCGTTATTGTCGGCAGTCAAATCAAAGACCGAGGCGCGCGCGGAGATGCCCGACCTGGCGCGCTATCGCGAGTTGACCCAGCAAACCATGACGCAGGGATTTCAGTTTCTCATGGCGCAACCGACGCAGGGCCTCAACCCGGGACAGATGGTCTTCAACGCCCGCAGTTTCTTTCCGCGGGACGCGGTCACGGTGCTGGATGGCGGAAACACAACTTTGTGGGGCGTGGCGTTCAACCAGATTTACGAGCCGAACAGTTTTCTCTACTCGGTGAAAATGGGCTATCTCGGAACAGGCGTGCCATTTGCCATCGGCGCAAAACTGGCCGCGCCGGAGCGACAGGTGTATTGCATCACGGGCGACGGCGCGCTCGGTTTCAACATCATGGAGATGGAGACCGCCCTGCGCGAGAACGTGCCGGTGATCGTTCTCGTCGCGGTGGACGATGGCTGGGGGATGGAGCGCAGCGCGCACAACTTCGGAGGAGTTCCAGCGGATCAGCAACTGGGCGTCAATATCTCCGGGCAGATGCGCTACGACTTGATCGCGCAGGGGATGGGATGCTACGGCGAAAAAGTGGACGCGGTGGAGCAACTCCCCGCGGCGCTCGAACGTGCAGTTGCCTCCGGTAAACCAGCCTTGATCCACGTGACGGTGGACCCGCTCTTGAACACCGACCCGCCCGGCTATAAACAGTTCCGCTACGTGCGGACGCTGTAGTAAAAAGCAAAACGGTCTCGAGACATTAGTCCGAGACCGTTTTTTCATTCCACGAATTCTCTACCGTACAAATCCCCAACGCGAATGCCACGAATACTAAAGTACGGTGTGAGCGAATGACGCGAATTTTGTCGGAAACCATTCGTGACATTAGCCGATTGGCGTAAATCGCGTTAAGAATTTGGCTTGAGGCTCCACTTGTACGGTAGCGAATCCACGAATCAAAAATCGAAACAGTCTGTTCCGATTTTTGGGGTTGTGCGTCGCGCCTGCCTTTTGGTGCGACGCACTGGTCGGTGTTTATACAGGACGCTTCCCTTTTTTCACTTCGGTCCCTGGGACGCTGTTTTTGCGGGCTTCCTGTTTCACCATTCGAATGTGTTTACGCATCCCTTTGGATGGCCGTTTGGCCTTGGTCTTGACGGTTGTTGCGCTCAATTGAATTGCTCCTTTAGGTGTTGCTTGTGTTTTTCGATTCATAATCTGTCCAGAGTTTGCCAATTTCATCCCTGGCTTTCTGGCGGGTATACCCGTATTTGACTTGAAGCATGTTGACGAATTTATCGAACTTCGCTTCCGCTTTATCCACTTTGAGCAGGTCATATTCAGCCATCAGACTCCACCATCCCGTGGACTGGCTTCGGATCTGCTTCCATTTTTCCTCGAATATTACGTTGTTCAATGTGGTTCTCCTTTCATTGACAGGTATTTCAACGCACCTCCTCAGGGAGGCGCGCTTCTTGGATTCGGACGTGTTGGGAGTTTTCGCGATTTTGTTTACAAGCATAGTTCATTTCCCCCATGCGGCAAAACAAAATTTATAAATTCTCTCACCATCTAGTGGCCGAGTTCATTGTACTACGTAACGTGGATAATACTAGTGCAGGCGGGATTTAGAGACTGTTTCTTAAAGACTCTTTCTGTACACGGATTTCACGGATTTCCACGAATTCTTTAATTCCAATCTGTGTCAATCCGTGAAATTGGTGGCTGATTTTTGTATAGAAGAAACCTCCACGGTTTAATGTAGTTCTACCCAGCACGACCGAGGCCGTTTGTATTATCATCCTATTATTTGGAGAAAACAAAAGGGCTGTTATCGCTGGAGCATATTTCAAAAGGGAAATAGGCGGAGTACTTTGCCTCTTTTAGCGATGGAGTCCAACCATCATGGGTTGGTAAGAATATATCCTTTGGTAACATCGTGAAATTGTATATCAAAGGAGATAGACATGAGTGAAGCGAACGAGCGGAATAAAAAGATCATTGACGAGTTTCGAGCCAACGGCGGCAAGGTCGGCGGCAATTTCGCAGGCAGGACGTTACTTCTGTTGCACACAAAGGGAGCCAAGAGCGGACAGGAGCGCATCAATCCAACAGCCTACGTCAGGGATGGTGACCGGTTGGCGGTGATCGCATCCAAGGGCGGAGCGCCAACCAACCCCGATTGGTATTACAACGTTGTCGCCAACCCACTGGTCAGCGTGGAAGTTGGGACGGAAATCTTCCAAGTCCACGCGGTGGTCGCTGAAGAACCAGAGCGAACCCGCTTGTACAACCAGATGGTCGAAATGATGCCTGGCTTTGATGACTACCGCCGCAAGACCACGCGCGTGATTCCTGTCATTGTGCTAACGCCTGTGAAGTAAGGCTTGCCCAAAATAAAAACGGTCTCGTTGACATTGTGTCCGAGACCGTTTTTCATCTCGCGAATCGGCGGGATAAATCCCTGCCTCAGTTCATGGAAGTCGGTTGAAACCGACTCATTGCGCCAGCCCGCAGGGCTTCCAAGTACTGAGCAAGCGGCTTTAGCCCTGCGTTGACATCCCATCCGAGACCGCTTTTCAAGTCTCAGGCTCATTTGGTTGCATAAAGGAATCTACATCCTTTTCTCTCGAAATAAGAAATTTCAAGAATGATTTTTGCTGGAAGCGACAAGTTTGCATTAATCCTAACAATAACAAATGATCTGGAAATACGGATTTATAAAAAGTTTTTGAAATATTTTCTTGAACAACCAAATGACGTAGCGCTCTTTCTGCCATGTTGTTGTTCCAAGGTATACCATCGTAATTGATGAACGTAAAAAGAGAACCCCTATATTTCTTTAGGCGTTTTTGGTATTTCAAGGCTACATCTGATTGATAGGTTTTTCCTGAAATCACCTTTTCATAAAACGTATCAACTTGAATAGAGAAGATACTAAGATGCTCCTTGCTCAATCCATATAAATGTACCGCCCCCATAATGGGAACAATCAGGTTTTTGAACTCAAGGATAAATTCTTGATATTCAACATCGAACGGCGATTTCCATAAATCATCATTCATGTCTCGTATCAAATGTACAAGGCACTTCTGGTGTTGGCAATTTACAGAATCGTATGCGTTATAAAAATCTGAAACCAATATCCCTTTGTATTCTTTTAGCAATTCAATCACAAGTGTTGATTCTCTTGTTTCAGTCATCTTAAGTACAACGTGCTTTCCGTCAGTAAAAACCCATGCGTAGCATTCTTGTCCTTGAATATTTACCTTTGTTTCATCAGCATGAATGAATGGACTTTCCAAAATACGTTGAAGCAATAAAGAATTGGTCTCGGTATAGAATTTTGCAAAACGCTTAATAGTCAGAGTAATTAAGCCAGGGCTTGTTTTTTCCCCATACTGTTCGTTCAATGATTCAACAATGCTATTATAAGGTAAACGAAGGAATAAGCGATTGTAAATTATCCAAGATTGAAATCCGTGTCCAAAAACGACCCCTCCATATAAATTTTCGGGGCTATAGTATCTACTGCATTTTTTACAATATCCTTTCGGGCCCTGTATTTTTGTGACTCTTTTTGAATAACCGTCCTCGGTAAGACATAAGTCTATGAATGTTCTTTCAGACAGTTTACTTTCAAATA
Organism: uncultured Anaerolineaceae bacterium; assembly: GCA_964371065.1. Lineage (GTDB taxonomy): Bacteria > Chloroflexota > Anaerolineae > Anaerolineales > Villigracilaceae > Denitrolinea. The sequence goes on along the minus strand of CAYJLS010000043.1, from coordinate 1,843 downwards.
TGATTAATTCTGTACCACATTTTGGACATATTTTCATCGGGTCACAAGATAAAATTTCCTTAGCTTGGGGTATTAACTTATTGTGTCCCGCATGCCCCTTCTGTGCACCATGTTTTTTCTTTTCACTGTCTGGATTATTTCTAAATTCGATTTTCTTTTTCTCGTAGTCGGCATGGGCAAATTTCAATATTGCTTGAAACTGCGTATGTATTTCATCTCCAGTATCATCGGATCTCTTTTTAGGGTGACCTATAAAATCTATAGATGATTGCGTTTCAGCAGTTTCTGATATTTCTCGAATTTTGCTTGCCAATAATTTTGTAGCTTGACAATCTTCTTCGTTATACTGGATCAATAAATCTTTGTAAATTTTGTTCCTTGTTTCATCCCAATGATATCTCCATACAAGACTTTGGAGCCCAGACGCGTTTTGCGATGTCCAATTTGCTCCTATGAAATTGCCAATTTCCTTTAGTTTGTTGGATTTAACGGGGAAATAAATTTTTCCAAAAATATGCGAGTTCAAATTTACAAGTCTTTTTTGTACAAGTTCAATATCGAGTTTGTACCTTTTTGCCAATTGACGGAGCGCTTTTACCTCGTAACTTCCGTAATGATAAATAGGGGCATCATATTCCTTAACTACATCTAAAAAATTCCGAAAAGCCGTCTCTTCATCCAATAGAGTATCTGCCCAAAAATGGCGGTAAGCGTTATTTGTTTGGTCGCAAGAAAGTAACCCTATCAAGTAATGAAAACCGATATCGGGTATTCCTTCCATGTCCAAGAAAAATTCTATCTGGGATTGATGTAATTTTGGAATATCATGAATTAAGATATTGCCAGTTCGTATTGCCAAAGCCTGTAATTCTGGTTTATATAGTTCTTTTTCCCTTTGCTTGCGTTTGCGGCTTCGCCTAGGTTGGAATTGGAACGATAGCTGTTTTAAAGTGAAAATCCCCTTTTCGTGATAGCGCTTAATTTGTTTAGAGTTAAGCCTATCCAATTGGCTTAAATCATCGTTCTTTTCAGCTATGTCTTTGCATGAAGAGAAAAATTGACAGTAAAGACAATCACTAATCAATATTACGGGTGGCGCATCTGCGGGCGGTGATATTAACCATTCTCTTAATGAGTTAAGGATCGGAGGAATTATTTTGGTTTTATTCGACAATTTTATTTTATGCTTTCTTCCTTCCGAATCGATAATGAGCCCATTTTGAACGTCAGTCTTGAGTGCTTCGTTGAGCACGTAACAAATAAACATTAACTCCAATTTTTGTTCTTCGTAAATTTTATTTGTTCCTGTCACAATTATGGGGACATATTCATCGCGATTGGTGCGCGGGTTTTGTAAAATATCACAATCCGCTTCTAAATCACCCACTCTGAATTTGGCGCTTGCGACATAAGTCTCTGTTTCTAGAGATTGATGTTCTTCATATTGTTTGACTATATTCCCCTGCTCTGTAAGATTGTTGATCTGTCTATCTTGATTTTGACGCCGTAGGTTTTCAAGCATGTTTGGGTATTCGTGTATCGTTCCTTCTTCGTCGCTAATTAAAAGCAAAAAGGCTTTTCGACGGCATACTTTATAACTAATTACAATGGAGGATGAAATCAATTTGTTTTTCATAAACCATTACCATTTGATTAGGGCTGTTAATCAAATTTGTCTGTTTTGCGCGAATATTACTGATAACTGATTACTGCCTACTGCCTTCCGACTCCCACCACCCCATCAACTCAGACATCGCCAGGCTCGGCGTCGCATCACCCTGCCTCCCCGAATTCCACGTCACGATCAAATCCTTCTTCGCGCGCGTGATCCCCACATACAACA
>CAYJLS010000042.1:0-26836 GCA_964371065.1 uncultured Anaerolineaceae bacterium | reverse complement strand
AAAAAAGATGGCTCAATTAGAGCTTTTCACTCGTAACTTTGCGTTGTAATACTAAAGTCGCCATTACAAAGTTACCGATTTGTTCACGTTTTTTGTGTTGCTTGAAATATTTCAATGACTTCGTTGGGAATGGCGCGCGGACTGCCCGTTTGCGCGTCCACGAAGACCCAGTCCGTTTCGCCTTTGACCAGGACTTTGCCGTCCGATTTGCGGATGAACTCATACTTGCGGAGCGAGCGCACGCGGCGGACGCTTTCGATCCACGTGCGGATTTCGATTTCCTCGCCCGCGAAGGCAGGCAGGAGATACTCGATCAGGTGCGAGCGCGCCACCCAGGTCGCGCCGACGTGTTGCGTGGGGGCGATCCCGCCGATGGATGAGTAATGCTCGACGGCGATGTCCTGCATCCACTGGACGTAGGCCACGTTGTTGACGTGGCCGTTTTCATCAATCGCGGTTTGGGGAACGGTGATGGTTTTGGAGTAGGTGGAAGTAATGGGCATGCGCCCAAGTTTACCGCGTTTGGTCGGCGTTGCGCCGCTACCAAAACGTCACGGCGAGACCGAGGAGATTGGGGAGGATCATAACCACTAATCCGCACAAGGTTAGCGTTGACTGAGTTGGTAGTTCGGCGCTTCCTTGGTGATGATCACGTCATGCGGATGACTTTCGATCAAGCCCGCGTTGGTGATGCGCGTCAAGCGCGTTTTGGCGCGCAAGTCTTCCAGCGATGCCGCGCCGGCATATCCCATGCCAGAACGCAAGCCGCCCACGAGTTGATAAACATATTCGTTGAGAGAGCCCTTGTACGGCACGCGGCCCTCAATGCCTTCAGGGACAAGCTTGCCGCTTCCGCTTTGACCTGTGCCATACCGATCTTTTCCGTACCCTTTCAGCGCGCCGAGACTGCCCATGCCGCGATATTCCTTGAAGCGGCGGCCCTCGTATAACATTACTTCGCCAGGGGCTTCCTCCAAACCGGCGAGCATGCTTCCCAGCATCACCGCGTCCGCTCCCACGACGATGGCTTTGACAATATCGCCGCTAAATTTGACGCCGCCGTCGGCAATGATCGAGACTCCATGTTTTCTTGCCGCCCGCGCGCATTCATAGATGGCGGAGACTTGCGGCATCCCCGCGCCGGAGATCACGCGCGTCGTGCAGATGGACCCCGCGCCGACTCCGACTTTAACCGCGTCTGCTCCGGACTTAATGAGCGCTTCGGTCCCTTCGGCTGTGACCACATTTCCGGCGATAACGGGCAGGTCTTTCCACGCGCTTTTGATTCGGCGGATTGCTTCCAATACGCCTTTGGAATGACCATGCGCGGTGTCAATTGCGATAATGTCCACGCCGGCTTTTATCATCAAGTCCACGCGCGTTTCCAGGTCCGCACCCACGCCGACCGCCGCACCGACCAACAGCCGTCCCTGCGAGTCGGTGGCCGCGTTGGGATAGTCATGCGCCTTTTGAATATCTTTGACGGTGATCAGGCCCTTCAATATGCCGTCTTCATCCACCAACGGCAGTTTCTCAATGCGATGTTTTTGCAGAATTTCCTTCGCATCTTTGGCCGAAACGCCAACGTGTGCAGTGACCAGGGATTCCTTTTTGGTCATGAACTGATCCACGGGCAGGTTGTAATCCTGCGCTTCGACAAAGCGGATATCGCGATTGGTGAGGATACCGACGATTTTCCCCTGCGCATCTGTGATTGGCACCCCGCTGATATGATATGTGGACATGATCTCCTCCGCGCGGCTCAATGGCGCATCGGGAGATAAACTGATCGGCTCCACGATCATGCCTGACTGCGAGCGCTTTACCTTTTCCACTTCGGCGACTTGCGCCTCGGGCGGCAGGTTGCGGTGGATGATCCCAATCCCGCCTTCGCGCGCCAGGGCGATAGCCAGCCGCGCTTCGGTGACTGTATCCATCGCGGCGGAGAGGATCGGGACGTTGAGTTGAATATGCGGAGTCAGTTGAACGCGTATATCGGTTTGGTCGGGCAATACTTCGGTGTAGCCAGGGACAATCAGCACATCATCGAAAGTGAGGGAATCAAACGATTGGAATAGTTCTTCGTTCATGGGATGTTCCTTTTTATCAAGATTCGGCTTGCTTCTTCAAATAATTGTGGATGGACGCGTCGTAATGTGCGGTGGATGCAAAACCTTTCACGGCAAGTTTTTCGCGTGTCTTTGGCGAAATGCCGCCTGCGCGAATTTCTTCCAGAACTGTTCCATAATCTGCGGGATCGCAAACCAGGGTCACGCGCTCATGATTCTTTGCCGCGGCGCGGATGAGGGTCACGCCGCCGATGTCAATGTTCTCGATGGCGTCCGCATAGGTGACATTTGGTTTGGCAATTGTCTCCTCAAACGGATAGAGATTTACCGCGACGAGATCAATATAGTCCCAGCCGAGGTCGAGCAATTGCTGGTGGTCTTTTTCGGTGGGACGCGCCAACAGGCCGCCATGAATGGCGGGGTGCAGTGTTTTGACACGCCCGCCGAGGATTTCAGGGGACTTGGTGTAATCGGCAACTTCGGTAACGGATACCCCGTTTTCTTTTAGAAGTTTAGCTGTGCCGCCGGAGGCGAGCAAGTTCCAGTCGAGGGAGGCGAGGCCTTTGGCAAAGTCAACGAGGCCTGTTTTGTTGTGCACAGAGAGAATGGCTGTGGGCATGGGTGGTCTCCTTTCAGCGAATGGGAACGGATGGGGTAAACGGACTTTTTCGCGGATTCACGGATTTTTCAGCGGATGGGGGAACGGATTGGGTTTCGGATAGATGAATTTATGTGTGGATGTGTATTTTTGAAATTAGCTCCTTGAGGGTTTCGATGAGCAGTTTGTGTTCGGTTTGGTGGATGCGGGATTCGAGGGATTCGAGGCGGTCATCTTTGTGAATGGGGACAATTTCGGCGGCGAGGACGGGGCCGTTGTCGACTCCTTCATCGGGGACGAGATGAACCATCACGCCGGTGTGGTTGGTCTCCCCGCGCAGATGAGACTCAAAGGCGCGTTCGATGGCGTGCGTACCGGGGAAAGTTCCGGGTAAGGCGGGATGCAGGTTGACAACACGATTCGGAAAGCGGTTTAAAAAATTGGTAGTGAGGATACGCATCCAGCCAGCGAGGATGATGTAATCGGGTAGTTTGGTAGTTACATAGTTGGCTAGTCGTGTGTCGTAGTCACTGCGGGACTCCGTTTCAAGTTTGGGAAAGTGAACAGATTCAACGCCCGCATTTTTAGCGCGGGTGAGACCGTAGGCGTCCGCTCGGTTGCTGATAACGGATACGACACTGGCGTCAAGTCCTCCCGACGCGCACGCATCGAGGATCGCTTGCAGGTTGGATCCATTACCGGAGATGAGAACAACTAATCGAGATTGCATCAAATGATCCCAACAAAAGGGGATTGCTTCGTCAGGTTTCGATACGGCGGACGAACACCGCCTACTCAACTTGCCTCGCAATGACGAAACTAATGATGGAACAATCGCAAACTTGAAAACACCATCGTCATGCCGTACTCATCACAGGCGGCAATTACATCTTCATCGCGGTTGGAGCCGCCGGGCTGCAACACATATTTCACGCCAGTGCGCGCGGCGCGGTCAATGGAATCACGGAAGGGGAAGAAGGCGTCGGAGCCAAGCACCACGTCGGTGAGACCGTCCAGCCAGGCGCGGCGTTCTTCGCCAGTCAATTGCGCGGGAATAAGCGTCAAAATGTTAGACCAGTTGATTTTTTCGGCATCCGTGACATCGGGTTGCAGGAACTGGTCAATGAGGTTATCGCGGTCGGGGCGTTTGGTTCCTTCTTTGAAGGGCAATGCCAGAACTTTTGGATGCTGGCGCAATCTCCATAGATCCGCTTTGGCTCCCGCGAGACGAGCGCAATGCACGCGCGATTGTTGCCCCGCGCCAACGCCGATCACCTGCCCGCCTGAAGCGTAACAAACGGAGTTCGATTGAGTGAACTTGAGTGTGATCCACGCAACGAACATATCGCGGATGGTGGTCTCGGGCAGATTCTTGCGTCTGGTGACAACGTTGGCAAAATCCGCGCGGGTGACGGGACGGTCATTGCGGCGTTGTTCCATGGTCACGCCAAAGACCTGGCGCGTTTCGATGGGTTGCGGTTCGTAGGCGGGGTCAATCTGAATCACGGCGTATTTGCCCTGTTTCTTTTTCTTCAAGATTTCCAGGGCTTCCGACTCATACGCGGGAGCAACGATTCCGTCAGAAACTTCGCGGCTGATGAGTTTTGCGAGGGAGACATCCACAGTGTCGGACACTGCGATGAAATCGCCGAACGAGGACATGCGGTCCACGCCGCGGGCGCGGGCATACGCGACAGCGATCGGCGAGAGTTCCATGTCGTCCACGAAATAGATTTTCTTGAGAATATCAGGAAGAGGAACAGCGACTGCCGCGCCGGACGGACTGACGTGTTTGAACGACGCCGCGGCGGGCAGGCCAACTGTCTGCTTGAGTTCGCGGACCAGCTGCCACGCGTTGAGCGCGTCCAACAGGTTGATATATCCGGGCGATCCGCCGAGAATGGTGAAGGGAAGTTCACTACCGTCTTGCACGTAGGCACGGGCCGGAGCTTGGTTGGGGTTTATCCCATAGCGGAGGGTGAGTTCTTTCATATTCAGTTCCTTCAATTCAGTATTACTTTTTGTTCGCCGTTAATCAATTCGCCAATGACAAATGTCGGTTCGGAAATTGCGTTTTGAAAATCGGCGGCATCTGCTTTGTCCACGATGCAGATCATGCCAATGCCCATGTTGAAGACGCGGTACATTTCTTCGGTAGGGATGTTCCCTTTTTGTTGGATCAACTCCCACAAAGGCGGGACTTGCCAGGAATCCAGGTGAATGACTGCATCCAGATCATCGGGTAAGACGCGCGGGATGTTTTCAATGAAACCGCCGCCTGTCAAATGCGCCAATGCTTTGATGTAAGAGAGTTGCGAGTAGAGAATAGGATAATAGGAGCGATGGGGCGCAAGCAGGGCGTCGGCTAGGGGGCAACCAAGTTCAGGGATTGTGGCGTCTAGCGGCGTATCTTCAAATATTTTGCGAATAAGCGAGTAGCCGTTCGTGTGCGGTCCGCTTGAGCGAAGACCAATGATCGTGTCCCCAGCAAGCAGGTTGGGGTGGGGGAGGATGCGGTCGCGTTCCAGTATGCCGACGATCGTTCCGGCAACGTCAAATTCCCCGTCGCGATAGACGCCCGGCATTTCGGCCGTCTCGCCTCCGAGAAGAACCATGTCTGCTGCGCGGCAGGCTTCGGCAATCCCGGTCACCACTTCGGCTGTTTGTTCAGGGTTCAATATTGAGGCGGCGAAGTAATCCATGAAGAAAAGCGGACGCGCGCCTTGTACAAGAATGTCATTGATGCAGTGATTGACAATGTCGTGACCGACGCCGCGATACCGCCCAGCGGCTGCGGCAAGTTTGACTTTTGTGCCGACGCCATCGGTCGACGCGACAAGAACGGGCTTGTCCATTTGTTTGAGCGCCGAGGCGTCGAAGAGTCCGCCAAAGGAGCCGATGCCCGCGAGCACGGAAGCGTTGTAGGTGGATTTGACCGCGGACTTCATCAACTCGACGGCGCGGTTGCCGGCGTTGATGGAGACGCCAGAATTTTCGTAAGCAGACTCTTTCACGGATTCGCGGATGTCAACGGATTTTGGTTCAGGGTCGGTGTTGAGCACAATTGGTTGATCGGCTAGTGGGCTAACAACCGAGAATCGGATAGGGGCATTGAACTTTGGAGAACCTTCCGCAGGCAAGGAAGTACCGGGGGGAGTCCAAATTACGCGATAGAGATATTTTTGCCATTCCTGCATCGTGGCTGGGCGTAAAACACGGCGATATCCAAGATTTGTGCGCCCAAAGTTGTAGAGCATACCTACAGGCGCTCCGGTGGCGGCAAGATAGACCAGGGTTTGGCTTAGCTCTTCATTGGTTAGATCGTGATTTAAGGTTTTGCATTCAACGACCAAACGTTGCTCGACCCACAAGTCGAGATACAGATACCCAACGAGCGAATCGCCGATCCAAACCTCGACCCGTTTTTCCATCTCGGCTTGCAAACCAGCCTCCAGACACAGCTCTCGAAGTCGGCGCCGATAAAACACTTCCTTGTATCCCGATTTCAACTCGCGTTGCACCTGCATTGCCAACTCGTTGACTTTGTATGTCAAGCCATCAAGGGGCGTTTGATCCAAGCCGGGTTTATTCTTTGCCATAAAGTCTCCTTACTGTACAGTGAAATCCTTTCCAATCCGTGAATCCGTGAAAAAGTCCGTTTACAGTGCTCTCTGTGCGATATCCCTTCTATACTGCATTCCTTCAAATTTAACTTTTTCAATATTGTCATACACCTTTCTGATCGCAACACCAATCTCATCCGCCGAAGCCGTCAACCCAAACACACGCCCGCCTGATGTGATGATGTTTCCTTCATCATCCGTTTTTGTCCCCGCATGAAAACATAGCATGTCATCAGGCAACGCGCTGACCGTCACCCGCTTGCCGCTTTCCACTTTTTCTGGATAGCCCTTGCTTGCCAACACTACGCAAACTGCCGCGCCTTTCTTCCAACGGATGTTTACATCCGCCAAGTTCCCATTTACGCAAGCCTCGATAATGTCCAGCAAATCTGTTTCCAGTAAGGGAAGTACAACCTGCGTTTCCGGATCCCCAAAGCGACAATTAAATTCCATGACGCGAATCCCATCTTGTGTCAGCATCAACCCGGCGTACAGGACGCCAATAAATGGGCGTCCCTCGCTTCGCAATCCGTTCACGGCCGGCTTCAAAACGGACTCAAGCGCGTCTTGCAATAAGGCGTTTGTAAAAACAGGCGCGGGCGCGTACGCCCCCATCCCGCCGGTGTTCGGACCGCGATCTCCATCGAGTAATCTTTTGTGATCTTGCGCGGCCACCATCGGCGCGACCGATACGCCGTCGGTAAACGCCATCAGCGAAACCTCCGGTCCGCTTAATCTTTCCTCGATCACAACTTCACGACCAGCCGAATCGAATTCATGCTTGACAAGCATCGCTTCCAGGGCGGACCTCGCCTCTTCTGCCGTCTCTGGCAAAATCACGCCCTTGCCCGCCGCGAGTCCCGAAGCCTTGATCACGACGGGATAATCCACGCTCGGCAAATAGGCCAAGGCCTCTTCAAAGTTGGAGAAGGTTGCATAGCGCGCGGTTGGGATCTGATACCGCGCCATAAAATTTTTCGCAAAGACTTTCGACGCTTCGATCTCCGCCGCGGCCTGATTCGGCCCAAAGCAGCGGATGCCTGCCCCGGTCAGCGAATCTGCCAATCCATTTGCCAACGGGGCTTCCGGTCCCACAATGACCAGTGCGATCTTATTTTTTTTACAAAATTGAACTATGGCGGAATGATCGTCAATGGATATGCCGCTGACATTTTCCGCGATCTGCGTTGTCCCGGGATTGCCAGGCAACACGAAAACCCTCTCCGCTTTTGGAGACTGGCTTACCTTCCATGTGATCGCGTGTTCCCGTCCGCCTGAGCCGATGATCAATAGTTTCATGATTTCATTCCGTTTTCGAAGCCAGTCTTCGCGTTCGATAGATCCACGTTCACCGGGTACCTGCCCGTAAAACAGGCCTGACAATACCCGTCGGCGCGTCCCACCGCGCGCATCATTCCCTCCAGCGAAAGATAATGCAAACTATCCGCTCCCACCTGCTGACGAATCTCGTCCACTGTGCGTTTGTGCGCGATCAGGTCGTTATACGTTCCCATGTCGACGCCCATGAAACACGGATGTGCGATCGGCGGACAAGTGATGCACACATGCACATCCTTCGCCCCCGCGTTGCGCAACAACTTGATGATCGGTCCCATCGTATTGCCGCGCACGATCGAATCGTCAATCATAACTACGCGTTTCCCAAGCACATTCTCATTGATGACATTCAACTTCAGCGCCACCCCTCGCTTGCGTAGTGAATCTGTCGGCTCGATGAACGTCCGCCCTACATAGCGGTTCTTGATAAACCCATCGTTATAAGGGATGCCGCTTACATGCGAGAATCCGATTGCGGCAGGAATGGATGAATCCGGCACCGGGATCACCACATCCGCTATCCGTTGCCCCATCCGCTCATCCGTTCCCAATCCGTTGACAAACTCGCGCGCCAACTCCTCCCCCAATCTTTGTCGAACGCGATGAACGCTGACCGCTTCCCACACCTGGTCTGGCCGCGCAAAATAAATATGCTCAAATACACACAGGGCAGATGGATTTTCTGCCGGGAGGGCCTGGGTCACCGTCAAAGCGTTATTGGATAAAGCCACAATTTCGCCGGGGCGCACATCGCGGATTGCTTCGCAGCCCATCGTCCGCAGCGCGCCAGTTTCTGAAGCTACGGCGTATCCTCCGTTGGGAAGCAACCCAACACATAGCGGACGAAATCCCCAAGGATCGCGCACCGCGTACACACAGTCTCGTGACAAAATCACCAGCGAATACGCGCCCACCCACTTTTGCATCGCGTCCTTGATGCGCTCCTCCCAGGTCGCGCCCGAATCGCGCGCCAACATCATGGTCATCACTTCGCTGTCTGACGAAGAGGAAAATCCCACTCCCTGATGCATCAACGTATCGCGCAATTCCGCAGAGTTAACCAAATTCCCGTTATGCGCCAGCGCCAGTGGGCCGTGCATCGTCTCGATCATGAATGGCTGCGCGTTACGCGTTGCTGATGAACCCGTCGTTGAATAGCGCGTATGCCCAATCGCATAATGACCTTTCAATCCGCTCAATGTTTCAGGCGTGAACACATGCGAGACCAGCCCAACATTCTTATACATTGACATTGAGACGCCATCTGCAACCGCGATCCCGGCCGCCTCCTGCCCGCGGTGCTGTAACGCGAACAATCCGAAGAAGGCCATGCGCGCGACGTCTTCATTCGGCGCAAAGATGCCAATGATGCCGCATTCTTCTTTCGGCGAATCGTTGAAATCAATCATGCTTTTCCTTTATGGGATCCAAACATTTGCCGCTTGATTCCTGATTTCTGCCTCCCAATTCTTTATCATCTTGCAGGATCTTCTCTGCCTGCTTCTTTTGGAAGTTGATGACCGCATCCCGCACCTTGGCATCAGCCAGCCCGAACATTTTCGCCGCCAACAACGCCGCGTTGACCGGTTCCAATACCAGGGCGGGAGCTACGCCCGAAGGCATCCGCAAGGACGAGTACACGTCCGCCCCGCCAAACGAATCGGATGGGGGAGGGCACGCGATCACGGGCGCACTGACCGCACCATCGGTAAATCCGCTCAGCGCGTTACTCCGTCCCGCGACGGTGATGTAAACCTTAGGCCTTGGATTGGATTCGTACTCGTGCAAAAGCGCCAGCGCGTGTTCCGCCGTCTTGTGCGCCGAGCCGATGCGCATCACCGTCTCCAGGCCAAATTGTTTGCACGCATCGGATATTTTGGCGCAATGTTCCATGTCCGCTTTTGAACCCATCAGGATGATAACGAGTGGTTTTGACATGAGAACTCCTGTACTAAATAATTCCCGCTGTTTTCAAATTCTCTGACAGCCGCGGTTCAACGGGATATTTGCCTGCTTCAAAATCCCGTCCCGTCAGCGTCTCGTAAATTGTTATGTAACGTTTGCTCGCCGCCGCCCATAAAGAATCTGGCATGGACGGAATCTCGCCGTCGCCGCGATACCCCTGCTCTGCGTAGGCGATGCGCACAAATTCCTTGTCAAAGTTCTCCGGCTCGTTTCCAGAAGCCAATTGTTTTTCGTAAGTGTCTGCCTTCCAATAACGAGACGAGTCGGGTGTGTGGACTTCGTCAATCAGGATGACGCGTCCGTCTGGGGTGCGCCCAAACTCGTATTTCGTATCCACGAGAATTAAGCCCGCCTTTTTTGCCAGTGTTTGTCCGCGTTTGAAAATTGCCAAAGCCGCCGCCTGTACTTGTTCCCAAATGTTCTCGTCCAGAATTCCCTTGGACACTACTTCTGCGCAGGTCAGGCGTTCGTCGTGCTCGGTCGCGCCGCCTTTTGTTGTCGGCGTGATGATCGGCTCAGGCAACGCCTGGTTCTTTTTCAACCCCTCGGGGAAGGAATAGCCGTAAATCTCGCGTTCGCCAAGCGAGTAGCGGTGCCACAGCGCGGTGCTGGTCACGCCCGAAATATATCCGCGTACGATCACTTCCACCATGAGCGGCTCGACCTCGGTCACGACCGAGGCGTTGGGATCGGGAACAGAGACTAGGTGATTCGGGATGATGTCCTGTGTTTGCTCGAACCACCACGCAGAGAGTTGATTCAATACCTGGCCTTTATACGGCACGCTTGCAAGGATTCGGTCAAATGCCGAAAGCCTGTCTGTCGTTACAATGAGTCTTTCTCTGTCAGGAAGTGAATACCATTCCCGTACTTTGCCGGTTTGCTTGTTGGGCAAAGGCAGGTTCGTTTCTCCAAAAGCGCGGGGTAATAATTCGATCAGTTCTTTGGTTGAAAGCATGTGAGTCTCCAGTTGTGATACTTTAAACGTTTGACGCATATCGTACGCCATTCACGAACAGCGGCAGTCCGCTTCCCGTTGCGATCCCGCGCGTCCGAAGCGGATGCTGGCGCGGGTAAATATGATTCTCAGGATGCGGCATCAACCCCAGCACGTTGCCTTGTGGATTGCAGATACCAGCAATATCCAAAACGGAGCCGTTTGGATTGGCGGGATAATCCCCGTTAGCGGGCGAACCATCCGCGTGAATGTATGTCAGCGCGATCTGGTCTGATGAAGCTAAGGTGGACAGAAAAGACGCCTCCGAAACTTGAAAATTCCCTTCTCCATGCGCCACGGGGCAAGAGATATTTTCACTCAACCCTTCTGTCCAAACGCACCTTTGAGAGACAGGTCGGATGGTTACCCAGCGACATTCAAAATGTCCTCGCTGGTTGAACGTTAATGTCGCGCCGCCGTTCCTCACTCTCTGTTCGCTATTCTCTATTCTCTCCGTTCCCAATATCCCCGACTTGACCAATGCCTGAAAACCATTGCATATTCCAATCACAGGTTTGCCCGCCTCCACAAACTCAGAGATTTCGTCGCTGAAATAAGAGGTCAAATCCAGCGCCAGCAATTTACCCGCGCCGAGCGCGTCCGCGTAGGAGAAACCGCCCGCAAGTACCAGCATTTGATAATCGGCAAAATGTTTTTTTCCAGAGCGCAGGCTATTGAGTGGAACGCATTGCGGATCGGCGCCGGCAAGGGTCAGCGCTTCTGCAACGTCATAGTCACGATTTGTGCCGTGCGCCTGGAGAATGAGGGCTTTTGGTTTCATAGGTAGATGAATAGAGAAAAGGTGAGTAGAGATTAGATGGGAGTGTTGAAGGCTTGGATGAGGTCGCCAATGGCGACGATGAGGGCGCTGAATTTCAATTTAATGTCGGATGTCACCCGTCCGATTTTTTTGTGCGGCAGGTTTTCCAAGACGGCTTCAAACGCGGGAACGTGTGCGGGCGAAACCTCAACCAGCAGACAGCCTGTTGTTTCGCCGAATAAATTGCGGGGAGTTGCCTCCAGCGTCAAATCAAGGCCAAGCCTGCCGCCGATGCACATTTCCGCCGCCGCGACTGCCAAACCGCCCTCACTGACATCGTGCGCGGAACAGATCAGTCCTGCATGGATCGCACGATGCAACGCCTTGTAGACTTTCGGCGTGATTTCATGAACTTCTGGTATGGGTTCATAAACTTCTTTCGTCACCAAGCCAAAATGGGAGCCGCCAAATAACGGCTCGAATTTGCCGACAAGATAAATCTCATTCCCCGCATCTTTCAAATCCATCGTGATTGTTTTATTGACATCGTCAATTATCCCTAAAGCGGAGATAAGCAATGTTGGTGGGATGGCGTGGCGCTGTCCGTCTGCCCCGATGTATTCATTGTTCAGCGAATCTTTTCCGCTGATGAATGGCGTACCAAATAGCATCGCCCCATCGTGACAACCGCGCGCGGCTTCCACCAGCCCTCCCAGCGTTTCGGGACGGTTCGGATCGCCCCAACAGAAATTGTCGAGAATGGCAATGCGCTCAGGATCAGCGCCAACAGAGACCGCGTTGCGAACGGCTTCGTCAATCACAGCCAGCGCCATTTGATATGGATCGCGCTTCCCGTATTCGGGGTTGATGCCGTTGGATAGGACAATTCCCTTTGTGCCGCGTGTGCCGCTTGGTTTGATGACCGTTGCATCCGAAGGCGCGTCAGATTTGACGCCCGTCAACGGTTTGACGACTGTTCCCCCCTGCACTTCATGATCGTAAATTCTTATCACAGACGCCTTGCTGGCGATGTTTGGATGCGCAAGGAGTTTGAGCAGTGTCTCATTCACGTCAACGTCCAATCTCACCGCTTCAATCCTGGACCTTGAAATTGGTACCGGGATACTGGCTTTGAGTTTACGCTGTGGGATTCCCTCATGCAAAAATTCGTTATCCAAGTCCAAAACGACTCTACTATCATAACGAACTACAAGACGGTGTTTGCCTGTAAACGAGCCAATGTCTGTTAATTCCGTGTCAAACGTATCGCATAATTCTTGAAGCGCGGAAAGTTTTTCAGGCGGAACCGCAATCACCATTCTTTCTTGTGCTTCTGAAAGCCAAATCTCCCACGGAGCCAGGCCGGGATATTTCAAGCGGACATTTCGTAATTCGACATCCCCGCCGATCCTGGAAGCCATCTCGCCAACCGCGGATGACAAGCCGCCCGCGCCGCAGTCGGTGGTGTCGTGGTAGAGACCTAGGTCGCGTGCGCGCGTAATGACATCAATCAAACCTTTCTCGGTAATGGGATCGCCAATTTGCACTGATGCGCCGGAGACTTCGCCAGTCTGCGCGTCCATCGTCATGGACGAGAATGTCGCGCCGCGCAAACCGTCGCGGCCTGTGCGCCCGCCAAGCACGATCACCCTGTCGCCAATTTGTGGATTCTTTTTGTGCCTGCCTTTCGGCGCAATGCCCGCACATCCGCAAAAGACGAGTGGGTTGGCGGTGTACCCTTCATCGAACAATATCGCCCCGTTGACCGTGGGGATGCCAATCTTGTTTCCGTAATCCTGAATGCCGGATACCACTCCGCTCATGATGCGGCGCGGATGTAGAACGCCTTCGGGAAGATCGTCAAAAGAAACATGTTGACCGCCAAAACACAGGATGTCTGTATTGGCGATGGGTTTGGCGGAGACTCCCAGAACGTCGCGGATGACCCCGCCGACGCCTGTGTTCGCCCCGCCAAACGGTTCAATCGCGGACGGGTGGTTGTGTGTCTCCACTTTGAACGATATCTCAAACGCGTCGTCAAAATCAAGGATGCCCGCGTTATCTACAAACGCAGAGATAACCCACGGCGCGGCGATCTTCTCTGTCGCCGATTTGAGATACGTCTTGATCAGTGAGTCAATCGTTCGCATTCCCTCTTCCCGGCCATTTTCTATTCTCTGCTCTCTGACCTCAATCTTTGCCTTGAACGTTTTGTGAACGCAATGTTCGCTCCACGTTTGCGCGATGGTTTCAAACTCGATGTCGGTGAGATCGCGATTCTCTTTTATGCAGTAATTTTGAATGGTCTGCATTTCTGCCAGATCCAGCGCGGCGCGGCGATCTTTTGATAAAGCCAGTAATTGATGGTCATTATGATCACGAACGCGGATCGTTTCAACGGTTCCACTGGAGGCGATCTCTTCAGGAAAGGATGGCTCGATTTCGCCGATCCTCCAATGCTGGATGATGCTATTCGCCAATAGTTGTTTTGCCAGTTGGTCAAGTCGTGCAACTTTCAAGCCTTCAATCTGAAACCGTAAACCCGTCGCGGCGCGATGGACTCCGGATAGGCCAATCTCGTGAGCGGCGCGAACAAGCTCCGACGCGACGGGGTCGGTGACACCCGGGCGTAGGGCAACTTCGAGAATAACCGAATCAGGCCCGAGGTCCGCGCGCGAAGCGGGGAGTTCATCCCATACCGCAGATTGAGTCACAGGGTCCATTAAAAGTTTGAGAGCCAACCGTTGCAAATCTTCCTGCGACAGTTGACCCTCGATAAAGTACAAATCGTGGCAGATGATTCGCCTGAGGTCATTAAACCCCAGCGCGCGGGCATCCTTCACGAACCCTCCGGAACGCGGATCGGAAACATTTGGGCTTACCAGAATTCGATAGATGGACATGAGCGCAACCTTCAAAAGAAATTCTGGGGGATTTTACTTCCGGGGGTTTGTCTAGTCAAGTAAGATCACTCGAATGTTAGTTCAAAGCAGTAATGTTACTTTTTTGGGTGGGGAGGGCGTCAGGAATGATACTGTGCCGCTAGCTCGCGCCGCGATAAATCCTGTCAAGGTCTCATACTCACTTTGTCTGGTCGGCCGCGCGCCACCACCAAAATGTCGCGGCGAATCCGACGAGACTGGCGATGACCAGGATCGCATAACTGTGCGGACCGAGTTGCTCGGCGCGCGGTCCTGCAACTCCGCCGAACAGTCCGGGGATGGCCCACGGGAACCAATCGCCCCAGCCCAGGATGGCGGAAAGGTTCGCGAGGAACACGGTAAAAATCATCCAGCCGAAGGGAGGCAGGTAGCCGCGGCCACTGCTGGAAAAGAGGGCAACGAACGACATCAACGGCAGAGTCAGCACTGCCGTCCCCAGAATGTTAACGAAGGAAGTTCGGAGGAGCTCCATCGAGAAGCCCGGGATTACGACCAGCCAGCCGACCACCAGGGTGAGGCCAAAGACCAGCAAAGTTACGAAAAGCGACCAGACCGCAACGACCACGAATTTAGCGGCGACGATAGTTTCGCGCCGCGTCGGAAGCGCAAGCCATTCCTTGACGGTATGGTCGGAGAACTCGCGTCCGAAGACCCAGGTGGTGAGGATGGAGAACAGGATCATCCCACCCACGGCGATGGCTTGCGCGAGAAAGTTTAGGAAGGCGGGCCAGTCTGCCGTCCCGGTCAGGAGTTGGGCTTTGAGGGTGATGATCCCCAACGCGCGCGCCGCCTCGGGGTTTTTCAGGATGACCATGAAGAGTCCGCCCATCCACGGCAACATCGAAAAGCCAAGCATGGTGAAGAGCGGCACCTTCGAGCGGCGCATTTTGAGGGTTTCGGAGTAGAGGGCGGAGGAGAAGTTGGTCATAATAATTTTCTCCGTCATTGCGAGGGGGGTGCTTTTCCCGACGAAGCAATCTCCTCGCTGTGGTGGGGATTGCTTCGCTCGCTACCGCTCGCTCGCAATGACGGACTGTTCGTGAGTTGCATGAAGTGTTCTTCCAAATCCTGTTGTGTGACCGCGAGATGAGTCGGCGGCGCGCCCGCGTTGACGAGGATACTCGCGATGGCATCGGGATGCTCGATGGCGTGATCGTCCTCCAACCAAATCGTTTCGCCTTCGCGCGCAGGTTTATATCCCGCGCTTTGCAGGCTGATCTGTGCGCCTTCGAGATTGCGCGTCTTCACTTCGAGCCGCTTGGTGCGCAACTTCTCGACCTTGTCCGTGTCCAGTTCTTCGATCAATCGTCCATTGTGGATGATGCCGATGCGCGTCGCAAGCCGGTCCACTTCGGTGAGGATGTGGCTGGACATGAAAACCGTGACGCCTTTTTCCTGCGCCAGCGAGCGGAGAAGTTCACGGATTTCCACCACGCCCGCGGGATCGAGTCCGTTGGCAGGTTCGTCGAGGATGAGCAGTTCGGGCTGGTGGAGCAGGGCGCGCGCCAGCCCCAGGCGTTGGAGATTGCCCGTCGAAAGCGTGCCCGCTTTTCGGTCCGCGTAGGAAGCGAGCGCGAGTCGTTCGATGATTTCATCCACAACTTTGGGGTTTTGGATTCCGTGCAGGCGGCGCGCCACATCCAGATTTTCCCGAACGGACAATTCGGGATAGGCCGACGGATGCTCCACAAGATGGCCGACCCGCGCCCACGGCCCGCGTTCATTCGGACCGACAGGTTGTCCCAGCACTTTGACGTTTCCCGCGCTCGGGCGGATCATCCCCAAGAGCGCGCGGATGGCCGTGGTCTTCCCCGCGCCGTTGAGACCGAGGAAGCCGTAGATTTCGCTAACGCCGACGCGCAGGTCAACCGCGGCGACGGCGGTCATATCGCCGAAGCGTTTGGTGAGTTGGTGGGTTTCAATGGCAAAAGTGGTCATGGGAAGGAAGTGGCGGATAGGGTCTACGACTGGCAGACGCTGAAACCTGAATAGACACGATTTTACAACAAAAAGACCCGGCGGGCTCAAACCCATCCGATTTCTCTTTCTTCTTTCCGGGGTTCGCTTTTAACGATAACTGTGATTTAATGGGGGCGTTCCCAGCCTGTGCGCCGATGGAGATTCCATGACCGAATCCACAATTTCCCGTCCCGCCTACCTGCCCTGGGTGGACCTCACCCGCATCCTCGCCATTTTCTTCGTCATCGTTGTGCATGTCTCCTATCAACTGGTCTTCAAATGGGGACAAATCCCCTTTGACTGGTGGATGCTCGGCAACATCGTGGATGGGGCCAGCCGCACTGCGGTCTCGCTCTTTTTTATGATCAGCGGCTACCTAAATCTTATCCATCCCATGCCGTGGAAGGAATATTTCAAGAAGCGCCTGCCCCGCGTTCTCATCCTGCTGGTGACGTGGTCGCTGATTCACATGTTCCTGCTGGCTTACACGGGACAGAAGGAATACACCCTGGTTTCCGCCTTTGAAGCCATCCTGACTGGGACAGTCTATGACCACCTGTGGTTCATGTACTCGCTGTTCGGCTTTTACCTGATCACCCCTGTTTTCTGGAAAATTGTCGAGATTGACCGTAACGCGGTCTGGTATTTTCTCGTCCTTTGGGTGTTTTTTGATCCCATCGCCTCGCTCATTGACCGTTTTGCCGGGTTCCAGTTCGGAGTGTTTCTTCCGCAAGCGACGGGTTACTTCGGCTTCTACCTGCTGGGCTACCTGCTCGGCACACGCGAATTCACCAAAAAACAATCCTGGCTGGCGCTTGGGGCATGGGTTCTGGCCAGCCTGTTCATCCTCCTCGGTACCTGGGCGCTGACTGCCTCCACCGGCAAGGCGGATGTCACCTTCTACTACATCAACGGCTTGCCGGTCCTGGTTGGGGCGATTGGGCTGTTCGTTTTCATCAAGTCCATTCAGTTCGATCATCCCCTCGTCCGCTTTTTCGGAACGACCACCACCGGCGTTTACCTCATGCACTACATCGTGATTGACCTGGTGAAGCGCGGCGTTCTTGGCGTAAGGTTATCCGCGTTCCACCCCAATCCCTACGTTGGCGTGCCTGCCACAATTTTCGTTGTCTTCCTGCTTTCGGCGTTCATCACGTGGATTCTGCTGCGCATCCCCATCCTGCGGCGGACGGTCTCCTGAACAGTTCGGGTATAATCCGGCGTCAACTTCCAACCCCGAGGTGTTCATGCAAGCCGAAACTCCAAATCCATCCGCATCCCGCTATCTTTGGGCGGACTTCGTCCGCAATATCGGGATTCTGCTCGTCATCCTGGGACACGTCTCTGCCATGGTAGCCGTGCGCTGGGGGAGCGTCCCCTTTGCCGACTGGATGGCCGGAAACATCTACAATGTGATCGCGCGCGCCTGTGTGCCGCTCCTGTTCATGGTCAGCGGCGCGTTACTGCTTCCCCGCCAGGAAAGCATTCGGGATTTCTATCGCAAACGCTTTCAAAAGGTGGTCTTCCCCTTCCTGTTCTGGTCGGTCCTGTACCTGGTATTTAAAGGGAATGGTTTCCCCGGCATCAGCCTGCCGATTATCGTCAAAGGGGTTGTGATGACGATTTTGTCGAGGCCTGCCGAATATCATCTCTGGTTCATGTACGAACTGTTTGGCATCTACCTGCTGACTCCCGTTTTTCGTGTGTTGGTCGCCTCGACTCGGGATGAACATTTATGGTATTTCATCGGCATCTGGTTTGTTTTCGGCCCGTTCCAGCGGCTGTTGGAATACCTGCTCGACTTCCAATTTATTTTCAAACTTGGATATCTCACCGGCTACATCGGCTATTTTATGCTCGGCTATTTGCTGGCGCGCATCCCACTCAAAAAGTGGATGCTCTGGACTGCGGCGGCCGTTTACCTCGCCTCGGCGGTCTTCACGGGCTATATCACCCTGTACTACACCGAGATCGCCGATAAACTTGTGGATTATTTCCAATACCTGCTGGGCGCCAACATCGTGTTTCTTTCGGCTTCCGCCTTCATTTTGCTGAAAGCGGCAGGCGAAGCGATCTTCCCTGCACCGAACGCAGGACGGTGTGGCGGAGCCGTCCCGCGTCCGCGCCTGGCAAAGTGGGCGGTTGGACTCACCTCCGCCAGCTTTGGCATGTACCTTGTCCACGTTTTTGTGCTAAATTTTCTGCGGCAAAACTCGCTCGGCCCGCTGGACGGCTCATCCATCTACATGGTGCCGCTAACCACCATCCTGGTCTTCATCATTTCCTGGGTCGTCATCGCGATCCTGCAAAAAATCCCCATCCTGCGTTCGCTCGTTGCGTAGCCGGATTACGGCCCCAGCGCTTCGTTCAGCAACGCCTCGCCCATGGAGTTCGCGAGCCGAAGGTCCTGTAAGGGCAGGGCGTTGTCTTCTTCCAGCAGGACGACCAGCGTGAGCGGCGTGCCTTGCCAGTTGGGTAATGTCCCCGCCACAAACCAGGCAAAGAATTTATCTTTTTCATTGGACCTTGACGCGAACCGCCAAAACGGACGATCGGCGACGCGCAGGGATTCCACCGCCTGCTGGGCGTTCGCCTCTTCCATGACTTTGAGCGGGTCGCCGTTCGCGGGCAGGATCACCCAACCCTGGGTGGGCGTGTCCACCGCCAGCGCGATGCGCGGCGCGGGGCGGATGCCGTTATTGCTGAGGGGCGCGAACGCCAGGATCAATTGCAGGGGGCTGACGCGCAGGTTTTCTATCTCTCCAAATTCCGAAGGGGTTCCCACTGGCAGGCGCAAGTCCGGCGCATTGTACAGGCCGAGTTGATTGTAGAATTCGCGCCTGTGTTCTGCGTCCGGGTTGGAAACCGGTCCGAAGTTCGCGGCCAGCAGGGGGTCCAGGATGGAGCCGGGCGGGTAGGCGCCCTGCGCGGCGCGGTTGATCAGCGGCGCGCCCGGGTCGGTCCGCAGCTCCTCCCCGGTCTCGTCCAGCCGGTTCGGGTCGTAAGTCGGATGCGAGGCCATGACCAGAATTTCGCCGCTCTGCGCGTTGAGCAGGATGATCGCCCCAGCGTGTTCGCCCAGCAATTCGTCGGCCTTTCTTTGCAGGTTGAGGTCAATGCTCAGGCGAACATCGAGGCCGGGCGGGGGCGTACCGTACACTAGTTGGTGCCACCAGATCAGGCTCGACGGGTTGCCCTGAAAGCCGCGCAGATAATCGTCGAGCGTCCCTTCGAGACCGGCCTGCCCGTAGACCGGATGGGTGTAGCCGGTGATCGGCGCGAGGGCGGGGTAGGCGTATTCGCGCACGAAGATATTTTCGTTCGTATCTGTGACGGTGATGAACTGGTTGCCGCGCTCCAGCAGGGAGCCGCGCCGGACGTAGCGGTCGGCAATCGAGCGGCGTGCGTTGTCGGTGCGCGCCAGCAGGTCGGGACTGCGGACGACCGCCCACCAGCCCGTCGCAAGTGCGGAGGCAAACAGTCCCAGCGAAAAGAGCGCGGCGAGCAATGCGTACGGACGCGGGGTTGCCAGCGGCGCGGGTTCGTCTTCGGGCTGGCCTTCGGCGCGCAGGAGGATGGCCAGCGCGAGAAAAGATGTGAGCAGGGACGATCCGCCATACGAGACAAACGGCAGGGTCACGCCGGTGAGCGGGAGCAGGCGCAGGTTGCCGCCTAAAATGAGCAAACTTTGCACGCCGAGATAGGCGGTCAGTCCCCCGGCCAGCAGGCGGCGGAAGCGGTCGGGGGCCAGCAGGGCGGCGCGCAGGCCGCGCATCAACAGCAGTCCCAGCAGGCCGAGCAGTCCGACCGCGCCGAGTAGTCCGGTTTCTTCCGCGACGGACGTAAATATGAAATCTGAAATGGCTACCGGCACGAGGGTGGGGGCGCCAATTCCCGGGCCGCGGCCAAATATGCCGCCGTTGGCGACGGAAAGCAGGGACTGGATGATCTGGTACGAGCGCCCGCTGGGATCTGCCCAGGGGTTCAGCCAGGCGTCGAGCCGCAGGCGGATGATGTCCACGAAAAAATAGCCGACCAGCGCGGCCAGTCCCAGACCGGCGGCGGTGACGAGCAGGACGCGCCGCTTGCCGGTCGCGAGAAAGAGGATGATGGTGTAGATCAGGAGGAAAATGGAGGCCGTCCCGAGGTCGCGCTGGACAATCAGGATGAGCAGGGAAAGCCCGGTCATCACTGCGGTTGGTACGATCAGCGGGATGGACGCCTGGCGCATGCGCCGAAAGGATTGTGCGCGCAGGTTGTCGAACGTCTCCGCGGGCAGGCGGTCGGCGAGGTAGGCCGCGAGATAGATCACCAGCAAAAGTTTCAACGGCTCGGAGGGCTGCAGGTACACATCCGCGCCGCCGATCCACAGGCGCGGCCCAAAGCCCGAGGGGTTGGAGCCGAAGACCAGCGTCAGCGCGGTGAGCAGGATGCCGCCCAGCAGGGTCAGGTATTTGTAGCGGCGCAGGAAACCCAGGTCAATGGGAAAGCGCAGGGCTGCGAGAAACGCCGTCATCGAGACGACCAGCCAGATGGCCTGCCGCAGACCGAAGTAGGGGTCGAGCCGCCAGATGGTCAGCAGTCCCCATCCGCTGAGCAGGGAGGCCACGGGGAGCAGGAATGGGTCGGCGTCGGGGAGCCGGCGCGAGGTCACGCGCTGGGCGATCCACGCCAGCGCGAACCAAACCGCGAAGCCGATCCAGTGATCCCAGCGATAATCCACCCTTACAGAACCTTCGGCCAGCCAGGCGCGCTCGCGCACGGCCGCTGAGAGAGTCAGGATCAGCGAAAAAAGAAAGAGGAACGCCGCCGAATAAGCAAACAGGCGGCGCTGGGTTTGGGGATGATTCACGGGGTTTACGGGAGATATTTTCCGATGAGCAGTTTGAGTTTTTCTTTGGTCTGCGCGGGGATGTGGGACGGATCGGTGATGAGCGCGGACGAGAGGGCGGATCCGCATTCGCATTCACGCGTGACCTTGAGGCTGGTTGCCAGTTTACGGACGGCTTCCTGCGCTGTGCGCGTGTTCCGCTTCAGAATCTCGATGACCATCTCGACGGTGACGGGCGACTCGCTGGTGTGCCACACGTCGTAATCTGTGACGTGCGCCATGACGGCGTAGCACATTTCGGCTTCGCGCGCCAGGAAGGCTTCGGGCGAGGCGGTCATGCCGACGATGGACATGCCCCAGGCGCGGTAGGTGTTCGATTCGGCCTTGGTGGAAAAGCGCGGGCCTTCGATGATGATGAACGCGCCGCCGCGATGGGTGGTCGCGCCGGCCGCGAGTACGGTATCCGCCAACCGGTCCGAGAGGTCGCGGCAGAACGGTTCCGCCACGGAGATGTGCGCGACGAGTCCCTCCCCGAAGAAGGAGCGGGCGCGCCGGTGTGTGTTGTCGTAGATCTGGTCGGGGATAACGATGTGGCCGGGGGCGTAGTCTTCGCGCAGGGAGCCGCAGGCGTTGATGCCGATGACACGCTCGACGCCGAGGGATTTGAGCGCGTAAATGTTTGCGCGATAGTTGACCTCGCTGGGGCTGATGTGGTGTCCCAGCCCGTGCCGCGCCAGGAAGGCGACTTTCTGGTCATCCAGTGTGCCAACCACGATGGGCGCGCTGGGTTTGCCAAAGGGAGTGTCGAGATCGTATTCTTTTGTTTCGGCGAGGCCGGGCATGGAGTAGAGGCCGGAGCCTCCGATGATAGCCAATGTTGCGGTTGTCGAAGATCCTGTAAGGGTCGAAGATCCTGTAGGGGTGGGCATAAATTTTCTCCGATGAGGTTATAGGCGCGTGGTGGGCGAGGGGTCTGTCGCCGCGCCGATGCTGACGATGAGGGCGGTGTGTCCACACTCGATCTGGTCGCCGGTGGTGATGACGGTGGGGGTGGTGAGCGGCGCCTGGTTCAAACGTGTGCCGTTGGTGGAACCGAGATCTTCCACCCACCACTGTCCGTGATGGTAACTCAAGTGGATGTGGCGCGCAGAAATGGCATCATCGTCCAGCAACACATCGCAGGCGGGGTCGCGTCCGACCATGATTTCGGTCTGTTGGAAGGCGCGGCGGGTGGTCTCTCTGCCTTTGCGCTGGAGGGTGAGGCTGAGCGAGGGGGCTTTTCGTCCGGCCAGGCTGACGCCGCGCGTTTGCAGGTCACGCCACAGGCTGAACAGCGCCCAACCGAGGAAGGCGTACAGGCTGGCGGCCAGCGCCAACCGCAGGGCAAGAACGATGACTCCGCTCATTTTTTGTTTTTGCGGATCTGAGATTTCGTTTTGAGTATCGCGGTGGTGCGATCGTCGTCCTGCGTTTGGAGCGGGCCGGTGTCTTTCAGGTCCGGGCGCGGCGGAGGGTTATCCTGCCCAAAGATGAGGCTGACGCCTGCCAGCGAGATGACATCTCCCGGATAGAGGATGGTCTGGCTGGTGCGTTGTCCGTTGACGAAGGTGCCGCCCGTTGAATTGAGATCAAAGGCCACGTAGCGGCCTTTGATGGCGCGTAGTTGGGAGTGGGTGCGCGAAACGCGCGGGTCGTCAATCACCAGCTGGTTTTCCAGCCGCCGTCCGATATTGATGACCAGGCTGTTTAGCGGGAAAACTTTTCTCCCGTCAATGATGAGGAAGGCATTCTCTGGAATGGTGTTTTCATCCGTTTCCGATGCGCCACTGCTTGCGTGGGCAATGGCGTTGGTGGGTCCCAGGGTTTCCACTTTGTGCGAGGCAACCACGCGGACTTCGCCCGGCGCGAAGGACGCGTCGGTGGCAACGGACAGGGTGGGCGGCGCGGCAAATTCGAGGTCCACTTCGCGACCGACTGTTTGCAGCGTCTCTTTGAGCAGGTCGAGCAGGCCGATATCCTGCCAGGCAGTATTTTCGTTCGGGTGGACAATCAACGTGAAAACATTTGGAGCCATTTTTGTCCCCGCTTTTTCGGTAATGTTCGCGCGCATGGCTTTGGCAAGTTGTCGAATGGCGGCCTGCTCGATTTTCTGACCGGGCAAGACGCTGACCATGCGAATTTCAATCAGTTCGCGGATACGGGCTTCCAGTTTTTCGAGTTTGATCTTCATGGCAATCCTCGAAATCATTATAGAGGGGAGGGCATAATTTCGCAAGCCTGACCTTTTGTTGATATTAATATACTAGAAAAATATCATAAATATTGACATATCCAACTGACCCTGCTATAATGCCGCATGTTGAGAAATTCCGCCGAAAAGGCGATTTATTTGGAGAAACCCATGTCGCAACTTGAGATTAGAAACCTCCACGTAAGCATTGAAAACAAGGAAATTCTGAAAGGCCTTGACCTGACCGTGGAGCAGGGCAAGGTTCACGCCATCATGGGGCCGAACGGCACGGGCAAGTCTACGCTGGCGTACACATTAATGGGACATCCCAACTACACCGTCACCGAGGGCGAGGTCTGGTTCAAGGGACAGAATCTGCTGGAACTGGAGCCCGACGAACGCTCCCGCCTCGGTTTGTTTCTGGCGTTCCAATATCCTGTCGCCATCCCAGGCGTGACTGTGGCAAACTTTCTGCGTACCGCGGTCAACGCGCGCCGCCGCGCGGCCAACCCTGAAGACAAGGGCATGCCCATCCCTGAGTTCCGCAAGATGCTCAAGGAAAAGATGGAATTGCTCAAGATGGATCATGCTTTCGCGGGCCGTTACCTGAACGATGGCTTCTCGGGCGGCGAAAAAAAGCGCGCCGAAATTTTACAAATGGCAACCCTCAAACCTGAGATCGCCATTTTGGATGAGACCGATTCAGGCCTCGATATCGACGCGCTGCGCATCGTTGCCGAAGGCGTCAACGCCCTGAGCGGATCCGAACTCGGCGTGCTGGTCATCACCCATTATCAGCGCCTGTTGAACTACATCAAACCCGACTATGTTCACATCATGTTGGACGGACGCATCGTGGAATCGGGCGGTCCCGATCTGGCCCTGCATCTCGAAGAGCAGGGCTATGACTGGGTGCGCGAGAAATACGAGGAAGTTGCTTAGTGAAGAGAGCGGATGATTAGTGAATAGAGATTAGTCCTTTACCTGTAGCGTGAACTACTCTCTATTCCCTGTTCTCTATTATCTTTGGAGAAACCCATGAGCGAAGATATCAAACTTAACGAAGAAAACAAATCCCTGGAACAGATCGGCGATTACAAATACGGTTTTCACGACCGCGACGACAACTACGTCTTCAAATCTGAAAGAGGCTTGACCCGCCAAGTCGTGGAAAATATTTCGCGCATGAAAGGCGAGCCGCAATGGATGCTTGACTTCCGCCTCAAGGCGCTGGAGCATTACCTTGCGCGTCCCATGCCAACCTGGGGCCCCGACATCTCGAACCTCGACCTTGACAACATCTTCTACTACGTCAAGCCGACCGAGAAAAGCGAAAAATCATGGGACGATGTTCCCGATGATATCAAGAACACCTTTGACAAGTTGGGCATCCCCGAAGCCGAGCAAAAATTTTTGGCGGGGGTTGGCGCGCAATACGAATGTTTGAGCGGCGACACGCGCATTTATACCGCACGCGGCGTCATGCCCATTCGCGAGGTTATTCCCGGCGATGTTGTCTTTTCACTTGACGAAGAGACAAACCAGATCATCCCCGCGCCTGTGAAGAATTTTATGCCCAAGGGTGAGCGTCCCGTTTATGAAGTTAAAGTTGGGACGCGAACTATTCGCGCGACGGAAAACCATCCTTTCCTTGCGTTGGAACTTCATCGCAAGGAAGGCAATCAGCGCGGACGCTATGCGCGTGCCTGGAAGTACCTGCGCGATTTGAAAGCGGGCGATCTGGTTGCGGTGGCAAAGTCTTTGCCCGATGTTGGGCAGGACTACGAATTGGAACAGCCAAACGTTGAAACCAACTGGCGGCACAATCATGTTGAATTACCGAAGCGGACCTCGAAAGATTTGATGTGGTGGCTCGGCTTGTATATGGGAGACGGGTTTATCCACAGCGAAAACCAAAAAGCGCGCGTGGAAGTTGCCATTCCCGCCACTGACCAATCCTTGCGAAAGGAATTCAAGCAGGTGACTTCGCGCTTGTTTGACATTGCCGCACAGAACGGCGATCCCTTCCGCTTGACGGTCGGCTCGACGATTGTTGCGCGTTACTTGGAAGCAAATGGCTTCTCCGGTGGAGCGCTCGAAAAGCGCGTGCCTGATTGGGTCGCGTCGTTGCCGCAGGAACAAATCCTCGCCTTTATCGGCGGCTACGTGGATGCGGATGGATACGTCCGCGACCATCCCAAAAACAAAGATGTAATGTTGACCAGCGCCAATCCCGAATTGTTACAGGATGTTCGCAACCTTGCCGATGTTTGCGGAGTTGGCACGTCGAATATCCATCGTTTCGAGGGAAAACATCCTCACGACCAGGATCGTATAATGGTTGGATATCGCATGATGTTCAGCGGTGATTTTGAGCGGCTTGGTTGCCGTTCAGAACAGCGTCTCGTACGCATGGACAAACGCAAATTCCATCATAGTCATTCCATGGCAGAAGGGACAAGTTTCCGAAACCACGTCAATGAATATTTTGGATACGCCCGCATCGAATCCATTACGCCCGCTGGGGTGGAAATGGTCTACGACATCGAAGTGGATGGTCCGCACAACTTCGTCGCCGAAGGAATGATTGTCCATAATTCCGAAATGGTCTACCACTCCATTCTCGAGCATCTCGAAAAGCAGGGCGTGATCTTCCTTTCGATTGAAGATGGACTGCGGCAGTATCCCGAGTTATTCCGCGAATATTTCGGCACGGTCATCCCGATTGAAGACAACAAGTTCGCCGCGCTGAACTCGGCGGTCTGGTCGGGTGGATCGTTCGTCTACGTGCCGAAGGGCGTCAAAGTGGATTTGCCCTTGCAGGCTTATTTCCGTTTGAATACCGCCAACGTCGGTCAGTTTGAGCGCACGCTCATCATCGTGGATGAAGGCGCGTCGGTGCATTACGTTGAAGGCTGCTTCCTTGAAGGCGCGCGCGTCCGCACTCGCAGCGGCGAAAAGCAGATTGAGCAGGTTTCTGTTGGCGATGAAGTGTTGACTCATCAAGGCCGCTGGCGCAAGGTGTATCACACCATGAAGCGGCCTTATCACGGCAAAATTTTCAACATTCGCTTCTATGGCGACAGTGGACGCCAGCTAAAAGTCACAGCTGAACATCCGTTGTTGGTGGTTCGCCGCCAGAGACAAAGCGAGCGTAACAAAGAGTTCCAGCCAACCTGGAAGCGGGCAGACAGCATCAAGGAGGGCGACTATCTCGTTATCCCTGTGCCTCAGCCAGTGATGGAACCTGCCCTTGCTCACAGCGTGACTGTCCCATTAGGGCGCGGACGCCATGCTCCTGTTGAGCGCGAAGTTAATCTGCCTTACGAGCCGGATTTCTTCCGGCTGCTTGGATATTATTTTGCGGAAGGACATGTGGATAACGAACACTATCTGTCCCTCTCCTTTCATGTAGACGAGGTCGAATATCTGGTCGACGCAAAATCCCTCATCGAAAATTTCTTTGGCAAATCGCCGATTGAGAATGCTCCGCGCCAAAACGGGCAAACGCTCGTACTTTCATC
>CAYJLS010000041.1:8752-26917 GCA_964371065.1 uncultured Anaerolineaceae bacterium | reverse complement strand
CAGCACGCTCCTCCCCGTCATCCCCAACCCCGACGACTGTACGCTATGCGGCTTCTGCGCCCAGGTCTGCCCGACGCGCGCCTTGAAAGTGCTGGAAGATCGCCAGCAAACCGTTCTGGCTCTCAACCCTGCCGAATGCATCCACTGCGGCAAATGCGAAAAAATTTGCGGGACGAAAGCCATCGCCCTCATTGGCAATGAATCTCAAAGTACGAAACACGAAACACGCAACACGCAACACGCAACACGCAACACTATTTTGCGTCACTCACCACTTGCGTATTGCCAAAAATGCGGGCGACCCATCGTTAGCCAGGCTGAACTCGATTACATCGTCTCACAGATCGGCGATGCCGCCTGGCAGCATCTCTGCCTGGATTGCCGCGCCACACTTTACGTTTGAATTCCGGAGGCTCTTATGAATTTCCCGTTGCAATATCCCATCTTTCAATTTTTCTATCAACTGGTCAACACCGGCGGCGTGGGCGGGTTAATTATAGTCTTGGAAGGCATTGCCCTGGTTGGCGGCTACGGGTTGATGCTGCGCTGGATTGCGGCCGGGGCCAAAGAACCCGAGCGCGAAACGCATCTCTTCCCGCCGCACGAATTGCACGAGGGGTAATCTATTCTGGCATTCTCCTAATTTGGGTGTGGCACCCCGGTTAGGGTTTGGGTTGGATGAGGCCGCGCGCACGCGGCCTCATCCGTATTTTCGGGGAAATTTCCCATTCTGGATATAATCGTCCCATGTCCCGCAAACTCCTGCCCGCCATCGCCGCGCTGGTTTTACTTCTCGCCTCCTGTGCGCCCGCCACACGTGAACCCTCCTCCGCCGCGCTGACTCCCTATCTCACCCTCACACCCAGCCCCACCGCCGCGCCGATGAGCCAGGGTGAGGTCGCCGACACGCCCCTGCCCAGCCCCACGCCGTTCACCTACACCATCCAGGCGGGCGACACCATGGGCGAACTCGCGCAGAAATTCGGCGTGCCGCTCGACGCGCTCATCGCCGCCAATCCCAGCATCTCGCCCAACGCCATGCCCGTCGGCGCGTCCCTGCGCATCCCCGCCGATGAAAACAACCCGACAGGCGAAGCCACGCCCACGCCCGTCCCGTTCGCCATCACGCAGGTCCAATGCTACCCGACGCTGGACGGCGGGATGTGGTGCTTCGCGCTCGCGCGTAACGACTCCGCGGACGCGCTGGAAAATCTCTCGGCGCGACTTTCGCTTCTTTCCGCGGACGGGACAGTGGTCGCCGCGCAAGTTGCCATTCTGCCCCTCAACGTTTTACCGCCGCACGCCTCCCTGCCGCTGACGGTTTTCTTCCCGCCCCCCGCGCCCGTGGACGCGTCCCCGCGCGCCCGGATTCTTTCGGCTACGATCCTCCCGCCGGACGACCCGCGTTACCTGAACGCGTCCCTGCTCGACCCGCTGACCGGGATCGCCTCCGATGGCCGCGCCGCGCGCGTCCGCGGACAGGTGTCCCTGCCCGCGGGGAGCGCGCCCGCGCAAACCGTCTGGGTGGTTGCGGTGGCCTACGACGCCGCGGGCCGCGTGGTGGGATTCCGCCGCTGGGAGGGCAGCGGACTCCAGCCCGGGGGGAGTCTCCCGTTTGATTTAACGGTAGCCAGCCTCGGGTCACGCGTGACGCGGGTGGAGTTGTTTGTCGAGGCGCGGCCGTAGAGACGTTGCATTGCTACGTCTCTACGCAATGTCCCTACAAAAAATTAATTGACTCATCCCTCCCTTGCAAGTATAATTTTCCAACCCCCTTTCACTGTGGGGATTTTATGAGGCTCAATGGCGCTACGCGGAAATCTTAGGGACTTCACGGTTACCCAATTACTGAACCTGATCAACCTGGCCCGGAAGACCGGTACGCTGGTCGTGGACGGGCCGAGTGAGCAGGCGCATGTGGCGTTCCGCGAGGGCAAACTGGCCTACGCGCGCATCGGGCAGGAGGACAACCGCCTCGCGACGATCCTGCATAAGGCCAACCGTTTATCGGTCAATCAATATCGCGCCATCATGGAGCGCGCCGGCAAAGTGACCGACAAGGAACTTGGCCTGATGCTGATCAATGCCGGGTATGTGTTGCAGGATGAAATCCTGCAAAATTTGCAGGGTTATTACACGGGCATTGTCCGCCGCCTGTTCACGTGGGCAGAGGGGCTCTTCCGCTTCGAAACCGAACTCATGGCGCCCGACGACCACATCAACGTGCGGCTCGACCTGGAAAACATCATCATCGAGGGTTCGCGCCAACTGCGCGAGTGGGAACAGTTGCAGGATGAGATTCCCAGCATTGACATGGCCTTGAAGTTCACCGACCGCCCGTTGAAGAACGTCAACCTGAGCGTGGAAGAGTGGCGGGTGGTATCCTACATCAATCCCAAAAACACGATGCGCCAGATCGGGAGCGCGAACAAGATGAACGAAATGGAAGTGCGCCGTATCGTGTACGGGCTTTTGCAGGCCGGGCTGGTGGAGATCGTCCGCCCCGAGGGCGCGCATATCCCCATCCCTGCGCGCACCTTCCCGACCGAGAACCGCGAAGAGCAGAAATCCCTGGTTAATAAACTCATCGGGCGCATCCGCTCGCTGTAAACTGAGAGAAGGATTCGATTTATGCAAACAGTCAAAATGGTGGTGACAGGCCCTTTCAGCGCCGGGAAAACGGAATTCATCCAATCCGTCAGTGAGATTGATGTGGTTTCCACCGAGCGCAAGATCAGCGGACGCGAAGAACGCGTCGTCAAGGAATCCACCACGGTCGCGATGGACTTTGGCCGCATCACCGTGGATGAGGACCTGGTACTGTACCTGTTTGGCACGCCCGGGCAGAAACGCTTCGATTTCATGTGGGAAATTCTCTCGGAGGGCATGCTCGGCTTCATCGTGCTGGTGGACAGCACCCGCCCCGAGACGTTCCGGGAGGCGCGCGGCATCCTCGAAACTTTCCGCGCCTACGCCCCCACCCCGTACGTGGTGGCCGCCAACAAACAGGATAAGAAGGACGCCTGGGAGGTGGATGACATGCGCCACGCCCTGCGCCTGGGTTCAAAGATCAAACTCCTGCCCTGCACCGCCACCGACCGTAAATCGGTCAAGGATATATTGTTGGAACTGTTGTACAGTATTCTCGCAGAAATGGAGTCCGGCGGATAACCCCTGCCCGGCATAAAATTTCCCGTGTCCTCGATAACTACCGATCAAGGCATCGTCCACTACGAGGTCTACGGACGTGGACGACCCGTCATCTTGTTGCATGGCTGGCTTGGCTCCTGGGGGCTTTGGCAGGAGACCATGTCCTTTTTGGGACAACACTATCGTACCTACGCGCTGGATTTCTGGGGGTTTGGCGAATCCGGCAAGAAGCGCGATACCTACGCCGTGCAGGATTTCGTCGGCCTGGTTGGGCAGTTCATGGAACAACTGGGGATTTTTCGCGCCCCGCTGGTTGGTCACAGCATGGGCGGGACGGTCAGCCTGTCGGTGGCCATCCGCTACCCGGAGCGGGTCAGCAAAGTGGTCGTGGTCGGCTCGCCGATTGTCGGGTCTTCACTTGCGCCCCTGCTCAAACTGGCGGGCTACCGCATCAACGCCTTCCTGATCTTCAACCTGATGGGACCCTTCCGCTCCTTCATGAAAAATTATTACTCGCGCCAGATCTGCAGTGATCCGCGTTTCCCCGACATGATGGACCGCGACCTCTCGCGCACCACGCTCGAATCCTTCCTGCGCAGCATCGCCTCCCTGCGCCGCACCGACCTGCGCCCCATGCTCGGACAGATCAAAGTGCCTGCGCTGGGGATGTACGGGGACAAGGACAAGGTCGTCCACCCGCTGCAGTGGCAAGTCATGCAGGCGGGCATTCCGCAAGCCCAGATCGTCCACTTTGAAAACGCAGGCCACTTTCCCATGCTGGAAGAACCGCAGATCTTCACCCAAAGATTACAGACCTTTCTGGATGAACATCGCACCATCCCGCTAAAAAAGAACATCCCAGAGAACATCACATTATGAACCAGTCCCGCGCGTTTTATTATCCAAATCGCATGGGGCGCATCATTCTGGAATCAATGGAAGAAGTGGTCGGCAGGAACGGGCTGAACGCCGTCTTCAACCTGGCCGGGCGAAGCGACCTGATTGGCCATTACCCCCCGTCCGACTCCCAACTCGAATTTTCATTTGCAACCCTCAGCGGACTGCTGGAAAAGCTCGAACACGCCTACGGACCTCGCGGCGGGCGCGGCCTCGCCATCCGCGTGGGGCGCGTCGCCTTCAAGTACGGGATGCGCGAATTTGGTCCGCAAATGGGGCTGACAGAGACCGCCTTCCGCCTCCTGCCGCTCGGCGCGAAGATCCGCATGGGCGGACAGGCTCTCGCGGATGTGTTCAACCAGGAAACCGATCAGCGCGTCTCTATTCATGAACAGGGTGGAAAACTGCTGTGGGTCATCGAGCGTTGTCCGCTCTGTTGGGAGCGCCACGCCGAGGAGGCGGTCTGCCACCTGGCGGTCGGTCTCCTGCAAGAATCGCTGTATTGGGTAAGCGGTGGTAAGATATTCAACGTGGAAGAGACGCTCTGCATTGCAAAGGGCGACTCCACCTGCGCCATTGAAATTGACCAGACGCCGCTGGCTTAGTACCCATGTAAAAATAAGTTCCGTGTTTCTGTCAGCAGTTGGACTGCTGACAGCTCGCAGTGCAACTGCTCGCGAACTTTGAAATCAGGAAGTTATTCTTACACAGAGCCTTAGTCAAAATGCTGAAAGTAATCCTGCCCGCCCCCAACCGCATCCCGCCGTTCAACGAACCGGCGCGCGACCTGCGTATCCAGAACGCCCCGCTCTGGCTGTGGCAGAGAAACGTGCTCGCGCCCTACGTGACCAAAGAGATGGAACTGGCCGCGCGCGAGCCGTTGCCGCGCGTCCACGAAGCCACGCTCGTCCACCGCAACAACCTGTTCTTCGACGCCGAATACATCCGCGCCTTCATCGCCAAAGCCCGCAAACTGGGGCACGCCTGCCGCGCCGCCTTCTCTGCGGCGGACCCCGCCTTCCGCGAACATGCCCTGCCGCTTTCCACTTCCTACACGCTGGCGGGCAACCTCTATCTTGCGGATTTGTGGTACTACCCGCACGGCCCCGTGGCAGACGTGGAACCGCTCGTGATTGACCTCGAATCCAAGGAAGTCGGCTACTACCACGTCCCCACCTACATGGCCGACCAGAGCGGCGACCTTGTTTTTCAACTGCCGATCCGTTCCATGCTCGCAATTGACTCGTGGGTGCATATCTTCATCGCGGACATCGTCTTCGGCCTGTTCGGGCGCGGCCTGCGCTTCGAGACGCGTCTCAATCGCGACCTGGGTTTCAAACTCAAGATCCTCGCCAAAGCCCTGTACGAAGGCCGCCAGGTGCTGGAATGTTCCGAACTCGTCAAGGTGGGAAAAAACTGTGTGATTGACCCGCGCGCCGTCATCCACGGCCCGACCACCATCGGCGATAACGTCACCGTCAATGCCGGGGCGGTCATCGAGAATTGCATCATCGGCAACAACGTCAACGTTTCGCAAGACGTTCAGTTGATGCTGTCCGTCGTCGGTGACGGGACGTTCCTGCCCTTCCGCACCGCCTTGTTTATGACCACCGTCATGGAAAATTCCATGATCGCGCAGAACACCTGCCTGCAAATGTGTGTGGTGGGACGCAACACCTTTATCGGCTCGGGCAGTACCTTCACCGACTATAATTTGATCCCGGCGCCCATTTTGGCGCGCGACGGAAACCATGATCTGAATCAGTCCAACCGTCCAGTGATGGGCGGGTGCGTGGGGCACAACTGCCGCATCGGTTCGGGGATGATCATCTTCCCGGCGCGCACCATCGAATCCGACGTGCTGCTGTTTGCCTCCAAAGAGCGGCGCGTGATTGACCACGACATCCGCTACGAAGACAGCGACCACCACCGCTTGAAGAATGCCAGCCTGCACCGCCGACTCTACCCGCGCGGCGACGAAGTTGGCAGCGCGGAGGTGGAGTCCTGGTGAGTGCTCGTGTAAAAACAAGTTCCTTGTTTTGGATGCAGTCCTAAAGGATGCTCCGCGATTGCACTGCATCCTGTTCGCGGTGCAATCGCGGAGCATCCCTGTGGGACCGCTCACGAACTTTGGAATCAAATGGACTCTTTTGCCTTTATCATCCACCCCATCAGCGTCAAACGCGATGTGCAACGAAAATATCCATTTCTCGGCCGCCTCCTGAGCGAACGCCAGATTGAATTCTTTTCCCAGTTCTTTCCCCCTGTCTATCTCTCCGAAATCGAAGGCGTCACCTCCGCCGCCACTGGAAAACAGATCAAGGGCTGGCTGATCGCCTGCCCGCTCACGCCGCGCCAGATGCTGGAACTGCCCGAAGCGCGCGTCTACCGCAAGATCGTCCAGACGGGACGCATGGCCGAACAGCTCGGCGCGCAGATTTTGGGACTGGGCGCGTTCACCTCCGTGGTGGGCGACGCGGGCATTTCCATCGCGGACGGGTTGGCGGTTCCCGTGACGACCGGCGATTCCTACACCGTGGCGGTCGCGGTCGAGGCACTCAAGCGCGCCGCCGAGTTGATGGACATCCCCCTCCGCAACGCCTCGGCCGCGGTGGTGGGCGCGACGGGCGCCATCGGGCAGGTCTGCGCGGAACTGCTGGCGGAGCAGGTGGCGCGGCTCGTGCTGATCGGCCGAAGGGCAGATCCGCTCGATGTTTTGCGCGACCGACTCAAAGGTCAGGCGAGAGGCGAGGTGGTCGTCAGCACGGATATGGCACCCCTCGCCGAGTCCCAATTGATTCTGACGGTGACGAGCGCGGTCCACGCGGTCATCCAGCCTGAACATCTGCGTCCGGGCAGCGTGGTCTGCGACGTGGCGCGCCCTCGCGATGTTTCTGCAATGGTCGCGGCGGCAAGAGATGATATATTTGTGATTGACGGCGGAATGGTGGACGTTCCAGGCCCCGTTGATTTCCACTTTAACTTTGGGTTTCCACCGGGCAAGGCTTACGCCTGCATGGCCGAGACGATGGCGCTGGCGCTGGAAGGCCGTTTCGAGGATTACACGCTCGGAAAACGCCTCACGCGGGCGCGCGTGGATGAGATTTCAGCCATCGCACGGAAACACGGATTCCGCCTGAGCGGGTTCCGCTCGTTCGAAAAGGAAGTAACACAGGAACAGATCGAAGCCGTGCGCCGCAATGCCAAGCAGAGGCGCAAATAATTCCGTCTCCACCGTTTTTACGGGAACACTCTTTTCAAACACAAAGGACATACACCTGCCCTGGCGGGCGGTGCCAGGGAAGGTCACGAAGGCAAATCGCATGAAATCAAGGCACTTTTCCCCCTTTGTGTACTTAGTGTCCTTCGTGTTTAGGTATTTCCGCTAGACACGGGAGAGCATCATTTCTGGGAGGCTCGTATGGGAAAACCTCGACTCTTGGTCGTCGAAGACGACGCCGATATCGCCAACATGCTGAAGATCTATTTCGGCGGCATGGACTATGAGGTGGATATTGCGCCGCGCGGCGGGCTGGCGCTGGAAAAGACGCGCACGGTCCTGCCGCACCTGATCGTGCTGGACATCATGTTGCCCGACATTGACGGGTACGAGGTCTGCCGCACGTTGCGGACGAACACGCGCACCAGCCACATCCCGGTCATCTTCCTGACCCAGAAGGATGAGCGCAGTGACAAACTGCAGGGACTGGAATTGGGCGCGGACGATTACATCACCAAGCCCTTCGATATCGAAGAATTGAAACTGCGCGTGCAGGGCGCCATCCGACGCTCGGAACGCGAGAGCCTCACCGATCCCCGCTCCGGACTCCCAGCCGGGCGGCTGATCGAGGAGCAACTGCGCCGCATCATCCGCCAGGACGACTGGGCCCTGCTCGACCTGCGGATCAACCACTTCGAGCCGTTCCGCGATGTGTA
Organism: uncultured Anaerolineaceae bacterium; assembly: GCA_964371065.1. Classification (GTDB taxonomy): domain Bacteria; phylum Chloroflexota; class Anaerolineae; order Anaerolineales; family Villigracilaceae; genus Denitrolinea. The sequence goes on along the minus strand of CAYJLS010000041.1, from coordinate 18,934 downwards.
CGGCTTTGTGGCGGGCGACGATGTGCTGCGCTTTACCACCATGTTGTTGAGCGAGGTGGTGGATGAACTCGGCACGCCCAGCGATTTTATCGGCCACACCGGGGGTGATAATTTCATCATTATCACAAAACACGAATCTGTGGGGGCCATCCGCGAGCGCATCAAGTCACGTTTTGCCGAGGAAGTGCAGACGCACTACAACTTCATGGATCGCCAGCAGGGATTTATCCAGGTACCCAAAGCCGAAGGAGGCACGGCGCAAGCGCCGTTCATGACGCTGGCGATTGGAATGGTTTCTCCTGCGCAGCAATCCTTCTCCGATATCCGTGAGATCACCGAACTGGCGGCCGAGGCGCGTCGGCTGGATGCCGCCGCCTGAGGCGTGAGGCAACCGCATCATGTTTGCTGAGGCAGGTCTCGGACTGAGTCTGATCCTGGCTGGGCTGGTCGTCGCCATCCTGGTCTGGGTCTTTTTGCGTATGTTGCCGCGCCGCGAGCCGATCGCTGACGCAATTTCGACTCCCGCTTCATCTTTCGAATCACAATCCACCGACGCGGTCATTGTCGTCCAACTGGGCGGGCGCGTGGAATATATAAGCCGCCTGGCGCGCGACTGGTTCGGCCTGCAAGAGGGCGAATCGCCCGACCTGGAACGCCTGGCGCGCCGCGTGCGCCCGTCGGAGGAATTCCTGGAGTTGTGCGCGGGCGAGGGGCAGAAGCGTTTCTCGGTCAACGGGCGGCTGACGGACGCCACCTCCTACCGTGTGCCGGGCTTCAACCCGGTCATGCTCCTGTCCCTGCGGAGCATGGAACTCGCGCCCGCGTTGAGCGGCGCCGAGGGCGGATCATTCTCCAGCTCCATCCTGAAGGTCATCGCCGAATTCAGCCAGACTATTCCCGCCAGCCTCAACCTGGATGCCAGCCTGCGCGCCATTTTCCAGAATGTCGAGCGGCTGGTATCCGCGGATGTGATGGAAATCAAACTGGAAGATCCCGGGACGCAATCCACGCTCATCTATCGGTATGAGGAAAGCGGCGGCGCCTCGCGGGCCGTGCAGACGGCGCACACCCAGTTTGGCGGCTACTCGGAATTATTGAAGTCCAGGCGACAACCGATCTTCGCGCCGGACGGCCGGCCTGACTTGGACGGGCAAGCCGCGCTGGTCAAATCCTACATCGGCATCCCCCTGCTCGCGGAGGACGAACTGCTCGGCACGCTGGAGGTCGGTCAGACCGCCACCAGCGGGTTGACGCGGCAGGACGCGGAATTGTTGCAGTTGATTGGCGGGCAGGCCGCGGTCGCCATTCGCAACGCGCGCCGCTTCGAGGTCGAGCAGGAGCGGATGGTCGAGTTAAGCGGGCTGGCGAAATTGTCGCAGGCCGCGGGATCCATCCAGGAGCCGAAGGAATTATTCGCCCGCCTGGTGGAGACCATCGCGCCGCTCTTTAACGTGGAAATCGTCGGCTTCCTGCTGTATCGCGAAGCCGACCGCCTGCTCGAAGGCCAGGTTCCCTTCCAGGGATTGCCGCCGAACGTGGTGGCGGTGTACCGTTCCAACATCCAGCCAAAAAGCCCGGCGGAGGAAATCCTGGAACGGCAGGAGACGCTCCTGGGCATGGACGCGCCCAACAACCCCGCGCTGCGCGCCCTGGGCCTGGGCGAAATCGCCCAATTGGCCAGCGTGCGCGAAATGGCGCTCCTGCCGCTCATATCGGGCGGGCGGCTGGTGGGCTACCTGCAATTATCCAACCATCGCAGCGGCGCGGCGCCCTTCTCGGCGGATGAACTGCGCCTGGCAAATATCGTTGCCGGGCAGGCCGCCACCATCATAGACAACGCCCTACTGGTGCAGGACGCGCGCCAGAGCGGGCAACGCTCCGAGTCCCTGCGCCGCATCGCCAGCCTGGTGGTCTCCTCCGCCACGCTGAACGAGGTCTTGCAATTCTCGACGCATGAACTGTCCCAGATCTTGCGCGCCGATGTGGCCGCCATTTATTTACTGGATGAGAAAACCCACGAACTGCGCCTGCATCCCGAATCCACCTGGGGCGTGCCGGCCGAGACCGCGCGCACATTGACGCGCCTGGATACGGACGAGAGGCATTTGCGCCTCGCCACCGTCTCCGGGACGCAACGCCCCTTCCTTTCCGGACGCCTGAGCGTGGACGAGCGCGTCTCCCCGGTCTATGCCTCCATCATCCGTTCCGTGCGCGTGGAATCCGTCATCCTCGTCCCGCTCCTGGCGCACGATCGCAGCGTGGGTGAGTTGATGCTCGGAAGCCGCGTGGCCGACTTCTTCAACGTCAACGATTTGCAGATGCTCACCACCGCGGCCGGACTGCTGGCCGCGGCCGTGGAAAGCGCGGCCCTGCTCAACCAGACCGACGAAAGCTTGCGCCGCCGCGTGGAGCAGTTGACCGCCATCACGCACGTGGCCCGCGAACTGAACGCCTCGATGGACCTGACCCGCCTGCTGGAAGTGATCCACGAGCAGAGCCTGCGGACGACGCGCGCCGATTGCGGCACCATCCTGCTTTTCGATGTTTCCTCCGAGGCGCTCGAGCCGCGCGTGACCTACCGGCTGGGTTGCCCGGTGGAGGAGCCTTTAACCTCGCTGACGCGGCAGGTACTCTCCAGCGGCGAGCCGTTGCTGGTCTCCGATTTCGGGAGCGCCCTGCTCGATCCCCCGCACGCGGAGACACGCTCGGCGCTGGTTGTGCCGATCACACACCAGGGCAAAACATTGGGCGTGATCAACCTGCATGCAGCCAACCCGAATTTTTTCGACCAGGCCGCGCTCGAAACGCTCCAAACCCTGGCATTGCAGGCCGCCACTGCATTGGGCAATGCGCGCCGCTTCCAGGAACAATCCCTGGCCGCCGAACAGTTGAACCGGCGCGCCGCCGCCCTCACGCAGCTTACGGAAATTTCCTCGACCGCCAATTTCGAACGCCCGCTCGACAAATCCCTGCTCGCGATTGCCACAGCCATTCAACAGGCCACGCCATTCGATATCGCGTTGCTCAGCGTCTACGAACCTGAAAGCGGACAACTCCAGCGCGTGGCGGGGGTGGGCTTGCCCGCCGAGACGTTGCAGGAACTGCTCTCGCGCAAACAGCCCCTGCAAAGCATCCAGCAACTGCTTCGCCCCGAATTCAAACTTGGGCGCGCCTACTTCATCCCGGTTGACCAGGCCCCGGTCATCCCCGCCGACGTGCATACCGTAGTCTCGCTCCACGCCACCGACCGTCCCAAATCCGCGCAAAACTGGGATCCGGAGGATTTCCTGCTGATCCCGCTCGAAGATCCGCAGGGACAGCCGCTCGGCCTGTTGAGCGTGGACGCGCCGCGCGACGGCCTGCGTCCCGACCGCGCCACGCTGGGCACGCTGGAGATTTTTGCCGCGCAGGCCGAACTGGCCATGCTCAACCAGCGCCGCCTGCTGGAGATGAAAAGCCGCATTGACTCTTTGAACTCCGGCCTGCAGCGCCAGCAACGCCTGCTCGCCGTCACACAAAACGACCTGCCCACGCTCCTGCGTAAGGACCTCGACCAGACCATCTCCATCCACGACCTGGATCGCCGCGCCCAGCGTATCCGCGCCGGGCTGGCCATCACCGAATCCGTCAGCAGCCAGTTGGACGCGGCCTCGGCGCTCCTGGCGCTGGGACGCGAGATGCTGACCCAGTTGGGCATGTCGGTGGCGCTGATCGCCGAGGAAACGCCCGAAGGGCCGCGCCTGCTGCACGTCCTGGGAAGCGTGCCGAGAAACGCCAACCCGGAAGCGCTCTTCGGCCAGCGCAATCCCCTGCGCAACGTCCTGCAGACGGGCGAGGCGATCATCATCCCCAGCCTGGAGGAAAACGATGAATGGCGCGACGCCGCGCTCCTGTCTGGCCTGCGCGCCAAGGGCGTCATCTGCCTGCCCATCAAAATCGAGAATCGCATCGTGGCCGGCGTCCTGGCCGTCTCGCCCGAGCCAATGCCCGGCCTGACCGACGAGGATCGCCAGGTTTATTACCAGATCGCGCGCCAAACCGCGGTCGTCCTGCAAAATATTTCCCTGCTCGGCGAAACGCGCCGCCGCTTGCAGGAAGTGGACCTGCTGCTCGATTTCAGCCGCCAATTGAGCGGACTGAACCCGGATACCATCGTGCGCGCCCTGCTCGACAGCGCCCGCCGCGTCCTCCCCGCCGCCCACGCCGGGTCGGTGTTGCTGTGGGACGCCCAGTCCCTGCGGCTGGCGCCGCGCGCCGTTTCAGGATATGCCGATAACGAGGGGATGAAGGAAATCACCTTCGCCTCCGGCGAAGCCCTGCCCGGCGCGGTCTTCGCAAACGGGAAGCCCCGCCGCGTGGACGAACTGAACCTGACGCGCGACTATCCGCTCAGCGCCGACGGGCTTTTGCGCTACCGCCGCGTGACCGGCGGTCGCCTGCCCGTCTCCAGCCTGCTCATCCCCATCCTGGCGGGCGGGCAGAACCTGGGCGTGCTGGCGCTGGATAACTTCAACACTCCCGCGGCCTTCAAACCCGACGATGAAACCCTGCTGATGTCGCTTTCGCAACAGGTGGCGCTCTCCCTCGAAAATGTCCGGCTGATGCAGGCCACGGAAGAACGCGCCGGCCAATTGCAAGCCCTCACCGACGTGGCCGCCACCATCACCTCCAGCCTGCAGAGCCGCGAACTGATCGCCTCCCTGCTCGACCAACTGGCGCCCGTCCTGCCTTATGAGACTGCCACGCTGTGGATGCGGGAAAAAGACCAACTGACCGTGAACGCGGCGCGCGGCTTCCCGGATACGGACCAACTTCTCGGCTTGAACGTAAGTGTGGCCGACAGCGCCCTGTTCAAGGAAATGATCCGCGCCGGGCGTCCCATCTCTGTGGGGGACGTGCGCGCGGACCCGCGCTTCCCCGCATTGGAAGCGCCGCGCCTTTCGTGGATGGGCATCCCATTGATGGCCAAAGGCGAAGTGATCGGCCTGATCGCCCTCGAAAAATCCCAGGCCAATTTCTACACCAATGAACACATCCAGGTCGCCACCACTTTCGCCAGCCAGGCGGCGGTGGCGCTCGAAAATGCGCGCCTGTTCGAGGAAAGCCTGGGCCGCGCCGCCGAACTGGACCAGCGTTCCCAACGCCTGGCCCTGCTCAACCGCTTCTCGTCCGCATTGAGCGGCCTGCTGGACGCCGACCAGATCCTGGAACTGTCCGCGCAGGAATTGCTAGCCATGGGCGCCCTGCGCGTGTCGGTGATTGCCTTCGAGCGCGATAAAGCGCTGCTGAAGACCGTCCTGCCGCACACCCGCCGCGCCGCCTCCAAACCCGTGCCAGACGCGCCGCTGTTTGTCCGTTTGCGCGAATCGCGCGGCGTCTACACCACCGAGGATGTGCGCCTCGAAAACGAAACCCTGCCGCTGCTCGATTTCCTGGGCAACGACACCCGCGGACTGATGATCCTGCCTTTGGGCGCGGCCGAGTCGCGCGCCCTGGCGCTCATCCATGCCGGGGAACAGACCCGCTTCGGCCTGAACGAGATCGAACTGGCGCGCACCATCGGCAACCAGGCCTCCATCGCCCTCGAAAACGCCCGCCTGTACCAGTCCACCGTCCGCACCGCGGAACGCTTCGCCATCCTCAACCGGGCCAGCAGCGAGATCAATTCCAGCCTCGACCCCGAGGAGATTTACGTTTTCATTCACAAAGCCGCCGGGCGACTGATGCCGGTGGAGGCCTTTGTCATCACCCTGCTCGATAAAGAACACCAGGATATTGACGGCGTTTACCTGATGGATGCCGACCAGCGCACACCCCATCAACGTATGGCGCTTGGCACAGGACTGAGCGGACGCGTCATTGCCGGCGGCGAACCGTTGCTGATCCACGGCGCCGAACAGACCGACGCGCTGGGAGGCATCAGCTACGGCGCGCTGGGCACACCGGCTTCCATTTTGGCCGTCCCGATGACGCTCGGCGGCGAGACCATCGGCATGCTCTCGGCGCAGAGTTACCAGCCCAACGTCTACACCCAGGAAGACCTGCAAATCCTCGGCACGCTGGCAAACCAGGCCATCGTTGCCATCCAGAACGGACGGCTGTTTGCCGAGACCCAGCGCCTGGCCGAGGAACTCGAACAACGCGTGGTCGAGCGCACCGCCGAATTGGAACGCGAGAAGCAAAATACCGAGACGTTGTTGCGCATCCTGACCGAGGTGTCTTCCAGCCTCGACCTGGACCGCGCCTTGAACCGCACCCTGGCCCTGCTGAACGACGCCATCGGCGCCGAGCAAGGCACCATCATGCTGTTGCAGACCGACGACAACCTGCTCCACTTCCGCGCCGGATATGGCTATCTCACCCGCCAGGCGGTGGCGGAAAGCCGCGCCACCACCCTGCGCGTCGGCGAGGGACTGGCCGGCTGGGTGGTGGAAAACCGACAGGGCGTGCTCATCGAAGATTTGCACCAGGACCCGCGCTGGGTGCGCGCCTCGGCCGGGACGCGCGACCACCGTTCCAGCATTGTCGCGCCGATGATGGTCGGCGAGGATGTCATCGGCGTGCTGATGGTCTTCCATCGCAAAGTGGCGCACTTCAGCCCCGAACTGCTCAACCTGGTGCAGGCCATTGCCGGGCAGGTGGCCGTATCCATCAACAACGCCCACCTGTACGAACTGATCCGCGACCAGGCCGAACGTCTCGGCACGATGCTCCGCAAGGAACAGGAGGAGGCCAGCCGTTCGCAGGCCATCCTGGAAGCCGTGGCAGACGGCGTGCTGGTCACGGGCGGGGATAACAAGGTCACGTTTGTCAACAGTTCCGCCGAGCACATCCTCGATCTGCCTTCCAGCCATATCCTCAGCCAATCGCTGGATACCTTTGGCGGATTGTTCGGCAAGGCCGCCGGCACGTGGATGCAGACCATCCGCGGCTGGTCGGAGGATTCGGCCTCCTATCAAAGCGGCGACACCTACGCCGAACAGATCGAACTGGATAACAAACGCATCGTGCTGGTACACCTGGCGCCCGTCATGTTGCAGAACGATTTCCTCGGTACCGTGTCCATTTTCCGCGACATCACCCACGAGGTCGAGGTGGACCGCCTCAAGTCCGAGTTTGTGGCGACCGTCAGCCACGAACTCCGCACGCCGATGACCTCCATCCGCGGCTACGCGGACATCCTGCTGTTGGGCGCGGCGGGCGCGCTCAACGAGAACCAGTCGCACTTCCTGCAAATCATCAAGAACAACACCGAGCGGCTCAACATTTTGGTCAACGACCTGCTCGACATCTCCCGCATCGAGGCCGGACGAGTGACGCTGACCCCGCAACCGCTCGACCTGCGCGACGTGGCCGAGGATGTGATTGCCGATATCCTGCGCCGCTCGAAGGAGGAGAACAAGCCCATGGCCATTTCGCTTGATGCGCCCCAGGAACTGCCGCGCGTCCTGGGCGATTCGGAGCGCGTGCGCCAAATCCTCGACAACCTGGTGGACAACGCCTACCACTACACACCCGTGGACGGGCAGATCCAGGTGCGCCTGCATTCCGAAAACGGGGAAGTGCAGGTGGACGTGAGCGACAGCGGCGTGGGCATCGCGCCCGAAGACCAGGAGCGCATCTTTGAACGCTTCTTCCGCGGCGAAAATCCGCTCGTGCTGGAGACGCCCGGCACCGGCCTGGGATTGCCGATCGTGAAACAATTGGTGGAGATGCATCATGGACGCATCTGGATGAAGAGCCAGGGTATACCGGGCGAAGGCAGTACCTTCTCCTTTACACTCCCTGCGCATCAAACTGTCCCCTCTGGGCGAGGCAAGAATGGCAAAAATACTAATCGCTGAAGACGAACGTGACATTCGGGACCTGGTGGCTTTTACCCTGCGTTTTGCCGGGTACGAAGTGGCGGCTGCCGCCAACGGCGAAGAGGCCGTGGCCATGGCTTCCAAAGAAAACCCGGACCTCATCCTCATGGATGTGCGTATGCCGCGCATGACCGGCTACGATGCCTGCCGCATCCTGAAGGCCAATCCCGACATGAAAGATATCCCCATCGTCTTTCTCTCCGCCAAAGGACAGGAGAGCGAAATCCAGACTGGAATGGAAGTGGGCGCGGAGGAATACCTGCTCAAACCTTTCGCCCCCGACCAGTTGACCGAGCGGGTTAAAGACATCCTGGCAAAATTTGGAAAGTGATCTATTCCGTACTGCGTATTTCGTAACTCGCATTACGCAACACGCAATATGCAATATGAAACCGAAAACCGCGAAGACGGAATCCAATTAGAAAATGAGTGTCGTATTTCTCGATAGCGCGATTGTCCACTACGAGGTACTGGGGAAGGGACGCCCGGTCTTCTTCCTGCACGGCTGGGTGGGATCCTGGAAATACTGGATTCCCTCCATGCAAGTGACCTCCACCTCCTACCGCGCCTACGCGTTCGACCTGTGGGGCTTCGGCGAGACAGCTCACAACCCGCAGGCCTACAGCCTTGACCACCAGGCGGATATGCTACGCGCCTTCATGGACAAAATGGGCATCGGCAAAATCGCCCTGGTTGGGCATGGATTGGGCGGGCTGGTGGCGCTAAACTTTGCCAAACGCTGGCCGCAAAGCGTGGACCGCATGATGACCGTCAACTGCCCGATGGAATACGATGGCGTCCACACCCGGCTGCGAAGCGCCGTCCCTATGGACCTCGTAGACTGGCTCTCCAGCCGCACGCCCGGCGCGGCCGCGGCCCTCTCCGACGCGGGCAAGACCGACCCGCAGGCCATCGCCGCCTCGATGGACGGCCTGCAAACCAATAACATCTTCGGCGCGGCGCGCCAGTCCAACCTGCCCTGCCTGTTCGTCTACGGACAGAACGATCCCGCCATCCCGCCCCCTTCCGCGGAAAAAGCATCCGCCCTGTCGCACATGATGCACAACATCGTGCTCGACGGCTCAGGCCACTTCCCCATGATGGACGAGACCCAAAAATTCAACCGCTTGCTGATTGACTTCCTCGCCCTCGACTCGGGCGCCAGTCCGCAGGAACTGCAACTCAAGGAAGAATGGAAGCGCAGAGTAAGATGAAAGAAACCGGTTTTCCGCCGAACGCGAGAAAACCGGATTCTGAGTTGGTCTTCTCAAAGTCGCTTGACAGACTGGCAGTTTTGGAACGCGAATTCCGCGAATACTAAAGTACGATGTGAACGAATTTCGCGAATTTCAATTTTTTATTCGCATTATTCGCCAATTCGCGCCATTCGTGTTAAAAGTTTTCGACTTTGAGAAGGTCCTGCGGGTTGCTGATTTTTATCTTGACAGCCCTCCACGCGCGGCATATACTCCCAACACAACTGAACGGGGAGCCTGGATCACAGGCTGAGAGGAGCGCATTCGCTCGACCCGCATTACCTGATCTGGTTCATACCAGCGGAGGGAATCTCGCTTATTTCCGAAAATCCTCCGCTGTGAGGATTTTTTCTTTTTTAGTGCGGAGTGCAAAGTCTGGAGACTTTGGAGTCCGCACCCACCAAACCATGCCTCGCTGTATCATCTTCGCCAACGGGATTCTTCCCGACCTCGCCGCCGCCCGCCGGCTCATCCGCCCCGACGATCTGATCCTCGCCGCGGACGGCGGTACGCGTCACGCCCTCGACCTGGGGCTGACTCCGTCCATCATCATCGGCGACCTCGACTCCCTGACCTTCGACCTTCGACCTTTGACTGATCTCGGAACCAAAGTCATCCAGCGCCCGCGCGACAAGGATGAAACCGATCTCGAACTCGCACTCGACTATGCCGTTCAAAACGGCTGCCGCGAAATCGTCATCATCGCCGCGCTGGGCGGACGCCTCGACCAGACCCTCGGCAACCTCGCCCTCCTCAGCAACGTTCAACTTTCAACGTTCAACGTTAAACTCGATGACGGGGTGGAGCAAACCTTCTTTTGCCGCGACCGCTCCGAGGTCGAGGGGAGACGCGGCGACCTCGTCTCGCTGATTCCCTGGGGCGGGGAAGTCCGCGGTGCCCGCACGCAGGGACTCCGCTGGCCGCTGTCGGATGAAACGTTGCTCCCGCACAAAACGCGCGGCATCAGCAACGAACTGCTCGATGAAGTCGCGAGCATTAAAATTGCATCTGGCCTTTTGCTCATCGTTCACCGCCGACTGATAACTGATAACTGATAACTG
>CAYJLS010000041.1:0-8652 GCA_964371065.1 uncultured Anaerolineaceae bacterium | reverse complement strand
ACTGATAACTGATAACTGATAACTGGAGAACCATGAAACACACCTTTCTGCTTACTGCCTTCTGCCTTCTGCTCGCCGCCTGCGCGCCGCAAACGCCCGCCGTCGAAGCGAACATCGTTACCGAAGCGCCCATGCAGGCGGTCGCGCCGCTTTCCGCGGGCGAGCCTGTCCCACTGACCGTGATGACGCACGACTCGTTCGCCATCAGCGAATCGGTGCTGGCCGCCTTCGAACAGGCCAACAATATCAAGGTGACTTTCCTCGCCAGCGGTGACACGGGCGAGGCGCTCAACAAGGCCATCCTTTCAAAGGATGCGCCGCTCGCGGACGTGTTCTACGGCGTGGACAACACCTTCCTCTCGCGCGCCCTCGAAGCGGGCATCTTCGAGCGCTATGACTCGCCCATGCTCGAAGGCATCGCGGCCGAATATCGCCTCGACCCCGAAAACCGCGCCATCCCCGTGGACTACGGCGACGTTTGCATCAACTACGACAAGGCCTTCTTCGCGAAAAACGAACTGGCCCTGCCAGCGACTCTCGGCGACCTGATCCGCCCCGAATACTTCGGCATGTTGGTGGTTGAAAACCCCGCCACCTCATCGCCCGGCCTGGCCTTCCTGCTCGCCACCATCGCGCATTTCGGCGAGCCTGGCTACCTCGATTTCTGGAGGATGCTCCGCGAGAATGGCCTTGTGGTGGTCAACGACTGGAACACCGCCTACTACACCAACTTCAGCGGATCATCGGGACGCGGCCCGCAGACGATGGTCGTCTCGTACGCGACCAGCCCCGCCGCGGAAGTGATCTACAGCGACGTGCCACTCGAACAGGCGCCCACCGCTTCCATTCTTGGACCCGATACCTGCTTCCGCCAAGTCGAGTTTGTCGGCATCCTGGCGGGGACGCGCCAGCGCGCGGCCGCCGAGCGTTTCGTGGACTTCATGCTCAGCCTGCCCTTCCAGGAGGACGCGCCCCTGCAAATGTTCGTCATGCCCGTGGACCCCATGGCGATCCTGCCCGATTCGTTCTACCAGTTCATCGAACAGCCCACGCAATCCGCCACGCTCGCACCCGACGTAATCGCCGCCAACCGCGAGCGCTGGATCCAGGAATGGACCGACACGGTATTGCGATAACTCGGACGATTGAAATCGTCACTACGTAGCACCGACCACGTAGTAACGACTCCGCGAAGCGCCCTGTGAGTCAGTCGTTTGCATTGCGGACGATTGAAATCGTCACTACGTAGCACTCACCACGTAGTAACGACTTCAGTCGTTCCAGATAAACTAATCATGTTTCACCGCGAAGAGTCCAAAGACGCGAAGATTTCCGCAAAAGAAGCCGAAGGGGGCGGCTTCGTTTTTTCGCGTTTCATCTTTCATCCTTCATCTTTCATCTTTCTCCTTCCCGCGCTCCTCTTCCTCGCGGTCTTCTTCTTCCTGCCTCTGGCGCGCATCCTCGCCCTCAGCCTCGACGCGACCGTCTTGACGTCCGATAACCTTCAACGCGCTTTATCCGTTTTGCGTTTTACGTTTTATCAGGCCATCCTCTCCACTCTCCTCACCTTCCTCCTCGGCCTGCCCGCCGCCGTGCTCTTCGCCCGCTTCGACTTTCGCGGCAAATCCCTCCTGCGCGCCCTCACCGCTGTCCCGTTCATGCTTCCCACTGTCGTGGTCGCGGCGGGCTTCAACGCCCTGCTCGGTCCGCGCGGCTGGCTCTCTTTCATCTTTCATCTTTCATCTTTCCAATTTACCGGCACGCTCACTGCCATCCTCGTCGCCCACGTCTTCTACAACACCACCATCGTCATCCGCATCGTCGGCAACGCGCTGGCGCACCTCGACCCGCGCCTCGAGCAGGCCGCGCGCACCCTCGGCGCGGACACGAGGCATGTCTGGTGGAACGTGACTCTGCCGCTGTTGCGTGTTCCGTTGCTTGCTTCTGGTTTGCTCGTCTTCCTGTTCGACTTCACCAGTTTCGGCGTCATCCTCCTGCTGGGCGGGCCGCAATTCTCCACCCTCGAATTGGAAATCTACATCCAGTCCATGCAATTCCTCAACCTGCCGATGGCCGCCCTGCTCTCGCTGATCCAACTGCTTTGCACGCTGGCCTTCTCGATTCTCTACACCCGTGTCACAACCCGCGCCCTCGTTCCCACCGCGCCCAAACCCTCCACCGCGCGCCCGCCGAAATCCTTGCGTGAAAAAATCTTCGTAACTGCTTTCTGCCTTCTGCTTTCTGCCTTCTTCATTCTCCCCCTCCTCTCCCTCCCTCTCCGTTCCCTCGCCCGCCTCGAAGCGGACCTCGGCCAGCGCGGCCAGGTGACCTACGGAATCACAACCGACTACTACCGCGAACTCTTCGTCAACCGCCGCGGCTCGGTCTTCTACGTCCCTCCCATCGAAGCCGCGCGCAACTCCCTCGGCTACGCCGCCGCGACGGTCGCGCTCTCGCTCGCGCTGGGCTTTCCCGCCGCGTCCGCCCTCGTCCGTCCGAACCGCCTGGCCAGACTCCTCGATCCTCTGCTTTTGCTTCCCCTCGGCGCGTCCGCCGTTACCCTCGGCCTCGGCTACATCATCACCTTCAACCAATTACCAATTGCCAATTACCAACCACTGCTCACTTCCCCCCTCATCATCCCCCTCGCCCACACCGTCATCGCCCTGCCTTTTGTGATCCGCACCCTCCAACCCGCGCTGGCCTCCATCCCCGAACGACTGCGCCACGCGGCCGCCACCCTCGGCGCATCCCCTCTCCGCGTCTGGCAGACGGTGGACTGGCCGATCCTCTCGCGCGCCATCCTGGCCGCGGCCACCTTCGCATTCACCGTTTCCCTCGGCGAATTCGGCGCGGCCACCCTGCTGACCCGTCCCGATTTCCCCACCCTGCCCGTTGCCATCGCGCGTTTCCTGTCCCAGCCCGGCGGCCTCAACTACGGGCAGGCCATGGCCATGTCCACGATTTTGATGTCTGTCACGTTGGTTGGAATTATCCTGATCGAACGGGTACGTCTGCCAGGAAGCGGCGAATTTTAATTCGTGTTGCGTGTTCCGTACCTGCTACGCAACACGCAACACGAAACACGCAACATGCTAACCCTCACCAACATCACAAAATCCTACGAACATCATCCCCTCCTCATCGGCGTATCATTTACCGTGGACGCGGGCGAGACGGTCTGCCTGCTGGGCGCGTCGGGGAGCGGAAAGTCCACGCTGTTGCGGATCATCGCCGGACTCGAATCCCCCGAAGCGGGACGCGTCCTCTGGGACGGCGCGGACCTCGCCCCGACCCCGCCTCACGCGCGGGACTTTGGGCTGGTCTTCCAGGACTACGCGCTTTTTCCGCACCTGACGGTTTTCGACAACGCCGCCTTCGGCCTGCGGATGCGAAACCTGCCCAAACCGGAAATCCAAAAACGAGTGGCCGAATCGCTGGAGATGGTCAACCTGCGCGGATTTGAATCCCGCCGCGTGACCGATCTCTCCGGCGGCGAACAGCAACGCGTGGCGCTGGCGCGCGCCCTCGCCACGCGTCCGCGCCTGCTCATGTTCGACGAGCCGCTCGGCGCGTTGGACAGGTCTTTGAAGGAAGACTTACTCAATGAATTACGAGCCATTTTGCATCACACGAACATCCCCGCCATTTACGTCACCCACGACCAGGAGGAAGCCTTCGCCATCGCGGACCGCATCCTGCTTTTGCACGCGGGAACCATCGTCCGCGAGGGGACTCCCGCGCAGGTGTGGAACGATCCGCAGTCCGCGTGGGCGGCGCGGTTTTTAAATGTGGGAAATGTTGTCGAGGGAAGAGTGTTGAACGTTAAACGTTTAACGTTCAACGTTGAGACGAGAGTCGGCGTCTTTGAAGTGGAATGTAAGCATCGGCACGCGGAGGGAGATGAAGTTGCTTTGTTGTTGAAACCGTCAGCGGGTGGGACGCGGATTCAGGCCGAGGTGGAGGATGTGCTTTTTAATCGGGAGCAGTTCAAGGTCACATTGCGAGGCGGGTTGGTTGTCCAGTTGGATGATGCCCCCAAAGTCGGTTCGGAAATTTCGGTGGCGTTCCGCGCGGAGTGTCTCGGCGATGCGTGAAAAAATCGTGGTGGATAAACTTAGTCCGCAGGGTGAATTGAAGTGGCGCTACCAGGGCGAGATCATCGAGCGCGGCGAGGGCTGGTTGAGGCTGGAAGCGTTCTTCGACCGCGACGACCTGTCTTTTATGGATACGTTTCTCAAACGCGGCGACCGTTTTGTGGAAACGTATTATCGCGAGCGCTGGTACAACATTTTCGAAATTCACGACCGCGACGATGACGTGTTGAAGGGGTGGTATTGCAACGTGACGCGGCCCGCGCTGTTGTTGGACGGCCGCGTGGAATACGTGGATTTGTTTTTGGACTTGTGGGTCTCCGCAGAAGGCGCGCAGACCGTGCTGGATGAGGATGAATTTCTCGCGGCGGATCTGGATGAACCCACCCGCCGCGCGGCGCGCGAGGCGCTGGCGGAACTACAGAAAATATTTAAAGTTCACGGCCGTACATTATGAAAAAGCAGCCCTTGTTCTCCACGAGAATGTCGCGAATAAACGAGCACCGCGAATTTTTCAAAATCCATCCGCAAAATTTGGTGACTACTCAGGTATCAAATATCTCTACGGTACCAAAATATACGGTAGAGAGTCTAACATTGAAAGATTGAAAACAGTAGTCTTGTCAAAAAGATAAAAGTCGCGCACAATCCATGAATGCCATAAAACAATCTTGCACCAGATATAGGCCGATTTCATCGCTAGAAACGGCTATTTTTGCGGCGATTTTGTTCAACCAATTCCTGACCAATACATATTCAGCCTTAATCAGTATAACGCGAGGGGAGGTGCCGAAGACGGAGGGGGTTTCTCCCCACCCTCTGCACATCGCCTCCCTGACCAGCCCAAATCCCGAGCATGGACTTCTCCCCGCGTTCATTTCATTGTCACAACAAAAAAATCCGAAGCCTCGCGACTTCGGATTTTTCAAACTTCATTTCGGAACATCATCCCAACTGAACGGTTAGTCTCTTTCCCAACGCGGACGCGGCGCGCTCCAGCGTAAACAAGGTGATCGAGGCGTTCTCAGGGTCGAGCAGGCGTTCCAGGGCGGCGCGGCTGGTTTTCATGCGGCTGGCCATCTCGGTTTTGGTCAATTTCCTTTTCTTCATCTCTTCCGCGATTTGATAGGCAACCACGCGCTTGATCGCGGCGGCCTGCGCCTGTTCGTAAATTTTTTCCTCTTTGAGGAAATCATCGAAGTTGCTTCCGGTATGTTTCTTGTTCATGACTTACTCCTTCTCCAAATTGTTCAAGCGACGACGCGCCGTGTCCAACTCATTTTGTGGCGTTTTCTGTGATTTCTTGACGAAGCCGTGTAACAGTATCATTGCGCTGTCCATGACCGTGAAAAACACTCTCGCGATCCCAGCCGTGACATGGGAGCGGACTTCCCAAAGTCCGCGCTCGATTTTACGGATCAACGGCATTCCGAGCGGCCAGCCATATTGGGCAGTTTTGATATCTTCACCAATGGCTTGACGATCTGCTTTGGGCAGGTCTTTCAACCATTCCCGTACAGGTTCATTGCCCGATTCGGTTTTATAGAACACCACGTTGAGGATGGGCTCTTTGTCACCGTTTTTATCCATAGCGGCAGTGTATCATAATTGATACGATTGTCAATCCCCAAACAACCATTGACTTGGAATATCGTCACAACCGCCCCCACCCTGACCTCCCCCAAATCCGACCAGTGACATTCTGTTCGCATACAATATTTTCTTGTCGGATTTGGGGGCACTACAGTGTGCTTCGCGAAGGTGCCGAAGGCGGAGGGGGTTTTCTCCTCACCCTCCGCGTTCACTTCATCGTTCCAACAAAAAGTCCGAATCCGCGAGACTTCGTATTTGTCAACAGTAATCTCTTTACCTCAACCATCCTGCTTTTCCAAATACACCTGCGCGGCATCGAGAAATTCGCGCGCTTGATTGATCATGTCTGAGACGATGGTTATGCCAATGCCAGTATCCACATCATAATCCCCAGAGACGCGAACATCAAAGGCATCCACAAGCCAGCGATGAAATTTGGGATCGAGTTCCTTTGTCTTGGCGAAATGCAGGCCATACGCCCCAATGACCTGGCCGTGCTGGCCGAATTCCATATCCTTCTCGCCGAGCAATGCCTCCGCAACATAAAACATCGCGTAATAGGCACGCCCAGCCGCGAAGTCCGCCTTATCCATATCCAGGACGGCTTCCGCCACTTCGATGGCGTCACGGGCTTTATCGAGCAGTTTGCGAGTGTGATCCTTCATGCGGGTAAACCATCCTGATGGATATTCCTCAGCAGGGGGGTATCAGACTTTTGCCACTTTTCTTCCGTCATGAAAATGCGGCTGACTAGAAGATCGTATTCGAGGCAAACATCCTGCATCAACTGGCTGGTTTTCTTAAGTTCGTCCCAATAATTTTTATAATCCTTGAGCAGAATCATCACATCCACATCAGAGCCTGGACGGTAATCCCCGCGCGCGTACGACCCATATAGGTACACGCCTTTTAGCCTGTCCCCGTAAATGCGGACAAGCCCTCCCTTCAACTCTTTCATCAGTTTTCGGATCTGTGCTGGAACTTTCCTGTTCATGTCCTTATTTTACCCCACAGTCATCACCTGTCCTCCCCCAAATCCGACCAGTGACATTCTGTCCGCATACCAAATTCTCTTGTCGTATTTGGGGGCACTTTGCAGTGTGCTTCGCGAAGGTGCCGAAGGCGGAGGGGGTTTCTCCCCACCCTCCGCGCATCGCCTCCCTGACCAGCCCAAATCCCGAGCATGGACTTCCCCTCCGCGTTCATTTCATTGTCCCAACAAAAAATCCGAAGCCGCGAGGCTTCGGATTTTTAATTCATGCTTCCACGAATTCGGCCACTGGAATACTTTTCAACTTTGCCAAATTCTTTCGATGTACTTTGATTCTCTCGATCTCATGTAGGGTTTCCGCAGTTAGGTAACTCTCCCCGCAATTGGGACAAACCACCACAGGGACATTTTCAATAATCAACAAATTCGCGCCTTTACCGTAGCTGCGCGTCATATAACGGATTTCAGCGCCTTTTTTGCCGCAAATATCGCAAGTCATAGGTTCTCCTTTTCACGGAACACAGTGACAAATACCAGTTTTCCAGTCGGGCTGATTTTGGTAACGGTAATGACTAGACTCGCCTGCCAATGATTCGCCTCTGACAAGATACTTCCATTCGCCTGTACTCTGGTCTTTCTGGCGTTCGATAATCTTACCTGACAGGATGGCGCTTTCGACATCGAAAATCGTCAAGCCGTCCTCATCCATTTCATCATCCGCATGGATCGTCATCACATATTGTCTTGCGCGGACTTTTTCTCGCAATTGATTCAAGATTTGCTCAAACACAGACGACTCCGTTGGCGGAATGATGGGCTAAATATACATCAGAATCGCTTTTGTGGGCAGACAATTTTCCTCATAGCGGACAAAGGCATCTGTCCCCGCCCACATCCCCAAACCACCCTCCGCGCCTCGCCTCCCTGACCAGCCCGAATCCCGAGCATGGACTTCCCTCCGCGTTCACTTCATCGTTCCAACAAAAAATCCGAAGCCTCGCGACTTCGGATTTTTTAGCATCAGCACCTGCTTATGCCGCGACAGTCTCAAATGCAACACGCACTGCGTCCGAGATATGCGCCGCGAAATTCAACTTCTCGAACCCAATGACCTTCCCGTCTCGGTCTTTCATCAGCACAATTTCCTCACCAGTTTCCTCGGCGACAAATTCATCGGCGGGATTGCCAAACCAAACCGTTAGGGTGTTTCCTTCGCGGTCGTAATAGACTTTTACCTGTGCCATACCTGTACTCCTTCCTTGATCGCGTCGGTTGGATACGTCGTGATCAAAAAGCCTTCTTCGTCTGTCTGCCTGGAAACCGCACAAATCCATCGCTTGGCTCGTTCAGCCCTGTAAAACAGATAGACATTTTCATCCGATTTGCTTTGACGGATTTCATCGGGATCTTCCAACGTCCTTTTGACATCCTCCTCGCGCCCTGCCATGGCTGGGTGCTTGATCGTCACAATCACTTCCCAATACGCCCGCGTCACACGGACTTGGAATCCCAGCGGCGTGAAGGCAACAAAGAGGATCGTGTCATCTGACATGAAGCGATTGTACTCGAATTTTATCGGCTTTGTTTTTGAATATCAATGCATCCGCGCCCAACATCCCTCTCCCTCCGTGCCCCGCCTTCCCTGACCAGCCCGAATCCCAAGCCCAAGCATGGACTTCCCCCGCGTTCATTTCATTGTCACAACCAACCCCCGCCCTGACCCTCCCCCAAATCCGACCAGTGACATTCTGTCCGTATACCAAATTTCCATTGTCGTATTTGCGAGGCGCTAAAGTGTGCTTCGCGAAGGGACGGGGGCGGTTGCTGAACCTGTCGAAACATAAGGCTTACCTGGCTGGCGCGAACTTCCCACGCCCAACAAACCATCCACGAATTCCGACCACGAATAAACGAACCAACGCCGCCAGCCATTCGATTATTCGTGACCCATTCGTGGACGGAATCTCCATCCTC
>CAYJLS010000040.1:0-27584 GCA_964371065.1 uncultured Anaerolineaceae bacterium | reverse complement strand
AAAAATATTGTCTCAAATCATTGACACACTCTGCAGTGCAACATCGAATGTTCGATGGGCATCAAAGACGCGCACCACCAGGATGGGAGTATTTATTAGTTTGAATAACGAGGGGATGACATTTCGCGGCTGGAATAGGGGAGTTTTGTCATAATTGAAATTCGTGAGGTTAAGTGGAATAATGATTGAGGTAAACGAGACTCGGTTCCTAAGGAGGTCGAGAATGACAAACCCATATCCAGTACGGATCGCGAAATGCGGCGAGCACATGCGCCATCTTGGCATTGACGTGTTGTTGCTCACCAAGCCGTCCAACATGTTCTATCTGACAGGCGACGGGCGTTTGTGTGCCTTTACCATGATCACAGCAGATGGCAAAGTCGCGCTCGGCGTGCCTGTCACCGACATCGAAGACGTGAAAGCGCTGGCCTACCACAACAAGATCGTCGGCTTCGATGACGAAGTGGGGATGATCCATTCCATCGCACACTACTTCGAGCATTTCGGAATCAAAGAGGGGACAGTCGGACTGGAATACACGTTCCTGACCCAATCCATGATGAGCATGATGACGCATCCACATGCCAAGCCCGAGAAGGTTGTGTCGAAGGATTGCACGCACATTCTCTCGGAGTTGCGGATGGTCAAAGAGCCTGAGGAGATCGAGTGCATCCGCGCGGCGGCGAAGGTGGCCGCGATCGGCATGGGCGCGGCGATCCAGGCTGTTCGTCCAGGCGTGACCGAGAGTCGGGTGGCGGGCGCGGCGGAAGTCGCGATGCGGGATGCGGGCGCGGAAGAGTTTTGGCGATCATACGTCGCGTCGGGTCCGCGCACGAGCATCGCGCATGGACTTCCGACAACGCGCAAAATCGAGAAGAACGATCTGGTGATGATTGACATCCACCCGATTGTGAACGGTTACAGCGCGGACATCTGCCGCACGGTCTGCGCGGGCAAGCCAACTTCCGAACAACAGAAGGCTTATGATCTGTATCTCGAAGCCCAGCAAAGCACGATTAAGATGCTCAAAGCGAGCGTGGAAATGACCGCGCTTGAAGGACATCTGCATCAAGTGATGAAAGATGGCGGACATGGCAATCACATCTTCGGGCCGCCGATTCATGGTGTGGGAATTGAATTTGAAGAGTCGCCATTGCCGCCTGGTCATGCCTTCTTCCATGGTGAGAAAGCGCCGCCGCCTTTGCCTGAGAACGTGGTTATCTCCGTTGGCAACTGCGGATTGTACGTGGGTCCCTGGGGCGTGCGCGTCGAAGATACGAACTGGGTCAAGGCAGATGGATACGAAACGCTGACAGATTATCCGCGTCAGTTGACCATCTAATTCTTGGAGGGTAACATGAAAACACAAACATCACCAGCAGAGCCTCTTTCTCCCTGGTGGCGTGTCGGTGTGCTGATCGCCATGATCGTTGGATTCTCGGTGCTGATCGGGATGACGGTCAGCGCCTATCATGCCGCGCCGCCGATTCCCGACAAGGTGGTCGGCGCGGACGGCGCGACCATTTTCACTGGCAACGATATCAGCGCAGGGCAGGAAGTCTTTCTGAAATATGGATTGATGGAGAACGGCACAATCTGGGGACATGGCGCGTATCTCGGTCCCGATTTTTCGGCGGAGTACCTGCACACTCTCGGCTTGGACGCGTCTGTCGCGATAGCGAACCAGTTGTATGGCAAAGCGCCTGATGCGCTCGCGCCCGCTGAACGGTCTGCGGTGGAGGCGCAGGTGGCAAGTCTGCTCAAGCAGAATCGCTACGATCCGTCTGCCAAAACGTTGACGTTCACGGATGTCGAAGCCGCGTCGTTCCAAAATCAAATCGCCAAATGGACGACCTATTTTTCAAAGCCAACCAATAACGCTGGACTGCAAACCGCGCTTGTCAGTGATCCGCAGGAGTTGCGGCAATTGACAGCCTTCTTTGCATGGACAGCCTGGGCTTCAGTCGCTGACCGTCCCGACAAGCCGTACTCGTACACCAACAACTTCCCGTATGATCCGCTGGTAGGCAATGTCGCCACGACCGACGCGCTGGTGTGGAGCGCGTTGAGCCTCATCGCGTTGCTGGGCGGGATCGCGCTGGTGCTGTTCGTTTTTGGGCGTTGGAACTTTCTCGGTTGGAAGGCTGGTGAGGAAGGTCACGTTCATCCAAAACCAATCGAGACAGGCGTTGCGACTCCGAGTCAGCGTGGCGTGATCAAGTACTTCCTGATCGTCGCGCTGTTGGTGTTGGCGCAGGGCGCGCTCGGCGCATTGACAGCCCACTATCGCGCCGATCCCGCTTCGTTCTATGGTCTTGATTTCTCGCGCATTTTCCCAAGCAACCTCGTCCGCACGTGGCATTTGCAAATCGCGCTGTTTTGGATTGCTACCGCTTATGTTGGAGGCGCGTTATTCCTCGCGCCCGCCATCAGTGGGAAGGAACCGAAAGGACAGTCAGCAGGCGTCAACATCCTGTTTGGCGCGTTGCTCATTGTTGTTGTTGGAAGTCTGCTCGGCGAATGGTTCGGCATCAACAATAAACTTGGCAACTTGTGGTTCTGGTTTGGCGATCAGGGTTGGGAGTTCCTCGACATCGGGCGCTTCTGGCAAATCCTGCTGGCGGTCGGACTCGTGTTCTGGCTGTTCCTGTTGATCCGCGCGGTCTCGTCGGCGCGCGAAAATCCCGAACGCAATGAGATGGCCTCGCTGTTCATGATCGCGGCCATCGGCATCCCCATCTTCTACCTGCCCGCCCTGTTCTTCACCAGCACCACCAACTACACCATCGTGGATGTGTGGCGCTTCTGGATCATCCATTTGTGGGTGGAAGGATTCTTCGAATTGTTCGCGACGGTGATGGTGGCGATCGTCTTCTTCCTGCTTGGCGTTGTCTCGCACAAGACCGCCGCCCGCGTGATTTACCTCGACGCGATCCTGTTCCTCGGAAGCGGCATCATCGGCACAGGACATCACTGGTATTGGACGGGGCAATCGAACATCACGATGGCTTTGGGTGCGGTCTTCTCCGCCCTCGAGGTTGTTCCGTTGACCCTGCTCACGCTCGACGCCTGGGACTTTATCAAACTGACGCGCGGTAAATGCGAAGTGTGTGGCAAGGAAGTCGCCATGCCGCACAAGTGGGCGTTCTATTTCCTGATCGCGGTTGGCTTCTGGAACTTCGTCGGCGCGGGCGTGTTCGGCTTTCTGATCAACATGCCGATTGTCAGTTACTACGAAGTCGGCACGATGCTCACGCCGAATCATGGTCACGCCGCGCTGATGGGTGTTTTCGGTATGTTGGGCATGGCCTTGCTGACCTTTGCACTGCGCCAGGTTTTGAACGATAAGCAATGGGCGGGCATCGAAAAATATATCCGCGTTGGATTCTGGGGACTCAACATCGGGCTGCTGTTGATGGTGCTGATTACCCTCTTCCCGGGCGGTGTGTTGCAAATGGTTGACGTGGTCAACAACGGGTACTGGCACGCTCGCAGTCAGGCTTTCCTCGGCGGGAGCCTGATCAAGTTTATCGAATGGATTCGCATCGTCCCAGACCTGATCTTTGGCATCGCGGGCGTGGTGCCGATTGTGATCGCCGCCCTGATGACTTATCTGACAATGCGGAAGAAACCCGCAACAGCATAACGCAAAAAAGGGTGGGACTCAAATCCCGCCCTTTTCTTTGGGGTAGAATAACCTCATGCCCCCATTAACTCGCTGGTTCGTCAAAACATCATTTCTCTATCTAGCGTCTGGTGCAAAAGAAACGTCGCACTTGACAAACAAACAGCCCCTTTGGTAAAAGTTGAGGTGAAAGACACAACCAATCCCAGAGGAGGCTTGCCCAATGTTACGCGATAATTACGCAGAAGACAAGGTGTTTGCAGACATCCTCCCACTCATTCCTGGCATGGATCCTGTGCTGGCGAAGGTGAAGTCTATCTGGAGGATGACGAATTGTTTCAATTGATCCGAGCGGATTTCTCCAAGCGTTGGATGAAAACGTTGCTCACCGGGCGCAACTCGACACCCGTCGAAGTCATCCTGCTAATGCTGGTGGTCAAGCGGTTGTATCAATACAGTTACCGGGAAACCGAGCGTGTGGTGAGCGACAGCCTGACCCTGCGCCAGTTTTGCCGGGTATATCTCAACTGCGTCCCGGATGAGAAAACGTTGCTGCGCTGGAACAACCTGTTACGCGGCGAAACGCTGGAGAAGTTCAATGTGCGCGTGGCTGAGTTGGCGGTCGAGCACAAGGTCACCAAAGGGAAAAAACTGCGTACGGACGGAACGGTGGTGGAAAGCAACATTCACCCGCCCAGCGACAGCCGCCAGTTGGCCGACAGCGTGCGCGTGCTGGAACGCACCGTGCAACGGGCGCGGAATCTTTCGCAAGCCGTCCGGGCGGTTGTGCGAAAGACGGGCAAACAACCCACACAGAAAGCGCGGAACCTCGCCCGAGCCATTGGCGAGAGTGCGCGGAAACGGACGGACGCGGCCAAAGAAGCCGGCCAACAACTCTACCGACAACTGGTCGAGCAAACCGGGCAGGTTGTGAGCCAGGCCCGCCAGACCCTGACACAGCTTCGCAAGGTCAGCGGAAAAACTGCCAAGCGCCTGATGCGCACGCTGGAGAACTTCATCCCACTGGCCGAACGAGTGATCGATCAAACCGAGCGGCGCGTGTTCCAGAACGAGCAGGTTCCGGCGCAGGAAAAAATCGTCAGCATCTTCGAACCGCACACGGATATCATCTGCCGCGGCAAGGAAACGAAACCTGTGGAATACGGTCACAAAATCTGGCTCGCCGAAGTGGACGGCGGCATCGTCAGTCACTATCGCATCCTGGACGGCAATCCGCCCGACGAGCGCCAGTGGCAGCCCAGCCTGCAAGCGCATCAGAAACTCTTCCGCCATCCGCCCCGGCAAGCCAGCGCCGACCGCGGCGGGTATTCGCCGGTCAATGAACAACTGGCTCAAGATATGGGCGTTGCGCGCGTCATCCTGCCCAAACCCGGTTACAAATCGCAACAACGCAAAACGCACGAAAGCCGCAAGTGGTTTGTCGCCGGACGCAAGTGGCATGCGGGCGTGGAAGGCCGCATTAGCGTTCTCAAACGGGCGCATGGTTTGGGATGTTGCCTGGACCGCGGCCAAGACGGCTTCCAACGCTGGGTGGGCTGGGGCATCATCGCTGGCAACCTGGCGGTGATGGGCAGGGCAACGTAACCAGCCGCATCCGCGAGATGATTTGATTGTTAAAGCGCGAAACAAAAGCACGCATCATCCCCTCGGTGCAAAACTCCCTGCCAAGCCGGTTTTTGCCCGCCTTTTGCCGGTTTTGCACCAGAAACTATTTAGGTCATATCCAATTCGGAGTGGTCAAAAATCGTCCGCAGCATTTCGATCCACGGACTATATAGCGCGAGTCGTACCGCAGCACGATAGCATTACAGTCGCGTTGGAGGCCACTAGAATCCTATGACATTTGTACGTCTTAACCAGCAGTCCGATCATTTGCCCTTTGGCTTTCCCAATTGAGAAACTTCGATATTGAGTGACAATCTGAAAGGAAAAAATGGAAACTTTTTCGCTGTTCCCACTGCATGAATTGGATGATCCGGAAACATTTTACCTTGATCCTACTCGCGAAGAACGCGTTCATATTCCGCCGGGGCCGCCGCCAGAGCAACTACCTTCTGAGCGGCTCAAGACTTTTCAAATGGTTTTTACGGGCTATGACGAAAGGCAAGCTGTGATTGAAGCGACGCGCTGCATTCACTGTCCTGCCACCGAACCGTGCATTATAGGCTGCCCGCTTCATAATGACATCCCCAAAGCTTTATTTGCCATTGAACAAAAGAAGTACGATGAGGCGGCCAGCATTTTCCGCCTTACATCCAATTTTCCCGAAGTCTGCGGGCGTCTCTGTCCCCAAGAAGTTCTGTGCGAAGGCTCCTGTACCGTCGCCGGATATGACCGCGCGGTCAATATCGGAAAACTCGAGGCGTTTTGCACCGACTGGCAGCGCAACCGCCGTGGCTTCCCCACCCCACCCCTGGCGCCGACGACTGGTCGTCGTGTGGCGGTCGTCGGAAGCGGTCCCGCCAGCATCGCCGTCGCAGAAGAGTTGACCCGCCGCGGGCACGCGGTCATAGTCTACGAGGAGTGGCCGAAACCCGGGGGACTGCTTCACTACGGCATCCCCAGTTTCAAACTGGATAAAGATATCGTACAAGCCAAGATCGCTTATCTCGAATCGATCGGCGTGAAGTTCATTTGCAACATGCGTGTCGGACGCGATATTCAAGTGGATGATTTACATCAGCAATATCAGGCCGTCTTCCTTGGCATCGGCGCGCCCGTTGGACACAGGATTAAATTGCCCGGTGAAGATTTGACAGGCATCTATCAAGCGACGGAGTTTCTGGTGCGCGGTAATTTGCCGTTGGACGATTTGCCGGAAGGGTTGAAAGGCCTGCCCGAAATTGACAAGACCGTTGCCGTGATTGGCGGCGGCGATACATCCATCGACTGTGTCCGCACAGCGCGGCGTCTGCAAATTCAGCACGGCTTCGCGGATGGCGCCGTGGTGGGTTATTACCGCGGCACCGAATCTGAAATGAGGGCGCGGGAGGATGATCTCATTCACGCGAAAGAAGAAGGCATACATTATGAATTTCTGGCAACGCCGATTCGCTTTATTGGAGATGCGCAAGGTCACGTTCGTCAAATCGAAATGCAGCGGATGAGGTCCAAGCCAGCACAGCAGCCCGAACAACGCGTGCCGTCCCGGATGCGAATCCTGATCCCGGGATCGAATTTCATCGTACCGGCCGATATCGTAGTCCTGGCGATTGGTTACGGCGGTGACGAGTTGATTCCGTCCAAGACGCCAGCGCTGAAGACAACGAAACCCGGCATTTTTGAGGTCGAATCCGAATCAACTGGAGTCGCCACGCTGGGGGGCGTATATGCAGCAGGCGATGATGTGCGCGGCGCTGACCTGATTGTGACCGCCATTGCGGCGGGGCGTAAAGCGGCGCAGGCTATGGATGGTTATCTGCGTTCGTTGACATGAGACGTAACCATGGGCCAAAAAGAAAACTCGATTTCAAAATCGTCGTGACGAGCACCCTTCTCTGGAGATTGTAGAATAATGGAGCTAGCCTCAATGAAACAGGCTAAAGTAAAGCATGTGTCTTGACCATCAATGGCGGCACGTGGTGGATCGAATGACACCTCGGCAGAGCGAACACCCTCACGGGCTAAGCGACAAGGGCTTCGATATCCTTTTTACCAAGGATAAGCCGATCATCGACATGCCGGAAATTCGCAATTGGAAATGGAAGGCCGCATTGCATGAAAATCGAGCGGCTTCAATTCAAAAACAGGTGAAACCATGACTCCCTCTTCCCCTATCACAACTTTATTTTTGGATATAGGCGGCGTCCTGCTCACAAATGGCTGGGATCGCGGCATACGGACTCTCGCTTCTGAAAAATTTGGTTTGGATTATAAAGAGATGGATGAGCGCCATCACCTAACTTTTGATACGTACGAAGAGGGCAAGCTCAGCCTGGACGAATATTTGAACCGGGTTGTTTTTTATCAAGAGCGTTCATTTTCGCGGGATGAATTTAAAGCATTCATGTACGCCCAGTCCCGGCCTTTTCCGGAGATGATCGAGTTGATGCGAGGGCTCAAGAATCAATATGGTCTCCGGGTCGCTGCCGTCAGCAATGAGGGGCGCGAACTTACGGTCTATCGCGTCGGACAATTCAAACTGGGCACATTCATTGATTTCTTTGTTTCATCCTGCTTTGTCCACTACCGCAAGCCGGATGCAGACATATACCGAATTGCATTGGATATCGCTCAAGTAAGCCCTCAACAAGTAGTCTACATCGATGACCGACCGATGTTTGTCGAGGTGGCTCAAGGACTAGGGATTCCGGGCATCATTCATAGCGGTTACGAGTCCACACAGAAAACCCTTGAGACATTGGGACTTTCGTTGAATAGATGAGCGCACAACCTGGCAACCGGAATCGAACTTGGCGCCTGATCCTTCATTATCCCCAACTGGTGGAGGTAAACACTCCCCAACGGAAGGATGCGGACGAGGGGCATCCGTTGTATGATGGCTTTATGGTTGGCGAGGGTGCAATTGACGAAGCGCGCAGGCCATTCGTTGCATTGGGGATTAAACAGCGCTACCGCCAGATAGGTATGGCCTTTTCTAGAGGAGAATTGATATGACACATTTTAAATACTTGATCATCGGCGCCGGCATGACTGCAGCATCTGCGGTAGAAGGCATCCGCGAGTTGGATCCAAAGGGCAGTATCGCTCTAATTGGGGATGACCTCAATCCGCCCTATAATCGCCCGCCGCTATCCAAAGACTTATGGAAGGGAAAGCCGCTCGACAGTATTTGGCGTAAGACGGAAGAGCATACTGCAGAACTATTCCTCGGGCGAACGGTCAAATCTATCAACCCGCATAAGAAGCAAGTGCAGGATGATCACCAAGTGAGTTATACCTATGAGAGACTGCTCCTGGCGACCGGCGGAACGCCTCGCAAACTGCCCTTCGGTGGAGAGGATATCATTTACTTCCGTACCTTGGCGGATTATCAGCGCTTGCGAAAGATGTGCGGACAAAGCAAACACCTTGGAGTGATTGGCGGGGGATTTATTGGCTCAGAGATAGCCGCCGCTCTGACCATGAACGGGAAAAAAGTGACCCTGTTGTTCCCCGACGAAGGAATTGGGGCGCGTGTTTACCCGCGCGAGCTTTCCCAGTATTTAAACGATTTTTTCCGGGAGAAAGGGGTGGAGGTGCTGACGGGGGAGAATGTGAAAGACCTGAAAAAGAGTAACGGTTCATATCTTCTTATAACTGACCAGGGACATCAAGTCCCGGTTGACGGTGTGATCGCCGGGGTCGGGATCCTGCCGAATGTTGAGCTGGCCCGATCGGCCGGTCTAAAGATCGGCAACGGAATAATTGTGGACGAAATGCTGCGCACCAACTATCCGGACATCTTCGCCGCGGGGGATGTGGCGGAATCCAACCAGCCCGCCTTGGGAAAACGCATGCGGATCGAACACGAAGACAATGCCAACGTAATGGGCAAACAGGCCGGGCGCAACATGGCTGGCGCCAGTGAACCCTACCACCACCTGTCCTATTTTTACTCGGATCTGTTCGAGCTGGGATATGAGGCGGTTGGCGAACTCGATTCCCGCCTGGAGACCTTTGCAGATTGGAAGGAACCTTTTAAAAAAGGTGTGATTTATTATTTGGCCGAGGGGAGGGTGCGGGGTGTGCTGCTATGGAACGTCTGGGACACTGTACCGGCAGCGCGCGCCCTGATTGCCGAACCAGGCCCGTTCAAGACGGATGACCTGAAAAACCGGCTTCCTTAACGACAGGGTCAATAGAATGAAAGAGCGGTTGTGTTCTGTTAGTATGTTGAAGGAGTTTGTATGAATGAATTAGCCCAACTGCATTGTAGTCCGATAGCGGCAAACACACCGCGGCTTAATGAACGCAAGGTAAGTTAATTAAAAGAAAAATTGCCTGGTTGGCAGACTTATGAAAAAGACGGTGAAT
Source organism: uncultured Anaerolineaceae bacterium (assembly GCA_964371065.1). Classification (GTDB taxonomy): domain Bacteria; phylum Chloroflexota; class Anaerolineae; order Anaerolineales; family Villigracilaceae; genus Denitrolinea. The sequence goes on along the minus strand of CAYJLS010000040.1, from coordinate 17,962 downwards.
TGCACCTGGAAAAAAATTTCCGGTTCGAGAATTTTCGTCAAGCGATAGCCTTTACCGACCAGGTTGCACAAGCGGCCAATGAAGAAGACCATCATCCTGCTATTTTGGCGGAATGGGGAAAAGTAACAGTCACTTGGTGGACCCATAAAATTAAAGGACTGCACCAGAACGACTTTATCATGGCTGCAAAAACTGAACGACTTTATGGAGACCAATATGGAAGCAATACATAAACATGGAGAGGACGACCTCAACGAAGTGGTCGATCTAATAAAACGTGACATCCCCGAGGATCAGAAGCGCAAGTTTGAGGGCTATGCGGCAGAAATCCTTACCAGTCTTGGTATGGACTTGAACACCCCGAGTACATCCGACACCCCGCGCCGTTTCATTCAGGCATTGATCGATGCCACCGAGGGATACGATGGCGACCCCAAACTTCTCAAAACTTTCCAGACCGAATGTCGCGGTGAACCGGATTGTCGTTTGAGTCAGGTGATCGAAGGTCCAATCCATTTCTTTTCTTTATGCGAACATCATGCCTTACCCTTCTTCGGCGATGCGTACGTTGGCTACATCGCACACGAGAATATCATTGGCATCTCCAAACTGACGCGGCTCGTACGCCTTTATGCCAAGCGGTTTGCCGTCCAGGAACGGATCGGGCAGCAAGTGGCCGACACCCTCGAAGCGATTCTCCATCCGCATGGTGTCGCCGTATACCTGGAGGCGCATCACCTGTGCGTCCAGATGCGCGGAGTGAGGGAAATGGCGCCATTAACCCGCACCACGGTCTGGCGCGGTTATTATGCCAATGATGTCTCTCTCAGGGATGAATTCTTTACCAGTTGTGGTTTAAAGAGATAATCATTCAACCAGAAGGAATAGATGATGCAGACTCCGGGCAATATGTCCCTCAGCGGAAAAACCGTCCTGATTACCGGCGGAGCCCTCCGGATCGGCCGATCGCTCGCCCTGGCGGTAGCCCAAGCCGGTGGCGATGTTGTCCTGCACTTCGGTAAGTCCAGGAAAGAAGCGGAAAGCGTCCAGGCGGAGATCAAGGCGGCGGGACGGAAAGCATTTATCCTGCAAGCGGACCTGGCCGACACCGTCCAGGCAACCGGGTTGGTTAGCCGAGCGTGGGAGCAATCTCCACTGTTCGCCCTGGTCAACAATGCCTCCGTTTTCGAATCGCTCGGTTGGGAGAATACCACCCTTGAGCACTGGAACCGTGCCATGCTGGTGAACCTGACGGCGCCATTCCTGCTCAGCCAGGCTTTCGCCCGCGCCCTGGAACCCGAGGGGCATGGTCGCATCGTCAACCTGTTGGACTGGCGTGCCCTCCGCCCCGGGCCTGATCACCTGCCCTACACGATCAGCAATTCCGGCTTGGCGGCTCTGACCCACTCCCTCGCCATTTCTCTGGCCCCCCGCATAACAGTTAACGGACTGGCACTGGGAGCTATCCTGCCGCCGAGCGACGGGGCGCCCACTAAAGTAAACCTGGAGCAAATTCCCGCGCGGAGATGGGCCAACCTGGAGGAGGTAGGGCAGGCGCTGATCTTTCTACTGGAAGGTCCGACTTACATTACGGGTGAGATCATTCATGTCGACGGGGGCAGGCACTTGGTGTAGGAGAAATTCGAGATGGATAAGGTTTTTATCACCGATCTGGTGGCGCGCGGTATTATCGGAATTAACGATTCGGAGCGTGAAAAGCCCCAGGAGATACGGATCAATATCATCCTGTTCGCCGACCAAAGGAAAGCTGGGAAGAGTGACGATATCCAGGATTGCGTCAATTACCGCACAGTGACCAAAAGAATCCTCGCACATGCCGAAACAGCCAGCAGGTTTACGGTGGAAGCTTTGGCAGCTGACCTGGCCCGTTTATGCCTGGAGGAGACAGGGGCGCTAAAAGTCCAAGTGCGGGTCGAAAAACCAGGTGCAGTGCGGTTCGCCAACTCGGTGGGAGTTGAAATTGAACGCACCAAAGAGGATTTGTGATGATGGTTTCGGAGCATCAAGTTTGTTTGTTGCTGGGATCGAATATTCAACCGGAACGCAACCTCCCCCTTGCCCTACATCAGTTGCAGGATCAGTTAACCATTCTGCTGATTTCAGACGTATGGGAAACACATTCGGTGGGATCCGCTGGTCCGAATTTCCTCAATGCTGCTTTATTGGCAAAAACCCCTCTTGAACAAAAAACACTAAAAATACAAGTTCTCACTCCGTTGGAAGTGAAGATGGGCAGGGTGCGCTCTGCGGACAAGAACGCCCCGCGTCCTATCGATCTGGATATCATTCTCTTTGATGGGCGGATATTGGACCCGACCCTTTGGCATTTTGCCCATCGCGCAGTCCCCGTTGCAGAAATTCAGCCGGATATTCATTCAGAAACCGGAGTGTCACTCAAGGAGGTAGCTGAGAAATTCGTTTCTGGAGGTTCCATCCAATTACGAACGGATGTCGTTTTCAATAAGAGGCGGCAACCAAGATCGCCCCCCAACTGGGGGAGGTAAACACTCCCCGACGGATGGATATGGTCAAGGGATCTTCGTTGTATGATGGGTTATGGCTGACATTCCGGCCTGAATCAACCGGATGACGGAATATTGAAATCCGGAAAATTAGTAAGGAGTAGAGCCATGAACGATCACCAACTCTGGAAGTTCGCCCGTAAAACTTGTAGTAGTCGTAACTTAATGCCAACCAGAGCGGTGTTCCCCGCGCCAATTGAATCACAATTGTTCATGACAACCTCATGCACAAGCACGACGCTTTTTCATGAGGTCAGACGATGATCGAGCCCTGCGGAGTCGAATCCCGGGCATTCATTCCTGGAGGTCCCATGTCTGAAAATAAAAATACAGTCGAGATGCATGGTTGCATCGTGTGCGCCAAAATATTCAACATCCTTGCCGTGTATACCCCGGACGGCAAACTGGAGGGTTGTACCGTGACCAGCCCCGGCGGTCACATCATACCGGATAAACAAAGACCGTTGGTTGCCTGTGATACCCACACAGCCGCGGAAATTGAATCTGCTCATAAAAGATGGCAGTCCTTAAAGGTCAAAGAGTCGGACAGCGAACAAGAAGAAGATTAAAGTAGCGCCCAATGGACTTCAAGGATTATTACGAAATATTAGGCGTAGCGCCGAACGCTGAAAAGAAGGTTATCAAGCAGACCTATCATCAGTTGGCGCGCAAATACCACCCGGATATAAATCCGGGCAATAAGGAATCCGAAGAGAAATTCAAGACGATCAATGAGGCTTACCAGGTTCTATCGGATGCGAAACAGCGCAAGAAATACGATGCGTTGCGGGCGCAATACCAGCAATGGCAGCAGACGGGTGGTCAGCAACAACAAGATTTCGACTGGCAAAACTGGTCGGCATCCCAGAACGCTGGCGCGGCGCAAGCAGGCAAAGGCGCACGCGTCCAATATGCCAGCCCCGAAGATATGGAAGACCTCTTCGGAAGCGATTCGCCATACTCCGATTTCTTCACCAATATCTTTGGCCAGGCGCGCAAGAGCGGCAAGGGTCGAGCCGCCTCGTCCAGTCCGCGCCGCGGACGGGATGTGGAGTACGAAGTCGCTCTGACGCTCGAGGAGGCCTTTCATGGCGCAGAACGTCTTTTGGAAATAGATGGACATCGCATCACAGCCGGGATTCCACCCGGTGTGCGCAGCGGATCACGCGTCCGTCTGGCGGGTCGCGCCGAACCGGGGCAATCCGGCGGCCAAGCCGGGGATCTGTTTTTGATCATCCAGGTTCTGCCCAACGATACCTTCGAACGCGATGGCGATGACTTGCACATGGATATACCGGTTGATTTCTACACGGCGATTGCCGGAGGCGAGGTTCGCATCCCCGCAATGGAACGCCCGCTGACCCTGACGATCCCGCCCCGCGCCAACGCCAACCGTAGTTTCCGCATCCGCGGCAAAGGCACGCCCCGCCTGGGTGATCCCAAGACACACGGCGACCTATTTGCGCGCGTCAGACTGGTTCTGCCGGATGCGCTGACCGATCAGGAAGTCGACAGCATCCGCGCCCTGGCGTCTGCCCGTCAAAAACACGCTGAGTCAAACGAGGTCAAATGATGATCCCCGAAAATCCCCCTCCAAAAAAATATTGGTTTGGCCCCTATGAAGGTTATGAATCGCGCAGTCAACAGCGTCTTAAAAATGATCTGGGAGTTGATGAGGCCGCGGCTGAAACGATCCTGCACCTGCGCAGTCAGGTGATCGAATTGCAGTCCCGTGTCCGTCAGTTGGAAGCCGAGTTGACGGCTCAGATTACCAGCCAACATTTGCGTCTGGTTCGTTACCGCGAAGTCTATTATGAAGCCACCTGGATCGAACTTGAAATTCAGGAATGATATTCGGAGAGTTCCATGAACCTCGATAAATATACACAAAAATCCCAGGAAGCCATACTTGCGGCTCAACGAATCGCACAGGACTATCAGCATCAGGCTGTCGAACCGATCCACCTGCTGCTGGCGCTCGTTCAACAGGAGGATGGGATCGTGCGGGCGATCATCACCAAGGCGTCCGGCGGAACACAGGCCATTCAACAGGAACTGACCAACGAGCTTGATAAAAGACCCAGGATCCAGGGAACGAATCTGGATGTCAGCTTGTCGAGCCAAACCGGGGATGTCCTTTCTGCCGCCGAACGCTACGCCAAAGGTATGCAGGATGAGTATGTCTCCACCGAGCATTTGCTGTTAGGTCTGGCGGACAGTTCTGAAAGCAAACGCCTGACTCAATTCGGCCTGACCAAGGATGCGATCCTATCCGCCCTGAAACAAGTGCGTGGTTCCCAACGTGTCACTTCGCAGAATCCGGAAGGAACTTTTCAGTCACTGGAAAAATACGGACGGGATCTGACCGCCATGGCCCGTCAGGGCAAACTCGACCCGGTCATCGGGCGCGATGAAGAGATTCGTCGGACGATTCAAATCCTGTCCCGCCGCACCAAGAACAATCCCGCCCTGATTGGCGAACCAGGAGTTGGCAAGACTGCCATCGTCGAGGGGTTGGCTCAGCGAATCGTCAACGGAGATGTGCCCGAGGGCCTCAAGCACAAACGCCTCGTTCAATTGGATATGGGCGCGCTGGTGGCAGGCGCAAAATATCGCGGCGAGTTCGAAGAACGCTTGAAAGCTGTCTTGAAAGAGATCACAGATTCGGATGGGGAGATCATTCTGTTTCTGGATGAGATGCACACGGTCGTCGGCGCGGGCGCGGCGGAGGGTGCGATGGATGCCAGTAACATGCTCAAGCCGATGCTGGCGCGCGGTGAACTGCATCTGATCGGCGCGACCACGTTGGATGAATATCACAAATATATTGAGAAAGACCCCGCCTTGGAACGCCGCTTCCAGCCGGTTGTGGTGGAAGAGCCGTCGGTGCAGGATACGGTCAGTATCCTGCGCGGACTCAAGGAACGCTACGAAGTCCATCATGGCGTGCGGATCACCGATGCCGCAGTCCTGGCTGCCGCGACGCTTTCGCAGCGTTACATCAGCGACCGCTTCCTGCCCGACAAGGCCATTGACTTGATTGATGAGGCGGCTGCACGTCTGCGCACTGAGATCGATTCCAAGCCGCAGGCACTGGATGAAGTTGATCGTCAGGTGATGCAGCTTGAGATCGAACGTCAGGCGCTTAAGAAGGAAAAGGATAAAGCATCCAAGGAGCGGCTTGGAAATATCGAAAAAGAACTGGCGAACTTGAAGGAAAAGTCTCATGAACTTCAGGCACGCTGGCAGACCGAGAAACAAGCCATCGCCGAACTGCGCACCATCAAAGAGAAGATTGAACAAACACATCAGGAGATCGAACGCTCCGAACGGCAGTCGGACCTGGAAAAGGTTGCGCGCTTGCGCTATGGGACTCTGCCTGAGTTGGAAAAGAAAATGGCGGATGGGGAACGCCGTATGAAGGAATTGCAATCTCAGGGCGGCACACTGCTCAAAGAGGAAGTGGATGCCGAGGAAATCGCCCAGATCGTTTCGCGCTGGACACACATCCCGATCTCGAAACTTTTGGAAGGCGAGACCCAGAAACTTCTGCACATGGAAGACCGTCTGCGCGAAAGAGTCGTCGGCCAGGAAGACGCCTTGAAAGCCGTCTCGAATGCTCTGCGTCGCGCGCGGGCTGGCTTGCAAGATTCGAATCGTCCGCTTGGATCATTTATTTTCCTCGGACCAACCGGCGTCGGTAAGACAGAATTGGCGCGCGCTTTGGCTGAATTCATGTTCGATGATGAACATGCCATGATCCGCATTGACATGAGCGAGTATCAGGAGAAACACACCGTCAGCCGTCTGATCGGCGCGCCGCCAGGATACGTCGGTTACGAGGAAGGCGGCCAGTTGACCGAATTGGTTCGCCGTCGCCCATACTGCGTGGTTCTGTTCGATGAAATCGAGAAGGCACATCCGGATGTATTCAATGTGCTTTTGCAATTGCTGGATGACGGCCGCCTGACGGATGGTCAAGGCCGCACGGTGGATTTTCGCAACACGTTGGTCATCATGACTTCCAACCTGGGCGGTGAATTGTGGATGGGCGAGAAGTCAGTCAGCGTCACGCGCGATGCGATCACGCAAGTTTTGCAGGCACATTTCAAACCTGAGTTCCTGAACCGCATCGATGAGATCATCATCTTCCACTCACTCAGCCGCGACGATCTGGTGCACGTGGTGGAAATCCAACTCCGACACGTCTCCGCACTTCTGGCGGAGCGTGGCTATCAGTTGGTGATCAGCCCGCAGGCTCGCACTTACCTGGCTGAGGTCGGCTACGATGCCGATTACGGGGCCCGTCCGCTCAAACGAGCCATCCAACGTGAGTTGCAGGACCCGCTGGCGGTCAAGATATTGAGCGGCGACTTCCATGAAGGCGATACCATCCATGTGGAACGCGGAAAAGAAAGACTGGAATTCACTGCATTGTCACCTAAACTCGTGGCTACATAACACAAGGAATTATCCATGACCCTATTTGATGACATTCTCACACAATTCCCATCCGATGTTCAAGCCACAGTGCGCAAAATCTGGGAAGCCTTGGGACCCAACGAAAGGGATAGTTTCCTATCGCTATTAATTGGTTTCCCAGCGGATACGAATTTGGTAAAGTTGCTGGTCAAGTTATCCACTGCCCAGATCCGTCAAGCCTTTGGCAACAAGCACAAGGTAGTTATTGTCGGCCCAACCAACGTGGGCAAATCCACCCTCTACAATCTGTTGGTACAGAACAAAAACGACCAGGCTATTGTAAGTCCCTTGCCGGGCACCACAACAGAAAATCAAGAGGCCGATGCAGCCCTGTTTACCGTGGTTGATACGCCCGGTGCGGATGCTGTCGGAAGTATGGGCGAGCAGGAGAAAGAGCTGGCCCTGTCAGCCTCCGCGGAGTCCGATTTTCTGATCCTGGTCTTCGATACCATTCAAGGGATAAAAAAAACAGAGCTGGAACTCTTCAACAAGCTATCTGCCCTGAAAAAGCCTTTCGTGGTGGTGCTGAATAAGATTGACCTGGTGCCGCGCAAAGATCTGCAAGCTGTGATATCAAGTGCCGCCCATAACCTTGGACTCGAGCCAGATCAAATCGTTCCAATCGCCGCCAAAGACGGCAAGAACCTTGGCAAAGTGTTGTTGGCAGTGGCCGCCACAGAACCTGAGATGGTCGCCGCACTCGGGATGGCATTACCAGAATACCGCTGGCAACTCGCCTGGCAAACCATCGTCCGATCAGCCTCGATCTCGGCCGCGATCGCATTGGTCCCGCTGCCGGTCATCGATTTCGTTCCCCTGGTGGTCACGCAGTCGATCATGATGGTCAGTATCGCCCGCATCTATAACTACAAGATAACCCCACAGCGCGCCTCCGAGTTGGTCGCCACTTTTGGGCTGGGATTCCTAGGGCGGACCATCTTCCAGGAATTAAGCAAGTTAGGTGGGCTGCCAGGCTGGCTGTTGAGCGCAGCGATTGCATCATCAACAACCGTGGTCATGGGGTACGCAGCCGTACGCTGGTTCGAAAAAGGCGAGAAGCTTTCAACTGAAGCACTCAAAAAGCTCACGCAAGGGATGACCACAACCCTGCTGGATACACTCAAAGGTTTCGGAAAACACAAGCCGGATCAAAAGGGACTCCGAGAGCGGATCACCCAATCACTGGAAAGTTCACCGCTGACCGAAAGTCGCTCAGAGCTCGACCGAGAAGCGGGTGAATAAAATGTCTCCCCCAAGTGGCAGAGGGAAACACTACTCGACCGACGGATACAAGCCATATGAAACCATGCAACAATTACTGCGTAAGGATGCATTTCTTGCTTATCAGGGTGAGACGAACATTATTTACAAAGTCCGTACACTCGCAAAATTTCAATTTATTCATCCAAAAGACCGGGCGTTAGTGAACCTTTTCCGCCTCAAAACTCCCCGCCTGCGCGAACCGCCATTAACTGGCTGGGATGATCTGTAGTCGGACTGATCCCGGCTGGGTTGGGCACGCTGGTCTTTGCTCCGCTGGCAGTAGTTGCCGCCATTAAATTAATGCGCCAGCAAGCCGTATTATTGGATCGCCGCCGGGTCTGGATTGTCATTAGGAGCAAAAGCACGGGAGTTTGGTATGTAATGTACTGAGCATTTGGATATGTGCCGGTCTTGATGTGGTTAGGTTGTGTGGTAGTTCTTATCCAACTGCCGGTCTAAATTTATACCCGTACACAATATTGTCATCATGAAATTCCCTTGGATGATAATAATCAAGACACTAAAATTCTGGGCCTATACTGCAACGCCTCCGCCAAATGCACGGACTGGATCGCGTCGCTCCCCGCCAAATCCGCGATGGTGCGCGACAATTTCAGGATGCGATGATACGCCCGCGCTGAGAGTTGCAACTGGCTCATCGCGGCGCGCACGAGACTTTCGCTGGACTCGTCCAATTTGCAAAACTGACGGACTTCGGCCACGCGCATGTCTGAGTTGCTGACTACGTTAACCGCCTCCGCGAACCGCACGCGTTGTCTCGCCCGCGCACCGACTCGACGCGGACGCGGGTGTCCGCGCTGGATTCGCCCAGGCGGTCGCTGGATAGTTTTTCGTAATCCACACGCGGGGCTTCGATGTGGAAGTCCATGCGGCCGAGCATGGGACCGGAGATGCGTTTCTGGTATTTGGTAACGATAGCAGGAGACCCATGCAGGGTTTTTGTGCATTAGAAAAATAGCCACAAGGGCAGGGGTTAATCGCGATGGCCAGCAACCCGATTACCCAGGAACCGGCTTTTGCAAGCAGTGACAAGAACTTCCATTGATGGAAGTCGCCCCCACTTTTACAAAGTCCGCCGTATTGTTGATGGCGGGGCTTTGTAATTAATTGATTAAAAACATCCAGAGACTTTGTGTTCCCAGGTCTTCTCCCGTCAAGGATTTCCATGCCAGTGCCACTTCAAGATCAAAGAGAATTCCAGCGTTCAAAATAGTCAATTCGTATGCGGTGGTGTTGCCTGCCAGGGAGAACAAGGGGTTTTGGTTTGCATACTGGGAAAGCCGGTTTCTTCTCCCGCGATTTAACCTGCGTATTTCAGGCGGCGACAGCGGGGTAAATACAACTTTGCCGGACCGTTCCTCTGATTCACAGACCAGTGCTGAGGGCTCACCGAAAGACTCAACAACTTTGAGATTGAAATCCCGTCCCACTACCTTGGAAACGATTTTATTGAACCAGCCAAGTGGATCCTCCACGCTCACCTCCCGCGCCAGCTTCTCACGTTTCAGGCGCAGATCCTGCATGGCCCAAAGCGCGGCCTGTTCGCGGATTCCCTCCAGCGCATGGCGTTGGCGTTCATTCCCAAGGCTGATGAGTGCGCCGAAGAAAATCACCGCCCCCAAAACAAGTATGGCAAGTACAGCATCCATTATTCTTCTCCTTGATTTTTCATAATTTGATGGAACGTTTCCTTCAAGCGCGCCAGGGCGCGTGGGCGAGCATCTACGATTGAGGCAGAGGCCAATGCCATAAGCGACCCTACCAGCTCCACAGCCGGCCAGAGCGCAAGCGGTTTCTCACTTTGCTCCACAACCGGAGCCGGGGCAGGTTGGATTGTGGGGAAGGACGGTGCGACCACAGCCCGGGTTGGCACAGCAGTTCGAACAGGTGTTGGGCTGGGGGAGGGTGTCATCGTCGGGGTGGAAGTCATGATCGTAGTGGCAACAAAGGGGATGGCGATCACGCCCTTATCAGATGCCCCGTTGCCATAGATATCCCTGGCTTCAACAAGAATCTCGTATTCACCCGATGGCGCCAGAGTCCCATCGGCAAACCTGCGATTCCAGGAAATGCCCTTTGGAACTTGGCGCATGGAATACTCCTGCACCACCGCCGGCCAGCGTCCAAGGGGGTCTCGGATCGTGATGCGCAGGCTGTCCAGCGGGATGCCTCCGTTCTCCCGTATCGAAAGCAACCCTGATTCCCAGATGTTCCAGCGTTCCTGCACATCCACAATAGGCGGGTGATTGGCGGAAATGATCCTGACAGAACTTCCCGGCGACTGCACATTGCCGGCTAAATCCATCGCACGGGCAAGCACCTGGTATTCGCCATTGGGCAACGGTGTGGTATCCCAGTTGTAGCTCCAAGTCTCATTCACGAGTGGCAGGGACTGCCAGGTTTTGCCGCCGTCTAGGGATATCTTCACACCGGCAATCCCGGAGCCAGTATCGGTTGCATTCCCACTCAGCGTTACCACGCCCAGACCAGGCTCGGTCGCGCCGGGAGCGGGAAGTAGGAATTTGGCCTCCGGTGGAGTGGTGTCGATTTGCACGGTGATGCCTCGCTGTGTTACGTTGCCGGCATGGTCGGTCACGCGTCCTTCGAGACTGTGGTCGCCATCGGTATGGATCGTGAGGCTGTCTGCCTGCACCCAATCCTGCCCATCGAGACGGACCTCCACTATCGCCAGCCCGGAACCAGCATCGGTTCCCCTCAGGGAAATTGTGACTGCTGAGCGGAAGTAATCCCCGCCACCCTGGGTGCCGGAGGGTGTCATGGACAATCCTGGAGCGACTGTATCCACACGCGCCGTCTGAATGCCAGACAGAGTCTCCCAGCCAGCCTTGTCCACTACGCGAGACTGCACTTGGTACACCCCGTCTGTCAGAGTCGCATCCGGCAGCCATGCGCCGCCATTCACGCTCACTTCCGTGGACTCCACACCCGCAACCGCGTCCGTCCCCGCCCCGCGCACATTCACAGCCGAGACATACCAGCCATTTGTTCCAGCAAGTCCATTTACCTGCACAACTGCCTCAGGCGCCGAGGCATCATATTTCCACACCAGACTGCTTGCCGCTGTGCGCCCGGAGGCGGAAGTGGCGGTGAATACAGCCGCTCCCCCTCCCTCGGGCAGAGACACCTCACAGGACGCGCGGCAGGCGATCGGCAAACTGCCAGCATACCCGAAGATGGTCACGGAAAAGCCCTGCGGGTCAGAGGCATTCAGGATCAAGCGCGCACCCTGCAAACACCAGCCAACTGCGCCCCAACGGTCGCAGGATAACATGCCCGAGATCAAGGGTGGAAGCGGTGTGGGCGTCGGACTGAGCGTATGGGTCTGCGTCGGAGTGAACGTCGGTGTGCGCGTATGGGTGGATGTTGGAGTGTACGTTGGTGTACGCGTTTGGGTCGGAGTCGAAGTGAACGTCGGTGTGGGACTGGGGGTACGCGTGGGTGTCGTGGTCGGTGTCCGTGTGGGAGGCACCGGCGTGGAGGTAGACAGATCCGGTTCGGGTGTGACGCAGTTGCATTCCTCATAACGCAGACAGCAACCTTCACACTTTCCTGCGGCGTAATCGGCGGCGCTGCACAGGGAACAGGGATAGGGCACCCACCAGGTGCAGCACTGTTGGCACTGCGCGCCTCCCGCGCTGACTGCCGCCACGAGCGGACTGCAGGGGGAGACGATAGAGGGTAGCGCCCATAACACCAGCGCAACCAGTACTCCCCCAAGAACCAGGGCCGACCATGGACGGGCGAGAGCGCGTAGGACAACCACGGCCAGCCCGGTGGCAGCCAGGATTGCAACAGCCAGGGCCAGAGACCACGGAAGTCTGTCCAGTGGAATGCGATGGATGAATACCAGCCAGCCCAATCCAATCAGGACGAGGATGGCTGTGAACAAAAGCATGGAAAACAATCGAACTCTCATATTTCCTCGGCAATGATCGGGTTTGGCAAAATCAGCCATCTTTTCTCTCATAATCCTGGAAGTCGCGCACGCCCAAATGGAAAAGAAAAGCCAACAAGCCGGTCACTAGGATTGCCGCAGCTCCAGAGAGTCCACATAGTGTTTCCAAAAAATCCGTCAATTCCTGCATCAGCGATTTCCTTTCAAAAGCCGAAGGAGTTTTTCTTCATCCAGTCCGCGCCACCAGGCGATCTCATCCAGGATTAATTGGTTTTCCCACTGCACCCCTTCCCGGCTCAGGGTCTCGAACCAGGCAGACAGATAAACCTGCAAGTTGCCGGCAACGATCTGTTCCTGTGTGTGGTGATGTGTCTGCAACCAGTCCAGGAAATTGCGCAGGCGAATTTCGTCCAGCGCATTCGCCTGGGCGCAAATGTCCGTCACGATATTCGGAAGTAAAGGTGGAGTCGGTTCCATGGCTTATCGATCCCTGGAGCGCTGTGCGAACACCCAGGCAAAAAAGAACAACGCTGCTCCCAGGAATACAAATCCCACCGGCAAAAAACCGAATACGAGAAACGTGCGAAATAAAAGATTCATCTTCAAAATCCCAATCTGCCCGGATCGTCCGCAGGCGCGGGTTGCGTCACACCGGCCTCCTGGCGACTCAATCGGGCGGCCAGGAACTCATCCAGCAGGGAAGCCAAGGCACGCGGCAACATATCCTTCAGGACCTTGGATGCATTCTCCTGCCACCCGTCCAGTGGGAGATAATCACCCGGATGGTTGGCGAATACTTCCTGCATGAGTGTATTCACCCTGTCCGCATCTGCTCGCGGTAACGGCTGGATCTGCGCCAGAGTCGGCGGTTGCCACTGCCCGCGGATGCGCGCCCGCAGCCAGCACTGCAGGGTGGGGAGATCCAGGGTCATGTTCCCGTAGCGCACGGTGGAGTTCAACGTGGCGCGGATCAAGTCGGCATCCTCGGGATCGGGCGAGAAGAACATCTGTGTGGAGGTGTTCGCGAGCATGGCCTGCACAACCGGCTCCATGCCTTCGACTTTGCGCATCATCGAGAGCGACTGCGCCAGCACGAACATCCTGGCCCCGAACTTGGCGCCTTCGGCCAGCATGGACTCCAGTCGCATCCCGGATCCAATCTCCTGCGCTTCATCCACGATGAAATAAAACGGCACAGGTTTTTCCAGGGTGGCGCGCCGGTAGGCAGCATCGAAGACGTTATACAAAACGGAAGCAGTCAGCCTCGCGCCCTCACGCCCCATCTCGCCGGAGGGCAATCGCAACACGATCCAGGCGCGCTCTTCAATCCATTTGTTCATATCCACGAAGCGCTCCTGGTGCATGGCGGAGAACAACCAGGGCGAGAGTTCCAGCGCCATCACCTTCGAGAGCACCGGGCTGATCACCTCCGTGACCCAACCCTGACTCCATTTATCGCCCTCCCCGGTTTGTCCAAGCAGGGCGTCCAGAGCCAGCGCGCCCATACGCTCGCCGGGCGGAAGCAAGGCCATGGCTTTGTGCCGCCATTCCTTGTTGAAGGCCATAAAGACCACATGCAGAAGTCCCAAACCATCTTCGGGATGGTTTTGATTCCAGACATGCGCCAGGCGGAACAAACCGAGTAAAGCCGCTTGCATGCGCGGTCCCCAGTAGTCGTCCCATATACGCCGACCGATCTGCACGATGGCATTGCCCGCCCAGGTGAAATCGGGCACGGCCAACAGGTTCAAGGGGATAACTTGCGGCTGGTCCGGGGTAACAATGCGCAATCTTTTGATGGCAGCCTGTCGTTGTTCCGGCGGTAACTGCGCAATCGCATCCAGAAAGGCATCCGCCAGCGAGACATGCGGGTCAACCAGGAAGATGCCGGGCGCCTCCTCGCCGCGGGAGAGCAACTGTTCGAGCATGGCAAAGACAAAGGATGATTTGCCTGAGCGACTGCCGCCGGTTGCCAGTCCATGTCCATCCGGGTCCACACCCACCAAATCACCTGTAGCAACGCTCCTCCCGATCTTAAAGCCTGCTTCCAATAAAGGTTGGGAAGGCGGCGGCGCAGGTACATCCTGCCAGACGGCGCGATCCAAAAGTCCTGAGCCCTCCCCCATTTGAAGCGGGGCGATCAGGCCGGCCAGTTCCGAGGCTGGTAGAGGAAAACCATACTCTCGAATCTCCGGCCAGGAGTTGGATAGTTTCATCTGATATTGTTTTCCATCGAACAAGGGCAGGTCAATAGGTGAGGACAAGCTCATGGCCACTTTGAGCAGTGGTTCTTGAATCCGTTTTTCCAACACTTCCTTCGGGATCGAGCGCCAGTCCAGCCAGTCACGCGTGCCCCAGGAGGAGGCCGCGCCCATTACACTACCCGCCAGTACGCCGAGAAAGCCAAAGAGCGGCGCGAGCCATCCCGCGCTCCACAGCCCCGCGCTGACCCCGGCCACCAACAGACTGGTAGCCAATAGGAAACGCAGAAAGCCCAACTCCCTGCCCCAGGGATTGGGCGCATTGTTTTCCACGCCGCCTTCGGTTCCATAGGAATAGGCAGACAGACTGCGCAGGCGTGCCTGCAAATGGTCTTCCCGGCCGAGCAACCAGAGTCTGAGACTGGCATCCTGTCCCTCGCGCGCCGCACTGATCAGCCGGCTGCCAATCGCCAGCAGTGGATCACTATCCTTGGCGGAGGCGAGCAGGGAGGGTAGGCGATTGGATGGAAATAAGGCATATCCATCCCCGTGCAACTCCACTGGCCCAAGTGCGCGCCAGCGGCTGTGCTGGCTGGTCATGGCCGCCCAGGCCTGTACGACTCCTTCAGCCACATTGGGCGGCAGGAATAAACGCACGCGTAAGCCCTTCGGGGATGCAACCAATTCGATCATTGCTGGAAAAGGCAATTGCCCGATCCAACCCATCACCTGTGTGCGCAGATCCTCCAGCTTCAAGGGTGCAAAGAGTAATTCCCAGCCCTGCCACTTTCCCTGACATAACGGGCAGTCGCTGGGACTGGGTGCAAACTCATATCCACAATTTATGCACATGTACCCGTTCTTTGGGTAGATCATCGCAGGATTCCCGTCGCGCCGAGTTGTTTCCAGAATTGCAGCCACGCAGAAGGGATCGAAACCAATACAGGAAAGAGCGCCCCACGCCCACCGGATGGCGCGGCCAGAAATACGCGCGGTGGCAGGCGCGAGGTGATCTCGGCATTCTTGCGCGCTTCACTTTCGGGGATGCCCAGGGAGCGATAGAAGGCAAAGGCTTCTTCGGGTCCGAGCCTCCCAATAAAAGCCGTGGAGGCCAGACTGAGCGATGTTGGATTCTTCATCAGGTCAGCCGGCAGGTGCGTAATGAGCGTGACACCCACGCCGCGCTTGCGCGCCCTTCTGCCGAGTTCATCCAGTAAATCCGTGAACGGACCGCTACGCAACAATCGCCAGCCTTCATCAATGAAGATATCCATCGGCTGTTTGCCCACCGTGACGGCGTGATACAAAAACCAGGCCAGCACCGCATGCACGATGGCGCGGTTCTCCTCGCGCAACGAGGACAGATCGAAGTTCCACCATTGTCCAGCGGGAAAGTGCGGCGAGAGCAGTGCTTTGGGGCGGTCGAAGAAACCCTCGAACAATCCACCGCGCATGAAAGGCCGCAGGAGCGCCAGCGGCATGGCGGCTTCGGGTGCGTTGAGCGTGCCCAGTGTCTCGACCAGTTCCGCAATGGAAGCCGGCCCGGGTCGCCGTTCCCAGCGCCGCTTCACGGCTTCATGCAGGGCGGCTTGCACACTAGGGGATAAAACCGATTCACCTGCGAGTGCCGCGATCAGGAAGCGGGTGGCGAGTAAGAGTTCAGCGGGATTCTCTCCCTGCAAGGGTTGGATCAGGCAGGTCTCTTTATCCTCCGGAATTCCGGCTGGCACAACCCGTCCTCCCACCGCTTCACACAGGCGATTATTCTCGCCCTCTGGATCAATCGAGATGACCGTCCTTCCCTGTAACAAGCGTTGCAGCATGATCCAGCGTAGGAGCGTGGTCTTGCCCGCGCCGGGTTCACCCAGAATCAGGGTGGTGGCGTGCGGTGGAGGCGGGACAGCCGGGTCAAGACCTTTGGTGAAGGAGAAATGCACGTCCCGCCCATCGCGCGCATGTGTACCGATCCAGACCGAGTCTTCGGCTGGCAGAACTTGCCGCGAGGGCGCGGGCAGAAGCGGAAGCGTTTCTTCCAGGAAAAGCGTGGGTTCGTCCAGACCTGGAAACAATCTGCCACCAGGTTGGAAATGATGCAGGGCGCGTTCAGCGATATAGAAAAGTCTTTGAGCAGTTAATCCACGCGCCCGCAGTTGCGACTCGATCACCCGCCGCGCAGACTCCGCCTCCTCAAAGCGTCCACGTTCGACGAACAATCCGGCCATGAGCGCAATGCGAAAGGCGGGTTTCCCGAAAGTCAGCTCGGACTCAGCCGCGTCCATGGCATTGTCCGAAGCGCGCTCGGCCATCGAAGGCCTCCGGCCGGTCTTCTCCGCCAGCGCCATCATGAAGCCTTCGAAGAGCGTTCGGCGGGTGCGCAGGGAACCGCGCAGAACGTCCGGCGGTTCGCGCCGGAAGGAGAATGAGTAGATGACAGGCAGGTTGGGATAGAAGACCTCCGCGGAAAGCCGCGACCAGGGGCGGTCTGTCATGCCGGGTACGCCCGAGCCGCGCGCGGAAAGTGGCAACAGATACCCACCCGGAAAGAGCAGGTGATCCTCCAGGATCTCCACAGCTTCGGATGCGAGTGCGGCGGTGTAACGGTCGTCCAGGGGTTCAGGCATGGACGACATGATACAAAAAAACACGGACGGGTTCTCCGTCCGTGTCGCTAACAAGGGAGAGCCACTAAACTCTCCCTCTTCTGTCAGTCTATTTTTTTACGGACTCCAACTCACTACGAGTCCCTCGATGTTATTCAAATGAGCGATTTGACAGGTGAATGGATTGACCAAAACCGGGCTGGTTGGTTTATAAGGCACTATGACGCTAATAATCAACCATTGCCCACCTGTGCCCGCAAAGGTATCCGGGCTCCAGACTGGATTAATTGCAAGTGTGCTGTCCAGCATAGCGACCAGTTTGCGCTCCGAGCCGTCCAGCCGTGAGATAAAGACTGCGCCATCCAAACCGGCTCCAAATAGCCTTTCCCTGTACGCAATCCACTGCCCATCCGGCGAGATCGCGCCGTTTGCCGTCTTGATGGCGATGGGAAAGAGCGATTTTGTTTCGCCCGTTTGCAGGTTATAGGTTTTGAAAACGTGGTCGTACAGGTTGTAGATATCGCCGACTTGAGCGCCATAGACGATTGTCTGGTTATCCGGCAGCCAGCCAATCGGGTTGACGCGCACCGAATCTGTTTCGACCTTTTGCAAATCTGTGCCATCCGCGTTGACTACATACAATCCATCTGGCTGGTTGTCGAGCAAAATACGTGTGCCATCCGATGACCAGATATTACTCATGCCTCCCCTTACCCCTTCCAGTGCGATAGTCTGTCCGCTGTTAATGTCGAGAATATTCAAGCCAGTATCAGTTGAGAAAAGCAACTTCGCACCGTCCGGGGAAAGCGACGGAGAGTAATCACTGACCAGCCCATGCGAGTCACTGCCATCCAAATTGGCAATGAAGACATTGATATCCGGCGGCATGGCGTCTGTGGTAAACAGGATTTTTCCACCCAAACCAGCGGGGAGCGC
>CAYJLS010000039.1:0-27975 GCA_964371065.1 uncultured Anaerolineaceae bacterium | reverse complement strand
CTCAGACCACTAATCCTCCTCCATTGCCTGTATATAACGTTTAGACATTCAGGGAGTCTAACCTGCTAAACGCCATTGAATTCTTTTTATCCAGTTCCATGAAACCTGGCGCTGATGACATTTTTGAATTTCGGGATAAAGAAGATAACCAACTTTGGGTGGATATATCGTTTGATGAACTGACTGAACAAGAACGCCACACATTTTCAAAGTATGTGAGAGGGGATGGGACGGTAAAGATACGAAAATTCGCTCGTTTCGAATCCCCTGATGCTGTGGAAATAGGTTATCGTGGCTACATTGCAGAACCCAAGGTATGGTGGCTGAAAAGTTCTGCCTACGAAAGATTGAGTTCCAGGGAAAAAATCGAAGCCGAGGCAATCAAAGAGCCAGTATTGCAAAAATTGCTCGATTCGGAGGGACGGGTTACTAAACAGCGAATTGAGGAATTTCAATCGGCATTTATTCAAGAACATCGTGACGAAATAGAATATGACGAAACTCTTGAGAATTCTCCCTTGCTTGGCAGAGCGAATGTCGCAAGCGGCGTTCTGCCAGATTTTTATTTGGTGCCTGCGGTCAGAGACTTGGGCGACGAGACGAAGGTAAAGAACACAACCCTATTTGGACGTTTGGTGCAACGTGCAATTCAAGCCATGACAGAGACAGATGAACGCTTTATTCAACTTCAAGAACGATTTGGACTTCTAATCGAGGAACTCAATCAAAGAGGGGATAAAGCGCAGGGCGAAAAATTTAACCTTGCACAACTTGAAGGCGATCTGTCTCGCGAACTGAGGGCGTGGGGAGTGAATGTTTCTATTCAATTGGAAGCTCCTGAAATGGAAAAACTTTTCGAGCTCGGCACTCAACTACAACTTGATGATGGGCACAGGACAGTAGCAGAAAGAAAGGGGCATGGACTACAAAGAGCAGTTATTTTTGCTATGTTGCGGACATGGGCAAAAGCATTGCGCTCGAAATCAGAAGAAACTTCAACTTCAGCGCGAAGGGCATCTGAATCAGCCATCTTTGCCATTGAGGAGCCTGAATTATTTTTACATCCTCATGCACAGAGGCAATTGGCGCGCGACCTTCTAGAAATCGCTACAACGCCAGGCAATCAAGTACTTATTTGCAGTCATTCGACGCATTTTGTGAATCTCGATCACTATAAGTCAATCGTCATCATCAGGAAGGATGATGTCCGAAAAGGCACAATAGTCAAACAATGCACCCAAGATCTTTTTGAAGGTGAAGAAGCGGAGAATAAGAAGCGTCGGTTCCAAATGGCCGCATGGGTCAATCCAGATCGGGGAGAGTTATTTTTTGCGAGGAAGGTGATACTGGTAGAAGGAGAGACAGAACATGCCATCTTCCCCTATTTAGCATCAAAACTTGATTGTTTTGACCCAAGCGTAACCATCGTAGATTGCGGTTCCAAATTCAATCTCCTTTTGTACATTCGGATACTCAACGCTTATTGCATCCCCTATATCGTTGTACATGATGAGGATCCTTTGCCAGAGCCGATTCCAGAAGATTGGAATGATGATAAAAGACGAGAAAAAAGAAAAGCCTTTGAACTTAATGCAAACATAACAGCAGGGATAAATAGAGACCTGGGTTCTGTATTTGTGCTCTCACCTGATTTTGAAGGGGCTTCAGGTGTATCGAAAAGGCAAGGTGATAAAATGGGCAAGGCTATCGCCGCACTCGAACATTTCTCTCCTTTGCCAGTAGAAGATATCCCAGTATCAATACAAGATATTGTAAGAGCGCTTTACTGTCAGGATTGAATTATGCCTTCCTACCCTCGCAAAAAACTCATCGAAGTCTCCCTCCCTCTCGAAGCCATCAAGAAGGAATCCGCGCGAGAGAAATCCAATTGGCTGGGAGCATGATTTTGCGGCGGTCAGCGCAAACCTTGAATTGAATGAACTGATTAGTTCAACCCATATGGTGAAACAATGAACATCTATGAAGATACCAACCCTCGGGAATTGAAAGAACTTCTCCGGCAAATTTATAATGGCGAAGCCGTTCTCCCAGATTTTCAACGGAATTTCGTCTGGGACCCTAACATGACAATGGAATTGATCATTTCCATTGCGGAGAATTTTCCCGCGGGCAGTTTGCTTCGTATCCGCAATACCCATAACCTTTTTGCCTATCGGGAATTTGAGGGCGCGCCGCCTTTGAACGGCAACAAACCTATTTATCTTATTCTAGATGGGCAACAGCGACTGACATCTTTGTACCAAGCTTTTTATGGCGTGGGAGAAAGTCGCTTTTACCTGGATCTGAAGAAGTTGTTGAACAATGAGGATTTTGAGGATTCGATCTTCTATCTTCGCTCCTCACACAAGCGCGTTGGCAAGCTGGATAAGTTGGAAAATCAAGCAAACGAACTGATCCTACCCCTATGCGTTCTAAAAAACGGAAATGGTGAGTTTGGAAGATGGGTAAGGAAAGTTTCTCGCCATCAACCAGATGACAAATCCAAGATTGAACTTGAAGACAGTATGGATTCTATTGATGCCCGAATCCAAACCGTCGACGACTATCGTTTCCCTGTAGTTACCCTGTCTGACACCACGGACGCAGAGGCTGTCTGCACAATTTTCGAAACACTCAACCGAACTGGTGTAAAGCTAAGTCCGTTTGAACTGCTGACAGCAAGATTCTGGCACCAAAACCTTAACTTGCGCCAAAAGTGGGCGGATGCGGTTGAGAAATACCCCGTTATCACTGACTTTGAAGTTGATCCTTATTACAGTTTGCAAGTCGTCTCTTTAATTGCACGCTCTGCACCTTCATGCAAACGCAGCGAAGTCTTGAATTTAGATAAAAACATAGTAGATGATCATTGGAATGATGCCATCGACGGCCTCGGACAAGCGTTGACATTTTTACAACATGACTGTGGTGTGCTTACCCCAAATTGGTTGCCCTATATTACTATCATGGTCCCAATGGCGGCTATTTTTGCCCGTACGCTGAGATTATCGGGGCCTAAAGTCGGCGCGGCGCGTGATAAGATCAATCGCTGGTTCTGGTGTTCTGTCTACGGACAAAAATATGAAAGCGCCGCGAACAGTCAATCCGCATTGGATTTTGGGGAAGTGGTGCGATGGATTGAAGGTGGGAATGTGCCTGAATCTGTCAAATCCTTCCGCTTTGATCCTGTAGTTTTGCGTGACATCACAGCCCGTCAGCGGGCAGTCTATCGCGGAACCATTGCTCTGATTTTGCGCCATCGTTCGCGCGATTTTCACAGCCACAAACCTCTCACATTGGAAGTTATCAATGAAAACCACGTGGATGACCATCACATCTTCCCAAATAAGTTCCTCGAACGCCAGGGCGTAGGATCTCGTTTGCGTGACTGCGTACTCAATCATACGCTGATTGACCGCGCAACAAATATCCGTATTAGTGCTCGAGCGCCGTCCGATTACTTGGAAGAAATTCGTGAGGCGCGGGGTGATGCGAAGTTTAAAGAACTCCTGGAATCCCATTTACTGCCTTCTGGAAAGGATGCGCCATTCTGGGATGATGACTTTGGGGCGTTTCTCGACTGGCGGCAGGAGACAGTTTTCAAAGAAATCCAGAAGGTTACAGGATTAGGCCAAGAATAAAAACACGAGAAACAACGATAATTAATGGAACACAATGTGATGATTCTATCTGAGCAAAATGTTTTACGGCTTATCCAAATCGAGGCAGGAATACACTATTCCGAACTGCCTCCTCCTGATCGTGCGCCTTTCGTTGTAGTTAGGCGAGAATCGTCAATCATACTGTCAGCTCCACACGGTGCAATCACTTTCCGATCTAACAATGATGAGATCTGGCATGAGGAAGATGAATATACGGCTGGTATGGCGCTCCTGCTATCGGAATTGTGTGAAACATCTGTAATCGCAACAATTTGGCGTACTGCGGACTCGGATCCCAATGAGCATGGTGAAGCACGGTCGGCATATAAGCAAGAATTACGCCGCTTGGTCCAAACCACCAATGCCCGCTGGTTGATTGATTTGCATGGAGCAAGCGAAGATAGCAACAAATTGGCAAGCGACCAAAAAATGGATTTAGGCATCGGAAAAGACAACGAGTACTTACCCAAATTGGTTCACACTTCACTTGTTAGTATTCTCGAAAACCATCTTGGCGAAGGTATTGCAGAAAGAAATGGTAAGAGAGGATTTCCAGCGCGGGACGAAAACCGAATTGCCGCATTTGCTCATCAGCCTCTTGGCTTGAATTCTGTTCAAATCGAAATGAAAGCATCCGTTCGCGTGGCATTGCGCCGCGTTGACTCAACCATGTATCAGAAAAGTTCATCAAAATATGGTGGTCCCTTTTCTGCCCCCGCACAAAATATGATTGGGGTGATGCAGTCACTGGTAGAATTTATAGAGTATTTGAAGACCTACAAGGAATCAGCATGACTTACCGCCGCAAACTCATCGAAGTCTCCCTCCCGCTCGAAGCCATTTCTATAGAATCGGAAAAAGAGACAAGAATCCATGTAGGAAAGGCTTCAAATTTACATGCTTGGTGGTCACGAAAACCACTATCTTCTGTTCGGGCAGTGCTGTTTGCGTCACTAGTTGATGACCCCTCCGAATACATGCCCGACGATCTTTCGACTGCCGCTCAGGATGCCATCCGCGTTGAGCGCGAGCGGCTGTTTGACATTATCGAAGAACTGGTTAAATGGGAGAACAACAATAATAAAGAAGTTCTAGATCGTGCGAAATTGGAGATTGCCCGTTCTGTTGCGCGAAATCTGAATGTAAATGTGCCTGTCGGCAAGGAAGCCGTTCGTGAGTTTCTTGCCACCAAAGCCCCACCCGTATTTGACCCGTTTGCAGGCGGAGGTTCCATCCCGCTAGAAGCCCAACGGCTGGGACTGCGCGCCTACGCCAGTGACCTAAACCCCGTGGCTGTGCTAATCAACAAAGCCCTGATCGAAATCCCGCCCAAGTTTGCTAACATGCCGCCTGTGCATCCGCAAGAAAGTAGCGATCAGTTATCAGTAAACAGTAATCAGTCGTCTGTGAGCAGTAGGAAGGGTAGAAAAAAGAAAGCCGTGCCACAAGATGAACTTTGGAAGAAAGAATGGAAAGGCGCACAGGGACTCGCCGAGGATGTGCGTTACTACGGACAATGGATGAGCAACGAAGCCTTCAAACGCATAGGACATCTGTACCCACAAGCTAAAATAAGTAAAGATTTGCTGGAAGAACGTCCCGATCTCAAAGCGCATGATTTGAAAGATGGGGATGCGCTTGATATCATATCTTGGATCTGGGCACGGGCAATTGAATGTCCCAATCCAATCTGTAAGTTTCGCACACCTTTGGTAAATAAATATTGGATATCGACTCATAAGAACAATTTAGCTTGGGTTAATCCTGTTGCTCGTGAAAAGAGATTCGAGTTCGAAGTTGTAGTGAATGGTGGAGAGCCACCAGAGGGCACAGTAAATCAAAGAGGAGCACGATGTCAAAAGTGTTCTTCTTTGATACCTTTCGAATATATTCGCGAGAAAGGCAGGGATGGAAAAATAGATTTCGAATTGATGAGTGTCGTTGTCGATGGAAAAAACAAGAGGTTGTATCTTCCTTCGAAATGCTGCGATTCTATTGAATCGTTTACTCCGAAAGATATTGTCGATGCGGATCTTCCAGAACGTGCGCTTGGTTTTCGAGTACAAAAATATGGGATTACTAATTACAAAAATTTTTTCACAAATCGGCAACTCAGGGTGCTATCAGAATTTTCTCGATTAATTCCCGATGCCTATCAAACCATTTTGCACGACTCAAAAGAAAATCACGATTATGCCGTTGGAGTAATAACCTACCTTTCTATCGTTCTTAACCGCCTTGCTCAAACCAATAATGCAATGATTCGCTGGTTAGTTCGTCAGAGTGGAACCTCAAAGGGGACGCCAATTTTTGATCGCCCAATAGTTCCGATGGTCTGGGAGTTTTCTGAAGGAAATGTGTTCTCATCCTCGGTGGGCAGCTGGGCTTCTGCTGTTGCCAATGTACTATCGTCTTTCTCCATCTTCCCTTTGGATGCCGCAGTATCCTATGCAAAACAAGCAGATGCATCTACCTCTGCAATTGTATCGGATGCCATAGTTTCTACTGACCCTCCATACTTTGACAACATAGGATATGGACACTTATCTGATTTCTTTTATGTATGGCTAAGGAAAAACTTGTTTTCCTATTACCCTGATTTGTTTGTTACATTGCTGGTTCCAAAACAACAGGAAATAGTCAAGACAGATGAGTCCAGCGAAGATCAATTCATGTATGGACTAACAAACGCCTTCACAATGATACGGAATAACTCGGCTTCAAGTGCACCCACCACCATTTATTATGCATTCAAACAAACAGAAAATGTGAGCGAAGATGCTGATGGCGAGGATGGAATCGAAAATCAGGGATTTGTGTCTAGCGGTTGGGAGACAATGCTTGAAAGTCTACTCCGTTCAGGTTTTTCCATAACTGGCACATGGCCAATCCGTACCGAAAGTGCGTCTCGAATGCGGGCTATTGGCTCTAATGCTTTGGCGTCATCTATTGTTCTTGTTTGCCGCCCTCGCCCAGAAAATGCTCCTTCTGCCTCACGGCGTGAATTTCTCTCTGCCCTCAAAAAAGAACTTTCCCCCGCCCTGCGCGAATTACAGCAAGGTAGTATCGCTCCTGTTGATCTGGCACAGGCCGCAATTGGACCTGGTATGGCAGTCTTCTCACGTAACAATGCCGTGCTTGAAGCCGATGGCAAACCCATGTCCGTGAGAACTGCACTTACACTCATCAACCAAGCCCTCGATGAATTTCTCGCCGAACAGGAAGGCGAATACGATAGCGACACGCGCTGGGCGCTTACCTGGTTTGAACAATATGGTCACAACGAAGCCGCTTATGGCGTCGCAGAAACCCTCAGCCGCGCCAAGAACACCAGCGTGGAGGGTCTCAGCGAAGCAGGCATTGTGGAAGCGCGCGGGGGTAAAGTACGTTTATATCGTCGCGATGAACTGGATACCGATTGGAATCCCGCTACGGATAAACGCCTCACTGCCTGGGAGTCCGCCGCACATCTTATCTACGCGCTGGAGAATAGCGGCGAAGAGTCCGCGGCTGAGTTACTGGCAAAACTCGGTTCCGCGGCAGAAGTTGCGCGCGACCTGGCGTATCGTCTCTACACAGTCTGCGAACGTAAAGGTTGGGCGCAGGACGCGCTTGGATACAACATGCTCGTGGTCGCCTGGCCGAGGCTGAAAGAGTTGGCGGCAAGGCAATCACTGAAACAGGAGAACCTGCTATGACCCGCCGCCGTCGCCACGCACAGCGATCCGCATCGCCTCGTGGAACAAACCCTTTGCTTCGCGGGATTGGCACATCCCACGAAAAAGCCTACCCATCCCCCGCAGAGCGCCTGCGCATCATCGCCAGCCGCGATGAACTCACCAAGGCTCTGATCAATTTACGCGTTCGGGGTAATCTCAGCGAATCGGAAGTCAATAAACTGATCGCCAAATACGGACCCGATGAGGTTTTCCACGTCTCCCTTGTTCTCCAGAACAGCCTCCAACCCAGTGGCTTCCTGGTTGACGAACCCCACATTTATCGTCATTACCGCCTCGGCTTCGCCTGCTTTGGCGGAACGCGCCGCTTCCTCTCCCAATCCGAACACGAGGGGTTGAGTTTTGAACGCGCCATGCTGTATGCTCAACGCGAATTCAAATCCCTGATTAAGCGAAAACCTTCGCCGCGCGAACTGGAATTGGGCGAGCTGGTGATGACGGACTGGCATGTCTGGGACGACATCACCCCGCAGGCTATTCCCCCGCGCCCGGCGAATTACCCCGCCCCCGCCTCCTACCCGCCCCCGCTCGCTTCAATCCTCACCTGGGGCTGGCACCTCGACCCCGGCAGAATCTCCCGTGAACAATCCGCATACGCGGCCTGCCAGCCCGGCCTCGAGCGCATCGTCTTCGATGAAAGTCTGCGAAACGGCTGGCCCAGCGAACCTGCCAGTTGGGCGCCCTGGCACGCCCTGCAATTACTCGGTGCTTTGCGCGCCGTCGGCTCAGCCCGCAGACTGGCAGACCTGCATAAACTCCCCAACGACTGGCTGTCCGACCTCTTGCCGCAAGTCTGGGCGCAAATGGGCGCAGATGTCGAACCCAGCCTATGGGACATTCTCGACGACCCAACCTGCAACCCCGAACAACGCGGCTTGGCGGCCTCCGGCTTCCAAAGACTGATCGAAAATAAAAGCATCCCGCGCCTGCCCGCCATCCGCGCCCTGGCTGAACGCCTGTCGTCGGGACGAACAGACAATGCTATCGTCAACGCCTACATCATCTTCGTGCTGGAGAATCTCGATGCGGTCGAAACCAAAGACGCCGTCCGCGCCGCTTTTAAGAAGAAACTTGTGGATACAAAAATAATGGATAAAAATAGCGTTTCCTTTTTGAATGATTGAGCATCTGAAATTGGTAGTAACGACTTCAGTCGTTTGGCGGGCACTCTGCCTCTCTATACCGTCTGTGAACGCAAAGGCTGGTCACAGGATGCGCTTGGATGTAATATATTGGTGGTTGCGTGGCCGCACTTGAAAGAGTTGGCGGCGCGGCAGAAGACAGAACAGGGAAAATTGTTGTAAGATTCAATTCGTCATTGCGAGACGCCAGCGCTTTTCTGGCGTCGAAGCAATCCCCTCGTAAATAGAAAAAATCAGTTAGAAGAGGAGATTGCTCGGGGAAATCACCCTCGCAATGACGGTTATACTATAGCGAAACCCGTGCCTTTCACCCAAAAAGGGAAAAATTATGGCAACAAGTAACATCGAACGAGTCGGTCAAGGCTTGGAAATCCTGCGGCATGGTTTGTCGCCTTATATTCTGCGCGAACTCAAAAGTTCCTACAAGGATAAATGGTGGCAAAGCGGCGTTGAAGCCGTTCTAAGTGGATCCATTGGCAGGGAAGCCAGCGCCAAAATAGGAACGCCCGAAGATCGTTTTGAAAAGCTTGATGTGCAAGCCTTGCTGGTCCTCATGTGGGAGGCGTGGAACAACGTTTTTCAAAATCAGTTAGGCCATTCAGGTCGCAGTTATGTCAGTGAACTGCGCGAGGTCCGCAACAAGTGGGCGCATCAACAGGCGTTTAGCGGAGATGACGCTCATCGCGCGCTAGATACCATGGCGCGTCTGCTTTCCATGATCGGCGCGGCGGAAGAAAAGGAAGTGAAGAAATTGGCGCAGGAAGTTTTGCGCCAGCAATTCGAGACCGAAACGCAAAAGGAATTGAAGCAGGCGACTTTCGTCACCCGCACGGGACCATTGAAGAATCTCAAACCGTGGAGACAGGTCGCCACCCCGCATCCCGACGTGGCTTCGGGCCGCTACCAGCAGACCGAATTCGCGGCCGACCTGGCCCTTGTGGCAGATGGCGACGCCGAAAAGGAATACCAGGACCCGAGCGAATTCTACCGCCGCACCTTCCTGACCGAGGGGCTGGTCCAGCTCCTCTCGCGCGCCTGGGAGCGGTTGGCCTCCCAGGGTGGCGATCCTGTCGTCGAACTCCAGACCAACTTTGGCGGCGGAAAGACCCACTCCATGCTGGCGCTCTTCCACCTCTTTGGCGGGGACATCCAACCCGCAGATATTCCTGGCTTCGAGACTCTCATCCCAGAAATCCTGAAGGGTGGCAATAGCGATCTTCCCACTGCCAACCGCGCCGTGTTGGTGGGCACGCGCCTGAGTCCTGCCGAGGTCCGCGCCAAGAAAGACGGGACGAAAATTCACACCATGTGGGGAGAAATGGCCTGGCAATTGGGGAATTCCGTCAGTCCCAAAAAAGCCAAGGAAGCCTATGCTCTCGTGGCGGAAGAGGATCAAAAAGGCATCAGCCCAGGCTCCGCCAAGATCGCGCAGTTGTTCCAGGCTTATGGCCCTGCTCTGGTATTGATTGATGAATGGGTGGCTTATACACGCCAATTGTATCGAAAAGAAGGCTTGCCAGGTGGGAGTTTCGAAGCCAACATTACGTTTGTACAGGCTCTCACCGAGGCGACGAAAAACGCCCCCGACGCGCTCGTGGTCGCGGCTCTACCCGCCTCCAAAGTGGAAGTGGGCGGCGAGGGCGGCGAGGCGGCCCTGGCCAGTATCAGCGATGTGTTCTCGCGCCTCAAGGCTGTGTGGAAACCCGCCAGTGCCAGCGAGTCATTCGAAATTGTGCGCCGCCGCCTCTTCCAACCCATCACGGATTTTGCCGCTCGCGATGCCGTCTGCCGCGCCTTTGCGGAAATGTACCTGAATAACAAAGCCGAATATCCTCCCGAAACCCGCGAGACCCTTTACGAGACGCGCCTGAAATCGGCGTATCCCATCCACCCTGAATTGTTTGACCGCCTTTACGAGGACTGGTCCACGCTAGAACGCTTCCAACGCACGCGCGGGGTGCTCAAATTGATGGCGGCCGTCATTCACGAACTATGGGAGCAACAGGACAGTTCCCTGCTCATCACGCCTGGCACCGTGCCATTGAATAATTCATCCGTGCGCGTCGGCCTCACCGATCACCTCGGCGACGGCTGGAGCGCGGTGATTGACAAAGACATTGACGGATTCCAAAGCCGCCCCCTGGCGCTCGACCGTGAGAATCCCAACCTGGGGCGGTACTCTGCCGCGCGCCGCGTGGCGCGTACCGTGTTCATCGGAAGTGCGCCGTCCGTCAGTTCCCAAAAAGTGCGCGGCATCGAAGAGGTGCGCGTCAAATTGGGATGTGTTCAACCAGGCGAGCCTCCCGCCGTTTTTGGCGACGCCTTGCGCCGCATTTCCGAGGAACTCCACTACCTGTATTCGGACGCTAATCGTTACTGGTTCGATACGCAGATCACCATCACGCGCAGAGCCGCTGATCTTGCCGCACAGTTTGAAAGAAAGTCTGAGCTGGTGGAAGATGAGATTACCAACCGCATAAAAGCATTGGCTAAAAAGGAAAGAAGCGATTTCTATGGCATTCATCCAGTTCCTGCTGGAAGTAACGATGTGCCTGATGAAATGGCTTGCCGTTTGGTGATCCTTGGGAGCAAAGCGCCGCACCGCCCGCGTAGTAACGACAGCAAAGCGCCCTCCCTGGCCCAGGAATTCCTGGATCGCCGCGGAAACAGTCCGCGCATTTACAAGAACATGTTGCTCTTCCTCGCCGCCGATGCAGAACGAATCAGCGAAATGGAAGGCGCAGTCCGTCTTTGGCTGGCATGGCAAGCCATCGAGCAGGATAAGGATCAACTCAACCTGAATCAATCGCAAGTAGCGCAAGCCAAAAAACAGGTGCAACACTTCGACGAGCGCGTCAACGCGCTGTTGAT
Organism: uncultured Anaerolineaceae bacterium; assembly: GCA_964371065.1. GTDB lineage: Bacteria > Chloroflexota > Anaerolineae > Anaerolineales > Villigracilaceae > Denitrolinea. The sequence goes on along the minus strand of CAYJLS010000039.1, from coordinate 16,563 downwards.
GGAAGCCTATTGTTATTTGCTGGTCCCTTCGCAGGACGGCACAAAACCTGTTGAGTTAACCATCTCCAAAGTAAGCGGGGAAGGTCTTTTAGCGCGTGTCACCCGCAAACTCAGGAACGAACAGCAAATGATCACCGAGTGGGCGCCTGCCCTCCTGCGTATGGAATTGGATCGCTGGCTGTGGAAGGATGCCGATCACATCAGTCTTCGCCAGGTATGGGAATACATGGCGCAATACATTTACCTGCCTCGCCTGCGCGACCAGGATGTACTGTCAGATGCCATCCGTAAAGGCGTTAGCGATATTTCCTGGTCTGACTATTTTGCTTACGCCTCGGGCTACAATGCCGACGAATCGCGTTACGTTGGGTTGGTTGTTGGCAAAATCCCCGCCCTGGCATTTGATGGCAACAGTGTCCTCGTCAAACCCGAAGTCGCAAAACGACAGATGGAAGCCGACCGCGCCAAGGAAACTGCTGTCGCTCCCGAAGGCGGCGCGCCAACTCATCCCATAAGCGAAACGGGCGAGTCCGTCATTGGCTTGGTGGATACCTCTCCTTCACCCATCGCGCGTCCACTGCGCCGTTTCCACGGCACCGTGGAACTGGACCCCGCACGCATCGGCCGCGACGCAGGCCGCATCGCCGACGAAATCGTCGCCCACCTGACCAGTCTGGTCGGCGCCAAAGCAAAAGTCACCATCGAAATAGATGTCGAAGTCCCCAACGGCATCCCCGAAGACCGCGTGCGGATTGTGTCCGAGAATAGCAATACGCTGAAGTTCAAGGGGCATGAGTTTGAGGAGGGGTGAGTTGCAAAAGTCGGACACCACAATGAATGCCAATAAACGGATAGATCAGTCTATTCTGGCGCGGGCGTTTCGCGGGGTGTTGGGGGTAGATCCTTAATCAATTACGAAATTATCAACGTGCTCGTCAGGTCGTCGGTAAGGATAATTACTATGGAAAATCAATTGCACAATATTGCCCACGCTTTACAAGAGACACTGGAAGCCAGTCTTCGAGCGAGTAGTAGCGCTCATGCCCATCCAGTATCAAAAGGTGATGCAACGGAAGAAAATTGGTTAAAAATGCTACAAAATCACTTGCCCAAGCGTTACGAAGCATCAAAGGCTTTTGTCATGGATTCAAGGGGAGTTACAAGTGATCAGATAGATATAGTGATTTACGACAGACAATACACGCCAATCTTGTACAATCAAGACCGTCAAGTATTTATACCCGCAGAGAGTGTTTATGCCGTTTTTGAAGTGAGGCCAAGCATCAATCGTGAAAATGTTTTCTACGCTGGGGAAAAGGCGGCTTCTGTTCGCAAACTACTTCGCACAAGTGCCGAAATCACTCACGCTGGCGGGAAGTTTGAACCACGCCCACTATTTCCAATCCTCGGGGGCATTTTGGCTTATGACAGTGATTGGAGGCCGAGTTTTGGCGAGCCGTTTTTGCGAGCATTGGACGAGCTTGCTGTTGAACAAAAATTGGACATGGGGTGCGCGATTACAGAAGGTGCATTTGAGGTTAATTACCTTGATAATAAGGCGTACTTAACCAATAGCGATTCCTCCCTCTCTCTTGTAAATTTCTTCTTTCGATTGCTTGCAAAACTTCAAAATTTAGGAACTGTATCCGCGATTGATTACAAACAATATATCAGCGCAATTGGCGGTGACCATACTTAAATTGGCGCCTTGTCAATGCTATGCGGCGCTTCTTCACCAATCCATTCCCCCGTTGCCCGCCAGACCTCGTAACAATACAGCCATTCTGCTGTCCACACAACAAGAGTGCTGGCTAATAAATTCACTCCACGCCAGGGATGATCTTGTGAAAAGTATAAACACAGGGACCCATCAGGAAAAACGTGTTTGGCATTCGGGTGCAATTTAGGCGAAATTACCTCGACTTTTGGAGCAGTATATTCCTGATAACTTATCTTTATTAGGTATTCGGGCGATTGTGCTGTGGGCTTAAGTGTACCTAGCCAATAGTTTCCTTTCTTGAAAAACCGAAACTGCGGAAACGATCCTTGCATCAATTGCCTCTGAACCACAAGAGGAACATGATGATTTGTTCTAGGAATAGGCATTAGGCTCCAAAATAGCGGTGTTCAGGGGATTCCCAGGCTTTTTCCGACACTGGTTTCTGTCCAGAAACATTTCCTGTCTGTGACACGAAGACGGTTTTCCTAGCCAAGATGGATTTCAAAACCTCATCCACGGTTGTGGGGAAATATTCTTCGCCTTCATCTTCATTGAAAACTTTTTGCCAAAGTTCAATCGCTTTGGTCTCATCATCCATTTCCAGCGCCCGTGCTGCCCAATTTTTGGACTCTGCTATCCGACGCATAAAGGTTTCAAACTCAGCTCTTGTCCAAGATTTAGCTACGTTGTTACCCAACATTGGGTCTTTGACAACTGGCACGGCGCCATCCTTTTCAAAAGCGCCAGCGTAATCTTCGTAAACAGAAACAAGTAGGCTCTGGAACAGCTCTCCATAGGATGAGTCTTCGATCTTGAGTTTTTTGGTATCGGCGTGTTTGTATACCATACATTCCAGCCAGTAGCTTTTTGGCCTGCGATATTTCATCTGGACATCACGCCAATGTTTGAACATCTTTATCAGGGGAACTATTTTCTCTTTTCGGTCTTGATTAAGTTTGCTAAGAGCCTGATTGTATCCAAGTGGATTAGATGAAATCCATTTTGACAAATCTCTATCTGGGACTTCTAATGGTTCTAGGGAGTCGCCTTCATAAACAGATGGAACGATGTCCATATCGAATTCTTCTTCGTCAATTGTGACATGAACTAGAACTGACCTGCGTTGCCGCTTTAGGCTTAGATCTGCGTCAACCCGCCCGTTTTCGTCGCCAAGCGCCTCAGGCAATCCCTCTAGCGCATTTGCTAAAATGCCGATTGTAGTTTTTGCGCTATCCTCTTCCTCCTTGTATTTCGGATCCACAAATAACAGAATATCAACATCCTTAATTTGTTTTATCGCTGTATCACGGGCATAGGAACCAGATAACCGCGTATGAGGTTCAACCGTGATGATTTTCTCACTTTCCTCCAGGAAATCCCGAACTTTTGTTGGCAACTCAGTTGCTAAAGATACACGATTATCTTTGGGTTGAATTCGTGTGAGTAAAGTCAAAAAGTGATCGCGCAAGCTGTTCATGTCTCTTTTCCTTTCTTGGCGTTAGGCGCAAGGACAAAATCCTGATTACATGATTGCATCGGCAATATACCACAAAACGATATAACTGGAATATATGTTCTAACAAAATTCTTACACGTATCCGATGGTGTCTTAAAACAAAAAAGCCCCTGATTTTCAACAGATCAGGGGCTTGCAGCTAGATATATCTATACTTCGTCAGGTATTGTTGCAATCGTTCGTGGGGAATCACCCTCCCACTCGGATTTTCCTTCCAACTCCCATCTTCCAGAGGCTCGTACACCAGCGGCATTTTCTTCGGCAACAGCAAGCCGCATTGATTGCGAAGGATTGGGCTGAATAATTGATATTAGCTCTCCGTGCTAAAGCGACTATAATAGTTCATGGTCAAGAGGCAATAAGCAGCTTTCAGAACAAGAAAGGAGCTACTATGAAAGCCCGGCTGTTAATGGTTTTTTTGTTTCTGGCAGCGGTCATGTTTCCTGCGCCAAGTCCTGTTTCAGCCTCTGAGGGGATAGTTTCCTCGCCCAATAAGATCTCTGCGGGGTTAAATCATACTTGTATGGTTACTGATGATGCGAAAGTTGTCTGCTGGGGCGATAATGGGATTGGTCAATTGGGTGATGGTTCAACCGTGAACAAAAATTACCCTGTACCGGTTATTGATCAGAATAACAACCAAATAACGGGAGTGACTGGCATTGCCGTAGGATGGCAACATTCATGCGCGCTCTTAGGCTCTGGTAATGTTATGTGTTGGGGCTATAACTACAACGGTCAACTTGGCAACAACTCTCCCGCAGATTACTCTTCTAAAGCCGTCTTGGTTGTCGAAAACAAAGATAGCACAAATCCTCTTAGTAATGTTGAAGCGATAACTGCCGGATTCAACTTCACGTGTGCGCTTCTGAACACCGGTGGTGTGAGATGCTGGGGAGCACATGATTTGGGCAAACTCGGCGATGGCGCAACTATGGATCGCCGCGCACCGCCGACCTCTGATATTCCATTGGGAGAGAACGCATCCGCAATTGCAGCAGGTCAGAATCATGCCTGCGCGGTTCTCGCGAGTGGCAAGGTCAAATGCTGGGGATACAATGCATTCGGTCAATTGGGCGACAATTCATATGCCAATAGCCCGACACCCGTTGTTGTCAAATATCAAATTGATTTTGATTTAGAAGGCGTTACAGCTATCGCGGCAGGATTCCATCACAATTGCGTCGTCACAACCGGCGGCGCAGCTGTTTGCTGGGGGCGAAATGAATACGGTCAATTAGGGAACAATTCAACAGACAATAGTCCATTCGCAGTTCCTGTTGAAAACCTGTGGAGTGGTATTGTCTCCGTCTCAACTGGATTCTCACATTCATGTGGGCTATTTGACACGGGAGCCGTATATTGTTGGGGCGGTAATTTTAATGGGCAATTGGGTAACGGTAGTTCAACAGATAGTCATGTTGCTGTTCCTGTCAATGATCTAGAATTTGGCTATACCGCCTTATCGAGCGGTCAACATCATAGTTGTGCAATAAACGATGGTGGTGGTGTTTGGTGTTGGGGAGCAAATTACAACGGCCAATTAGGCAACCCTGACGCCCCCATTATTAGCTATGTACCCTTCTGTGTACTTGATTTCTGCTTCGGCCCAAATCTCCCACCGGACCGAGCCATTCAGAGCATCATCGACAATCAGATTCAGCCGTTAATTGATTCTGGCACACTGAATCGAGGTCAAGGAAATGCCCTGATCGCTAAGTTAAATGCCGCCCTTGAAAAACTAAGCCAAGGAAACACCAATGCGGCTATCAATCTACTTCAGGCATTTATCCATCAGGTAGAAGGCTTTGGACAAGGGGCGCTCTCGGATCAGGAAGGCCAAGCGTTGATTGATGCGGCGAAGCAGGTAATTTACACACTTGGAGGGTAGCATCTTCTAGCCTCAGTAGATGAAAAATTGCGCTATAGCGGCGCTTCCTGGCGTCGGGCGGATGACTAAAGTCATTACTACGTGGAGGAAACGCAAGCCATGTAGTGACGATTTCAATCGTCAATTTTCATCTACTGAGCCTGTGATGAGGCAGAAGAAAAACCTACGGTTAAACAAAAAAGCCCCTGATTTTCAACGAATCAGGGGCTTGCTGTTTATATAAAACGGTACTTGGTCAGGTATTGTTGCAATCGTTCGTGGGGAATCACCCTACCACTTGGGTTTTCCTTCCAACTTCCATCCTCCAAAGGCTCGTACACAAGCGGCTTTTTCTTTGGCAACAGCAAGCCGCATTGAAACGGTTGACGTGTTTCAAAGGATCGCCGACGTTCCTCCTTTCGCTTGCGATAAACCTCCTTTTTGCTCAAAGGCTTGGCTTGTGGCTCACCTGGGAAAAGCAAGGGCTGTCCGCTGTTCATTCCAACGCTTTGATATGCCTTGCCGGAACTCCGCCGCATTTTGTGACCAACTTTCTTTCCAGACGTTGCGGTCACTCCCGCGCACTTCGACCCCATCCCTCGCGCAATGCTGGCGGGAGATTTCAGCGCCCGTCCGCATTTTTTACATCGTGGTTTTCCTTCCATGATGATCCTCCTTTCAAGAATACACCAGTCCAGACGGTACGCCTGGACTGGTGTCGCTTTAGAACAGGGACGCTTGGTTCCGCGTCGCCTGCCTGGAACGTATCCGATTGGCAGACGGCTTGCCCATCACGCCTTTCTGTGTCATCCAATCCGCCCAGGAAACCACCTCGGGCAAATCGGGGACAGGCAACGGCGCGCTCGGAGCCGTCGGGCAACCCAACGGCGAATTGGAGACCACTACTTCATCGGCAAACAGAGATTGCAGATCAGGCAGGTCGGCGGACTCCAATGCTTCCCGCGCCAACTTCATCAGGATGTCGCCATCCTCCTCGGGCACGATCGCTCCGCCGACATTATCGCCATACAGCAATTGCGCGGCTTTCATTTTCGCGCCAATGAGCGCCAACGCACGCGACTCCATGGTGTCAGTGTAGACCGAGAACACCGCCTTCACAGGTTTGGTCTGTCCCAACCGCCACACCCTGCGCACCGCCTGCCACAGGGTGTAGAGCGAATACTCGATCTCGGCGAACACGACAGACGAGAAGGCGATCAGGTCAAGACCAGTTTCCACGAGACGTGGATTCACCACCAACGCGTCCAATCCAAAGACCCGCTTCGCGATCCATTCTTCGCGCTTGCGCGGGTTCACCGAACTGGTCAGGACTTCGGCGCGTACACCGCCATCCCGCAGGATTTTCAGAATACGATCTTGGATGTCACGCGTACCGGTCTGGCGGACGTAGATCAACACCTTGCGTCCCTGCTGACGTTCGGAGCGGCAGAAGTCCACCAGCCAACTTTCCTTGGGCATGGTCTCACTGTCCACGACCGCCGGCAACTGCATCAACTGTTTCCGGCGAACGAACTCCCCCTGCCGATCCACTTCATCCACTTCCACCACTTCATCACGGAAAGCAGAGTTGGGACGCGCCAGAGTCCATTGCAGCCAGATCGAGAGATAGCGGCGATTGTTGAGCGCTAGGTCGCGCAGTTTCTTCTCCATCTTGCGGTATTGTCCGCCCTGCTCGTCGGTCATGGAGAGCGTCACGACTTCCTCGGCGTAGTGTGGCAGAGACAATCCCAGGTCTTTCAGGGAGAGGAAGACCGTTGTGTCCAGCAGGCGGTTCACGATGGCGGGCGAGATGCCCGGCTGCTCTTTGGCCTGGTTCTGGTAACGGCGGTTGCCGGTGAAGCCGTCTTCATTATCGTCCGTTGTACGCTTGCTCTTACGCGTCATCTCCAACACGCCATACAAACGCGCCCAGCGCTTCTCATCGTTGAAGGCAAAGTCTTTGCGCACACCCGCGTTCAGGCGGTGGAGCAGCCAGAAGATGGAAGTGCTTTTGCCGCCAAAGAACGTACCGGTCAGGGTGAGGGTGTACTTGGTCGCGCCCACCAATTGATGGAAGGCCACGCCCCGATCGGAAGATTTGGACTTGAACTGGTGGCAGTTGTGGACTAGGACTCCATTGGCGAAGTAGTTGTTGTTTCCTTCAACCTCGAAATTGTAGACCACACCGTCTGGACACACCTGTTTAAATCCCGATCCACTTCCTCGTTCCAGAACCTCAACGTGGTCCACCCGAGAAAATTCAAGCCCCCTGTTTTGCGGCGGTCCAGAAATTTCCACTTCTTCAGGCAATACTCGCACCGTCTTTCCACAGATCGCTTGCGCTTCAACATAGTCATCCTCTTCCGTGAACACGGGATGGTTGGCTGTGCAAACAATGCCCGCCGTACGGACCAAGCGCGTTGGGGCGGGATTCTTCATGGTGTGAAGCACCTTCCGGTATTCCAGTTGGTCGCTGGCGTGGTTGAAGGACAGAACCAGGTCTCCCACGCGAATATCCTGGATGGCTTTCTGACCTTCGTTGGTTTCAATCCAGGTGTCCCTTACGAAGCACTCGTCCGCGACGAGCATCTGGAATTTGTTTTTGGCATGTTTGGCGATGTAATCCGCAGGCGCCCGGTGAATTGGAAAAGAGGCGCGCCACAGACGCGCTGGCCCCAGATGGATTGACCTTGTTCGTTACGCGCCAGCCGTCCGTTTTCATCCAATTCATAACCTGGTCGTTTGGCTTCGCAGAAGCGGCGCTTATCGCCCAATTCGTCAACGGTGGTGGCAGTGATCACAATCCCGCCCGGCTGATAGATGTAAATGGGCGAGCCGCACTCGGGACAGGCCAGCGCCTCAAATGGCTTGCGGTCATCTTCGTCCACAAACCACTTACGCACAACGGCATGTTCCCAGCCTGCACCATACTTGGCCGATGTGTGGGCGATAACCGCCACAGGCTTAGACCCCAACTTGCCTTGGGAATGCATATCCAAGAAGTGGCGTATATCGTTCACATCACCGGGATCGTCGGCGTTGCGCCCGATCCGACTCAGTTCCATCGCCTTGGAACCAGGAACGGTTTCTTCAATCTCCCGCATCCACTTGGGAACAAGATGCGGAGGGCAGAGCACGATAGCGGGATAGGCACCCAGCAATTCCAAGACTGCTGCACCTGTGATCGATTTCCCGGACCCCATTTCGCCTTGCATATTTCCCACGCCATGTTTCTTGATCGCCCTGGCAATCCCGGCAGCGATATGCCGCTGCGCCGGCAACAACCCCGGCTTCTCCTGTCCCGGCAACGGCTTTCGTTTTATGCCCAACGTATCAAGGATCGCCGTCTCCTCCGGGGTCGGATCGAAGTTGTACAACGGCCGGTACGTGGACAGGATGTGCGCGCCGATCTGGTCGCCGTAACGGTGCATGAACCTGGAGAGCGGCTCGACCTGGTCGATGATCTCGATCCCGCTTTGGCGCAGGATTGCTACGGTCGAGACAAAGCGATCGCGGAAGACCTCGGCGGCGGTCTTGCCATCCTTGCCAACTTTCGCCTCCACCTTCTCCGTGACCTTCACCACGCGACCCTTCACCAACATGGGCTTGTCATCCTCATCGTTAAGGCGCAGCGTGCCCATCATGCCGGAGGCCATCAGCATGGCGATGTGTCCTTTCTTCAGCGGCATGACCGGCTGCTTGAACTCGCCCAGCGCCCGCGAGGGATTGATCAGATCCAGCCATTCCTTCGAAGTCATCACCCCGCGTTTCTGGGTGGCATCCACAATCTCTTCCGGCTGCCAATCCAGGCGGGTGAAACGCACTGGTTGTCCGCTCGCACCTTTGTCCGAGGCTGGCAGGAGTGTGTACACCGGTTCCGCTACAGTCTCCAACATCGGCGGTTCCACCTCTGCCCATGCCTGAACCTGTCGCACTTCATCGGCAGAGGGCAGCTTGAACTTTTGCCGCTTCAAGCCCAGCACAATAACCTGGTTGAACTCTGTCTCGGGGTAGCGGTAGACCGTGAGACGTTCGTAATACCCTGCTAGATGAGATGCCACATCCAAGTCACGCAACAGGGCATGCGGCACGATGTACACCAGTGCTCCGCCGCGCACCAACTTGGGCGTAGTGGATTTCAGAAATTCCAACTCCAGCCGCTTCTGGTCGCCGAGGCGATCATGGCTGTATGGCGGGTTGAGGAACAACAGGGAGATGGATTCGTTGGTGAGATGGCAGGAACTCCAGGGGGTATTGAACAGGCGATCCATCTTCTCAGCGGCCAAGGCAGCGCGAACTGGCGACAACTCCGCACCCCAACTCTGGCAGTTCAATGCCTGGGCAAGGATGGCCGCGGCGGTTCCTTCACCGGCGCATGGGTCCAGCAGACGCCCGCACCTTTCGGGGGCGGGATGGAAATAGGTTTTGAGCAATTCAGCGACCAGGATTGATGTTTCGTAGTAACCCATTTTTTCTATTGCGGGTGGACGCATATTCGTCTCCTTTCGGAATCAAAATCCCCCGCACCAAAGGGTACGGGGGATCGGGTGGAATGTGATATTCTTAGCGAACCTTACACACCAGCCGGCTGGCGATGTTCACATACCCCAGCGGCTCACAGCGATCCAGGCGAACGAACTCGGGAATGCCGCGCGTCCAGTCCGTCTCCGAGTGACGGAATTGGATCACCAGTCCGCGCGCCTGTTCCGCCAGCATGAGACTCCAGGCATGCCAGGCATCCGCGCGCGTATCGCAGACCGCGAACTCGAGTCGTTCCAGCGCGGCGGAGGCCAGCGCTGGTTTGCGAGTAGAAGAGTTCACTTTGATCTCCAGGAACCGGAGCAGTTCCTGCCAATCGGCCTTCCGTAATTGCGCCAGCCAATAGGCGGGATGAGAGTCCGAAGCCTGCCAGTAACGTTGGTCGAAGATCTGTCGTGCTTCCACAGTTTGAAACATCTCTGCCTCCTACACCTTCAATACATCCTGCTCGAGCAGGTTCTGCACCAGGGCTTGCCAGTCCTTGGTCAGGTCAATGCGGACTCCGCCGCGGCAATCCCCACCGGTTTCCAAACGTTGGATGAACTCCGCCTCCAGCGCGTACTCCCACAGCGTTTTTGCCCAGGTATCGGGAATGGGAAAAGCCAGCGTCTCTTGCAAGCGTTTGAGGGTCAGGGCTTGCAGCGTAGTATCCACATCGCCATCCGATTCAAAGGCCAGGGCATAGGCCGCATCGTCTTTGGCCTCCCACTTGCCCGGCAGGGCTTTGCGGCAGATCAACCCGGCATGCAGGATATTGAATTCGGTCAGGGGTTGCGTCATCATCTTCACCTCGCCATCCGCCAGGATCGACGCGCCGCGCAGAGAGCAGCTGCCGCGCCCGCGGATCAACGAAGCCCAGAGACTCTCCACGCTGGTCTTATGGGCTGCAATGCCCACGTAGGCGAGCGTGTGCTGGTACGGGCGATCCTGAAAGATCGCAAAGCCCGTAACGTCGGCGCGGGTATGGGCATTGCTCAAGGTGGGAATTCTTCCATCGGCGAAAAGGTGTTGCACAGGCGAAGCATCCACCACCGGCTCGATGCGGTACACGTAAATACCTGCATTCGCCCGCACCAATTCGTGGTTGATGTCGCGCAGGAGCTCGTGCGCATTCAGGCTGACATCGAGGCCGGTGAAAGTGATCTCGGTATCTGCCACCTGAATCTTCACCGTGCGGGCGTTCATATCCACCAGCGCACTTGCGGCGAGCCAGTCCTTGTTGCTTTTCAGGGCGGGAGGAAGTTCTGCGCCCGGGGTGGGCGTGAACCACAACGCACCATGAAAAGGAGCGTCATCCGTTGGCTCAAAAGTGCCGTACGGGGCGCGGTGGGTTTGCCGGCCAGCATATTCCACCTCCGGCAGGTCGTTCAGGACAGGCAGCCAGAATTGCTCATAACTGGAAACCAGCACCTTGTCGTTCTGCCGCGCTTCCTGCTGCGCGCGGTTCAGTTCGTCAATGCGTTCCTTGATGGTTTCGTCTTCATAAGGTTCCGTCCACTCGTACATGGCTCACTCCTTGTTGGTGATGGTCAGGTTGAAGTCCAACAGGCCGAAGACCTCCCCCTCTTCGGGTTCATCACTCGCCGTGACCACTGGTTGGTATTCGGTGAGATAGCGCCAATCCAGGACGGCGCTGGCCTCGCAGCAGATTCTGTTTTCGGATAGCATCTCCGAAAGTTCGTCCACGACCGAATTGGGATCCGCGTCCTCCGGGACGGCCAATTGGATGGTCAGGATTCGGACGCGTTGTCCGGGCTGGACGGCGTGCATGTCGCCTCGCTTTCTTTGATGGTTGGTTCAGCCGCGCCAGCCTCGTAGCGGACGGTCAACCAGGCTTCGGGTTCCTCGGAGGCGTAGCGTTCCACGCCCACAAACACCGCCACGCCGGGCACATCCTTTGCCAGCCTTTCTGCAAAAGCCAGCGCATCTGGCAGGTTGCCATCCACCTGATTGGGAAACAAGCCGAATTGGTGGGAGATGGCGTCGTACTGACGCCAGACATTGAACACACCCACCACCTGTTTATGCGTCTCGGGAGTCAACGTGTTGAAATCCAGGCAATAGTCCTCAAGGGCCACATCCAGCGTTGTCCAGGTGATGCCCAGATCCGAGTCGTGACCCTCGAAGACCTGGTGTAGGACCGTCTGTGCATCCGCGCGCGTGATGGGCTTTTCGGCGCGGCGGGCGCATTCCAGCACATCCTCCACCTGCCAGACATGCGCGATCTTGTCCTGCCAGTAGCGATTGAGAATGCCGAGCACATCGTTGTTGTCAATGTGAAGTTCTTTTGCGATGGCGTCTGCCATTTCTTCCAGGAAGTGGTCGTACATATTTTTCTCCTTTACAGATGCAAATGGGAATAGGTCATTGCGTCGTCAGTGTTGAGCGCGTACTCGATCGCATACAACTTGCGGAGATACCCGCGGGCGCTGTGTTCCAGGCGGAAAAACGGTTCGCCTTCGTGGAGAAAAGCGCGGCGAGTGCGGCGAAAGATCGTCCAGCCGATGGCGTGCGGCGCGCCGGGGTAACTGCGTTCGATGCGCAGGCGCGTTCGCTGTCCCCGGCGAAGCATGGTCAGAGCTTGCTCAAAGGTCAGGAATTTGGCAGAGCCTGCCAGGGTTGCCTGAAACGGCAGTACCACCAGTTCAGGGTTGGGATTATTCATGGTCATCTCCTGACAGAATATCCTCGCCCTCTTCGATAGCGTGCTTCAATGCTTCCTTCTGTTTTTCCAGATACCGCTTGAGATCCTCACGCACATTCATTTCATCCCAGCCGGATTGTTTCGCCTGCTCCATCTCGAGGAGAAATTCAGTGATGTCCCGGCAACGACCTCGCTCCTGCTGGTTCCCTGGATCGAAGGCGGGATCGGTGGTGGCTTCCATCAAACTAAATTCGTGCCAGGGATGATCATCTTCATCCAGAACATCGAAGAAGAACTCCTCGAGGTGGGCCTGGCGGGCGATGAAGAACTCGCCATCCCGCAGGCTGGCCCGGATGCGTGTCTCGATCTCCAGTAGGGACAGGTGGCCTGCATTGGTGAAAATGGCCTCGCCGTGTTGTTTGTAGTTGGAGGCATCCCGGTACAGATACCGGAAGCGGATGTTGGTGGGTGTCAGGAAGGCGCTGCCTTCGGCCAGCCTCAGACCTGCCGGTGCAGAGCCTGGCTGGCAACTTGTTTGGGATACAAGCATGGTTTTCTCCTTGTGAGAATCAAACCGCCCGGCCTGTGGCTGAGACAAGCCGGGGAGTCATGGCGTAAATACCGCCGTTATTTAGCCGATCAGCGGTATTTGCAAGTCCGACAGATTGATTCATCAGGGAGTAATACCCGACGCACTGGCCCGGCGGGCCCAGCCCTGCGCCTGGATGTTTCGCGCCCAAAGGCACAGGAAGGAGGAAACCTCGCGGTGGAATTTCGTGTCCACGTAGGTCTTCCCGTCGCGTTCGATGAATTTGGCGCGCCGGTATCCGATCACCTGCGTAATGGCGGTAGGTGTCCAGCTGGGGTAGTGCAGTTCCACTTCGGGATCAGCGATCAGGTCGCCGTTTTGTTCGAAATAGTGGGCCACGCTGATCAGGTCGCCATGCCGTTCGATGACCAGGCGGTCGTAGCAGAGCATGTCGAAACGGACATGGAAGTCGAGTTGGGATTGGAACGCTTCGAGCAGGTTGTGCGCCTTCAGAAGATGTTCGATGGTGGTTTGGAACAAGGTGGTCATTGGGTTCTCCTTGGAAAGAATGGAGGGCGCTTGTGAGCGCCCTCCGTTTCAAAATCTAATCCTGCCATCCGCTGATCTGGTCCTCGAAACTGGCTTCGAGCCAATCGTCGTCATGCAGGCGGGAAGCGTTTTCGTATTGCTCCACCAGCGGGCCTTCATCCGGTTCGGTGTCCGCTTCGTGAAAGTTCTGTTCAGGATGCAGGATTTCGTCCGCTGGGAAGTCACCCGCATTCCAGATTTCAAGCGTGTGCGCGACCTCGTACCCCGGTTGGCAGAATTCCTGCGGGTCCAAGCCAGGCGAGACAATCACCACATATTCATCATCTTCGGAAACGTAGTGAGCCAGAATGTAAGCGCCAAGTTCCGAAAGCGCCGCTTGTTCATACTCGAAGGGCAGGAGAGCCACACCCGCCTCCGCAAACAACCAGGCGATTTTCTCTTTCAGCCAGGCGATGTCCGCGTCGCGGTTGAAGATCGTGCGGCGATGGAAGCCCGCGGGAATATCGGTCAGGTTGCAGTATTCCTCCGGCTTCTGGTCCGCCAGGGCATAGGCAGTTGTCTCGATTTCCAACGCTACGATGGTCTCGTCCTCCCATTTCCAATGCGCGCTGCCCACATACTCGCAGGGCTTGGAGAACGCGCCGGATTGCATCACAATATCGCGCCAGCCCTGGGGATGATCCCGGGGTGCGCACTAGACTTGAAACCCACCATTGCCCGCTTCAAAGATGGCCTGAGGGCATCAGTCACAAGTTAAGCACTTTAGCAATCTGTCAAGGTAGGCTATAAGGCAAACTTGGGGTAGATTCGTCGCCATGAGTGAAGAAAAAGAACCCCGCAAAGCCAGTAGTGTTCGACACACGCGCGCCATTCAGCAAAACCGCAGCAAGCAACCTATGGCGGCGCCATCCGATCAGCAAATTCGAGAGCGCATTCAGGAAATTGTACATCCAGCAACATTGGCGCAAGTGAGTTATTTTCATCGGCTTGGATTACGCGAGCGCACGCTAGGTTTTGTGGTGATGGTTGCCTTTGTGCTCGAGATGATCTGGCGTCAGATTGGTAGTGTGAGCGCACTGACTCGGATCGTTCAAAAAGAGGCAATTTTATGGGAACAACCCAGAAAAGTCAGCCAACAGGCAGTGTCACAACGATTGACGAGCCTGCCATCCGATCTGTTTCTCAAGGTGTTGATGGATATCCTGCCAGTCATGCGAGAACGCTGGATGGAACGTGAGCGTCCGATGTCACCCGAGTTAGCCTGGGCAGCCGAGCGGTATCGCGCGGTCTTGGCTGTGGATGGCTCAACGCTGGATGCGCTCATCCGTAAAATCGGATTGCTCCAGGATTTGCCCGAGAACCCATTGGCAGGACGTATTACGGCGCTTTTGGACTTATGTACCCGTTTGCCAGAGAAAATTTGGTATGAACGCGATCCAAAAGCACACGATCAGCGTTTCTGGCCGGATATTTTATCAGTTTTGAAGGCTGGCAGCCTGCTCATTTTCGACAAAGGCTACATCAACTTCTCCATCTTCATCAAACTCACACAGGCAAAGGTAAAATTCATTACTCGCGGCAAAACAAACTTGGCTTATAAACTTGAACGCGCTATTGTTAGGACTGCCGCAGTACATGATTACCTGGTATGGATTGGTAAAGATGAAACCCATCAGCAAGTTCGTTTGATTGAAATCCAGTATCGCGGCAAGTGGTATCGCTATATGACCAACGAACTGGATGCCGAGCGATTGCCCACCGCCTATGTGGTGGCTTTGTATTGGCAGCGTTGGCGTATCGAAGACGCTTACAACATTGTCAAACGTCTCTTGGGTTTGGCATATTTCTGGTGTGGTGCACAAAATGCAGTTGAAATGCAAGTTTGGGCTACCTGGTTATTGTATATTGTCTTGATTGACCTGACCGATGCCGTAGCAGAAGTACTCAACAAACCTTTCTCTGCTATTTCGATTGAAATGATTTACCGCAGTCTCTATTTTTTTACGAATGCACGACAACGCGGCGAAACCGACAACCTGGTTGTTTATCTGGCTACCGAAGCCAAGTTCTTTGGCATCCTAAAACGCAAACATAAAACTGATAACCCATCGCCCTTGACCTTTATACCAAAACTCTTGACAACCCCGTCAATTCCTTAACTTGTGACTGATGGCCTGAGGGTCGGGGTTGGTGGCAATGTCGAGTTTCCGCGCCAGGTCGAGCACGGGTTTCATACGCTGATGTTCAGAGTGATAGGACATGAGGTTGCTCCTTGTTGATTGGGTGGTTGGAACTCAAATTGATCCTGTGCCTCGCATTCCCGCGCGCTGGCCAACTCTTCGTCTGTCATGCTCTCTTCAACGATGGCCTGCTCCATGCGCGCGTCCGCACGCGCCAGGCGTTCGGCATCCTCCACCGTGCGGATATGCGGATTGTTCCGTCCATAGCGGGCGAAGAAACTTGCCCCGACCTTGCTTCGGAACGGACCGATCACCGCTGTGAAGCGATGACCATGTGACTCCTTGGTTGGGATTTGGGCAGAGCAAAACAGGATCAGGTCGCCCTGTCTGCGCCTGCCGAGATAGATAGCCATGGCGCCTCCTAAAAGTCTGGCAGTAATCCAACGAGCACGGACTGCGGTTGTGCTTCCACTCTCAAACGCAGGCTGGCCTCCATCGTCTCTTCGGTCTTCCAGCGCTTGCGCGGGAAGGCGAACGTGAACACAGTGGATGGCCTGCAATCCAGCGAGAGCTGGAAGTGCGCCAGCCAGAGCGCGTCATACAGGCGCTGGTCATAGTCGCCACCCTGCTCGCTTTGGGTGGGTTCCAGTGCATCGCGGAGCGCGAGGCTGATTTCCACCTTGTTGGAAAATCCCACCCCGCGCGCGATCTCGCTTACGTCAAGCCAGGCCGCACTGGGTATGAGCCGTGGAGAGGAATGCGGGAGTCTGGGCGTGAAGTCGAGGATCAGTTGCATCGGCATATTGACTCCTATGTAAATCCCAGCCCGCGTTCCTTGAGCGAGACCCATCTGGTCGTTTGTCCGATGACCAAATGATCCAGCAGGTTTACATCTAACAGTTTGCCTGCCTGCAGGATGGCGCGCGTCACGGCCACATCATCCGGGCTTGGCGTCGGGTCACGTGGAGTAGGGGCAGGGACGCCATGCACAGATTGCTCTGTGCGGTTTTCCCCAC
>CAYJLS010000038.1:4021-27985 GCA_964371065.1 uncultured Anaerolineaceae bacterium | reverse complement strand
CAACTTACCACATTTTCATCCTTTGGTGACGCTTTTTTTAGATTTGGAATTGCTGGGCCTGCCCGTGTCCGTTTGACAAACACCCGAATCATTCCACCATGTTTCCCCACTACTCCTTTCCGCCGCGCACGGTGACGGGTCTCCTGCGAGACTTGATCCTGTCGCGGCGGCGTTCGTTTCGTGTGGACGCGCTGGCTTGCATGGGACGGATGAATCCGTCACTACATAGATATGGGGAGGAGAATATTCCACAGACGGGGCCGTGCATCGTCACATTCAATCATTATTATCGCCCCGACTTCAATGCCATCTGGATGGCAATATCCATTGCCGCGCTGGTTCCCGCGGAGATGCACTTCGTGATGACAGGCGAACTGACCTACCCAGGCAAATGGTACGCGCCGCTGGGAATGTTCCTTTCGAAAATTGCGTTGCATCGCGCCGCGCGCGTTTATGGCTTCACGACGATGCCGCCCATGCCGCCGCGCCGAAAAGACGTGGAAGCGCGCGCCGAGTCCGTCCGCAAAGTGCTGGAGGTGGTGCGCCGCGAGAAGAATGTGATTATCGGCCTCGCGCCCGAAGGCGGCGACCAGCCCGCAGGTCGGCTGACGATGCCCGCTCCGGGCGCGGGTCGCTTCGCATTGTTGCTCGCCGCCGCGGGACTGCGTTTCGTCCCTGCCGGAATCTTCGAAGCGGACGGCGCGCTCTGTCTGCGTTTTGGCGCGGCCTACGAGTTGATTGTTCCGCCGCGCGGATTGTCGAGTGACGAAAAAGATCGCGCCGCGGCGAGAATCATGATGGGGAATATTGCCAGTCTGTTGCCGTCTCATTTGCGCGGCGAGTTTGAGCAGGGCTAATTCTTTAAACACAAAGGGCACAAAGAGCACGAAGGAAAAGTCGAAAAATTGTGGCTTCTCCTCCCCCTTTGTGTACTCCCTGGCACTGCCCGCCAGGGCAAGTGTGGTGTCCTTCATGGTTAGTTCTTGTTTTTCCGCACCCCAATCAAACTGACCGCGCTCAACGCAAATAATACCGCGTAACTGGCAAAGACGGAAAAGTACCCCAGCCCCGGATACATGCCGTTCAAATAATCTGCCATCAAACCGCCGATGCCCGCGCCGACGATGCCCGCGCCCGCGCCTGCCAGGTTGGAGATGCCGAGATAGCGTCCCGCCTCCGCCGCAGGGACGAGGTCCGTGCCGAGCGCCCAGTTGGAGGTCATGAAGAAGCCGGTCGCCACGCCGATGAACGTACCCGCCACGTAGACCAGCGGCAGGTTGGGGACCCAGATCGTGCCGAGGAGCAGGAATCCGCCGAACGCCGCGACCAGTCCGCTGATACCGACCAGCCGCCGGTGTCCGACGCGATCCGCCACCCATCCGCTCGCCAGCGCGCTGACGAGGATGAAGAAGCCGATAACAGCGGTCAACGTGCCCGTCAAACTGGTGGCGGCTTCGTCAGAGAGATCGAACGCAAACTTGACGAAATACAGCACCGAGCCTTGAATGGACGTGGCCGCGGCGAGGAACATCAACCGGTTGATGATCCACCACGTGAACGAAGATTGACGGCGCGCGTCCTGGCCGAGCGTTGCCAGCGTCCCCGCCCACACGCCCGCGATGACTGCGCCGATCATCGCCACCGCGCCGCCCACCCCGACTCCCACTGCCAGCGCAGTGGATTGACCCGCGAAGGGCAACGCGATCAAGCCAGCCAGTCCGCCGATCAACCCGCCGCCGACCAGTCCCGCGAGCGCGCCGATGATGATCCCTGCCAGCATACCGAGCACGCGCAACATCGGCGGCCAGAAAGGCGCAGTCGGTTTTTCGGTGAGCGGAACTTCCTTGACGGTCAGCACCGTGATAACGGCGACAACCAACAGCGACGCGCCCGTTGCGAAGAAAGCCCAACCCAACTCGCCTGCACCGACCAGCTTGGCAATTGTCAAACCCACCAAGACCAGAGGCACTAATTCGAGTAAAGATTTCACCGCCGAGGCGCGGCCGCGCTGGTCTTCGGGAACCAGGTCCGGGATGAGTGCCTGCAACGGACCGTGCGAAACGTTCGAGGAGAATTGGATCAGCAGGACGCCGGCCAACAATGTCCAGTAATCGCGCGATAAGGCGATGACAGTCAGGAAGACCAGGTCCAGCAATGCGCCGACGAGGATGTACGGCCTGCGCCTTCCGAAGCGTGACGTGGAGTGGTCGCTCAACAATCCCGCCGCGGGTTGGACTAGCATGGCAATAACCAGGCCCGCCGCGCGCATCCCGCCCAGCGCGGAGTTCTTGATCGCCTCGGGCGCGAAGAGTCCCACCAGGTACGGCATGAAAATGGAGCCGAGCGCGGTGTTGCGGATGTTCAGTCCCAGCCAGAACAGGTTCAAGGTGATGTAATCGTACCAGCGCAGGCGCTTCATAGAAATCCTCCGAGTGAAAGATGGTAGCATTATACAAACGTTTTCCCGGAAACCAGGTTTTTGGAATATGTGGTAAATTTTGCCGAGAAAATTGTAGAAGCGAGATAGTATCTCGCTCTACCCTCAAGGTATCTCATCCGTGACTCAAAGCAAAACTTTATGTTGGCGCGGCTCGAAGGTCCCGCCATCGACGCGCTCGCCGCCGCCGGGTATACTGCCGTATACGTCTTCGGCGCGGTCTGCGTGTTTGCCGGCATGTTCCTGTTGCAAAAAATCCAAAACCCGCGTGGAGACTGGAGGTAGAAATGGATCGTAAACGGCTCGGCTTTGTGTTGGGGACGATTGCGTTACTGCTCATTCTTCTTATTACCTTACCGGCGTTGTTCCAGAATAATCCCGGCGCGGCCAGCCATCCAGGCGGCAGGATCATCTATCAATCCGATCAAAGCGGGAATATGCAACTCTACCTGTTGGATTTGGCGAACAATGAGGCGATCCGGTTAACGAACAATGCGTACGTGGACTATTCGCCTGCCTATATTCCCGCGCTGAACGAGATCGGTTTTGTATCCGACCGGGAGAATGGCACCAATGCTTACACCATGAACCTGGATGGTTCCGGGGAACAGGCCGTATTTCCGCAGGGTATGCTCCTGGATTATCCGGATTGGTCGCCTGACGGCACGCTGATCGCGGCCTCCTATACCGAGGCTTGTGTTGAAGATACCCCATGTAACTTTGACCTGTATATTCTGGATCCAGCCGCGTTATTGCTCACGCAACTTTCCGACACGCCGGCCTCAGAATGGGTGCCGCAGTGGTCGCCGGATGGGCAAAAAATCGCGTTTGCATCCGACCTGGACGGGGATAGCGAAATCTATGTAATCAATCGGGATGGGTCCAATCTCGTGCAACTGACGGACAATTCGGGCTACGACGGGCGTCCGCGCTGGTCGCCGGATGGCGCACTGATTTCCTTTGAAACCGACCGGGAGGGCGGGGATTGGGACATCTTCGTCATGAACGCCGACGGCAGTCACTTCCGTCCCGTTACGGCCAATGACGGGACGAATGACTGGATGCAATCCTGGTCGCCGGACGGGAAATGGCTGGTGTATGTCAGCGACATGGATGGCAATAACGAGTTGAACGTGATAGATATCAACGGGCGAAACCAACAACAATTGACCTCGAATGACTATGCCGACCAGTCGCCGGTTTGGATTCCTTAGGGTTGGAAAACAGCGCGGGGAGGCGGGGTGCGAGATGCGAGAGGCGAGATGCGGGGTGCGGGGTGCGAGATGCAGGTTGTGAGATGCGGGATGTGTGACGGAACACGAAACACGCAACACGAAACACGCAACACGAATCCAGAAACTTTCCCCTTCCTCCTGCGTAAACTGAGTTAGAAACAAGGAGAATGCGTGGACAACGAACAAACCTGGGTTGCCCAGGCGCAACGCGGCGACGACCAGGCTTTCACGCAGTTGGTGGAAGCGTACCAGAAGCCGGTCTACAACCTGTGCTATCGGATGCTCGGCGAGCCGGAAGCGGCGGAGGATGCCGCGCAGGAGACTTTCCTGCGGGCGTTCCAGCACATTACCCGCTACGACCCAAAACGGCCGTTTGCCACCTGGCTGCTCTCGATTGCGGCGCATTATTGCATTGACCGTTTGCGCCGCCGCAGGTTTTCCACGTTCTCGATTGACGAGCAGGACGATGACTCGCCTGCTTTCGAGATTCCCGACGCCGACGCGCCCAATCCCGAACGCGAATCCGTCCGCCGTGAGCAACAGGAGAAAATCCACGGATTGCTCGCCTCGCTCGACGCCACCGACCGCGCCGCCATCGTCATGCGTTACTGGCACGACGCCTCGGAAGCGGAGATTGCCGAAAGCCTCGGGTTGACGGTCAGCGCGGTCAAGAGCCGCCTGCACCGCGCCCGCCTGGCGCTCGGCAAACGCTGGGATGAGTCCCCGACGCAATCACGCCCCCAAAGGAGGCCCCATGAATCACCGGCCTTTTGAAGATTGGCTGTTGGACGAACAGCCCCTCACTCCTGAACAGACGCGCGAACTGCAAATCCACTTGCAGGACTGCGCACATTGCGCCGCGTTGGATGAAGTGAACCTGGAACTGCGCTCCGTGAAGATGGCCGCGCCTGCGGCGGGATTCGCGGCGCGCTTCCAGAAGCGGCTGGCGGGACAACGCCTCCACGAGCGCCGCAACCGACTGGTCGGCGTCCTGATTCTGGCGGCGGGCGGGGCCGGACTTTTGGGCTGGTCCGCCGCCCCGGTCGTGATCCAGTTCCTGGCCTCGCCCGCGGTTTGGATCGCGGCCGCGGTCAATTTCCTTTTGACGTTGCTCTCGATGGCGCGCGCCATCGGCGAACTCGGTTCGATCTTGGCGCGCGTCCTGCCCGGATTCATCCCGCCCTTCGGCTGGCTGGTGCTGGCCTCCGCGCTCAGCGGGGCGGTCCTGTTATGGGTGGTTTCGATCTGGCGATTTACCCGCTTTTCACGAGGAGTGTGATCCATGAAAACAAAGCTCTTTTTCGTTCTCGCCATTTTGTCGCTGTTGCTGGTTGCGGCCGCGCCGCTCTCGGCGGGCGGGCCGCTGGACGGCGGCCCGGTCATTTTTGGAGGAAACTACACCCTCGCCAGCGGCGACACGCTGAACAGCGACCTGGTGGTCTTTGGCGGCAATGTGACGATTGAAGCCGACGCGCAGGTGAAGGGCAGCATCGTCATCTTTGGCGGAACCGTTTCGCTGGACGGCACGATGACGGGCGACCTCGTCCTGATCGGGGGAGTCGGCTCGATGGGCGCGAAATCCGTCATCGAAGGCGACCTGGTGACAGTGGGCGGTTCGGTCAGCCGCGCGGAGGGGTCGCGCGTCGAGGGTCAGATCCGTACCGAGCCTACCATCGAAATTCCCGCGCCGACCATTCCGCAAACGCCCGCCGTTCCGCAAACGCCCAACCTTCCCGCAAAACCGCAGATTACCTTCGATCCCATCGGCAAGGCGCTCGGGGTTTTGGAGCGCGCGGTGTTGCTCGCCGCGTTGGCGATGCTGTTGTCCCTGTTCCTGCGCCCGCAGATGGAGCGCGTCGCGCAGACGGTTGTCCAACAGACGCTGGCGGCGGGCGGGGTGGGCCTGCTGACGGTGTTGGTGTTCCCGCTATTGCTGGTGTTCATGGCGGTGACAATTATCCTCATCCTGGGCATTCCATTCGCGGCGTTGGCGCTTGTTCTCGTGTGGCTGTTTGGGATCGTGTCCATCGGCATGGAGGTGGGGGAGCGTTTCACGCGCGCCATCAACCAGGTTTGGTCTCCCGTGCTGACGGCGGGCTTTGGCACGTTCCTACTCGCGCTGGTGGTGGAGGGCATTGGGCTTGCGCCGTGCATTGGGTGGCTGGCGCCGTTCCTGGTGGGCGTGACGGGCGTCGGCGCGGTGCTGTTGGCGTGGTTCGGCTCGCGGGCGAATCCGCCCAGGGCGGCCGCGCCCGCCCCGGGTCCGGACGAGGCGTTGCCTCCGGCGTCGTAACCGTCCGCTGTGTTAGAATCCTGCCTGCTCCGAAAAATCCCGGGGCAGGTTTTTTGTCATGTTCGAAAGGTTGTCCCATGTCCCCGAAAAAAGATCCGTTGAACACGCCCATTCACGCCAAGCCGCCGCCGCTGGTGCGTATTTCCGGAACGCATCGCGAGATGGGACGGCAGTTTGGCGAGGCCAGCAAAAAACAGGTGGAGCACAGCCTGGAGAACGCGCGCAGCCTGTTGGCGAGCGCGTATGCGGACATCGCGTTGACCTGGGAGGGCGCGCAGACCCAGGCGCGCAAGTTCATGCCGTTTTCGCAGGAGCGTTATCCGCAGTACGTGGAAGAGATGATGGGCATGGCCGAGGGCGCGGGCGTGGCTTTTGAAGACCTGGCTGTTTTGCACGCCATGGAGGCGGTGACGATGGACGCCCTGCACCTTTCGCATTGCACCAGTTTCGCGGTCAATGAACAGCGCACCGCGGACGGTCACGTGCTGGGCGCGCACAACGAGGACTGGCTGCCCGAGGACGAGGACGATGTGATGGTCGTCCACGCCACGCCGAAGGACGAGCCGCCGTATCTTGCCATGACCTATGGCGGGTTGCTGCCCAACATAGGATTCAACGCCTACGGCATCGCGCAGTTTTGCGATTCGGTCTACCCCAACGACTCGCGCATCGGCATCCCGCGCATCCTGGTTTCGCGCGCGGTGCTCGCCGCGAAGACTCCCGGCGAGGCGATCCGCTCGACGTTGATCCCGCATCGCGCCGCGGGCTACAATCATTTAATTGTTCATGAAAGCGGGGAGATTTACAGCGTGGAAGTGTCGGCGCGCAAGTTCGCGATCCTGTACGGCGAAGACGGTTACAGGGTGCATACCAACCATTACCTGAACGAGACCATGAAAATGATCGAGAAGGATCCCGAGGAGTTGATCTCCTCGCGCGTGCGTTATTTCCGCGCCCTGCGGATGGTGAAGCACGAGGAGACCCACACGATCAAAACGCTCCAGGCGGTCTTGCGCGACCACGTCAATTTCTCGAATTCCATCTGCAACCACGCGATTGACATCAAAGACCCGCTCGACCGCGAGAAGACCATCAACTCCATGGTGATTGACCTGACGGCGCGCGAAATGCACATCGCCTGGGGCAACCCGTGCAAGAATCCGTATCACACGTTTCATCTGGACGCGTGAAACAATGAGAACCACGTTTTCCCGAAGGGAAGAAAACAGGGTTCTGGAACCATTTTAACGCGGAA
Organism: uncultured Anaerolineaceae bacterium; assembly: GCA_964371065.1. Lineage (GTDB taxonomy): Bacteria > Chloroflexota > Anaerolineae > Anaerolineales > Villigracilaceae > Denitrolinea. The sequence goes on along the minus strand of CAYJLS010000038.1, from coordinate 20,765 downwards.
ATGGTCGGGCGATTAATCTCTGGTGATTACCCACAAGTCGCCTAAACTTATGGGTAATCACCAATTAATCTCACTTGCTTTAGCATGACATCCATGCTATGATGCAGACATGATACAGTCTTTCAAAGATGCGGGTACGGAAGACATTTTCAATGGCGAGAATACCAAAGAGGCGCGGAAATCCTGTCCGATGTCTTTGTGGAAAGTGGCTTCTCGAAAACTCGACCAGTTGGACTCGGTGTCAAGGCTTAATGAACTGAATATTCCATACGGAAATCAATTGGAAGATTTGAAAGGGGATCGAAAAGGACAATACAGCATCCGCATCAATCAGCAATATCGCATTTGTTTCAAATGGACGATGTTAGGACCCGATGAAATAGAGATCGTAGATTATCACTAACAGTAACAGCAAGGAGAATCAACATGGTTCGCGTTCCCACTCACCGCCCTCCCACACATCCGGGGGAAATGCTTTTGGAAGAGTTCCTCAATCCCATGGGGTTGACTCAGCGCGATCTGGCCGATGCCATTCACGTGCCGTACCAGCGCGTCAACGATATTGCGCATGGACGCCGAGGAATCACCCCAAGCACAGCCCTGCGTTTGGCGAAATACTTCGACATGTCTGCTGATTTTTGGATGAATCTGCAATTGCGTTGGGATTTGTTCTTTGCGCAACAGGCTGAAATGAGCGTTCTTAAAACCATCCGACCCGTGGAGACTGGATCCGTGTAAAGTGGGGGATACGATGATGGGTATTCGCACACCCGTTTTTACCAATTTGATTTTGGGCTTACTTCGAATCGCGTGATAAAAACCTTCTGGACACGGATTACGCGGATTTCGCGGATAATTCAAAAATCCGTGTTATCCGCGTCCAGATTTAATGGATTTTAGAAGCGCTTTCCCTCGGCAACCCCAGTGCGAAGACCGCGCCCGCCAAAACCAACCCGCTGGTCAAAACCAACACCGCCGGAAATCCCTGCGTCTCGGCCATCGGGCCGGTCAGCAACATTCCCAATGCCCCGACCGAGAAAATAAATCCCAGCGCGAGTCCCGAAGCCAGCGCCATGCCGCCGGGTAGGAGACGTTGCGCCAGCACGACAATGATGCTGAGCACCGCGCCGGTGAACATCCCCGACAACGGGATGAGCAGGTACAGCCAGCCCGTCCAGCCGATTTTGCTCATAATGAAAATGGGGACAGACGCCAGCGCCAGCGCAATCGCCACCACATATTTTTTGGTGTAGCGGTCGCTCAGACTGCCGCCGATGAAATTCCCCAGCGCCGATCCGCCCATGAACAGTCCTGCCATGTTGCCGTAGGTGGTGGCGGACTGTCCAAGGTCCTTCAAATATTTCGGCACGAAGTTGACCATGTTGGACTGCGCCCACGACTGCAACGTCGCGATGACTGCCAGGGCCAGGATCGCCCAAACGCTCCAACGCATCGCACTGGACTTTGGGGCTGTCACCGTTTGCGGATGCGGGTGATTGGCGGACAGTTGCCGCGCAAGCGCCAGCCCGATAGGAATCGAAATCACGGACAGACTCACCAGTCCCGGCGCGCCCATTTTAGCGAGGATCAACCCGGTCAGGATGGGGCCGATGAAGTGGCCGACCTGCCCGGAAGTGAAGAAGAGCGAGGCGGCAGTGGCCTCGCGGCCTTTCAGTTTTTCGCGTCCCTGCAGGGTGGCTTGCACCGTCCCAACCGGGTGATAGGCCGCCGATCCCAGCGCGGCGATGATGAGGCAGATCAAGCCGGTATTTCCAGGCAGGAAGACGGCCAGGGCATAGAAGACGGCCATCCACAGCACGCCGCCGGAGGCCAGCCAGCGCGGCCCGATGCGGTCCGAGAGCCAGCCGAAAAACGGTTGCGAGAGCGCCGAGGCCCAGATGTAAATAGTTGAGATGAGGGCGATTTGGGTTTCACTCAGGCCGAGGAAGGTCAACAGGACGGGACGACTGCTGTTGAAAACATCCACCATAAAGTGGCCGAGGGCGATGGTTGCGAAGAGGGAGTCGAGGAAGAGGGGCATGGAGATTTACGATTTACGATTGGCGATTGGCGATTGGCGGTAGAGATTGTGCGCCTGGATGTAATCGTAGACGGCGGGATGCAGGAAATAGCGGAATTCCAACCCCTCTGCGATGCGACGGCGGATCTCGCGTGAGGAAATCTGGAGCAGGGGCGCTTCAACAAAATGTACCTTGTCCTTGAGGCCGGGCAGGGCGGCTTCCAGTGTGGAAAGTGAGACGGATTCGCCCGGGCGGCGCATTACACCGATTTCGCGGCAGACCGCTACCAGGTCCGCGGGACGATGCCAGGTGGTGAGTCCGCGCAGGGAATCGGCGCCCATCAACAGGGTCAAGTCCGCCGCGGAGTTTTGTCTGTTGAGAATTTCCAGTGTGTCCACCGTGTATTGCGGCGCGGGGCGGTCGAATTCGAGGGTGGAAAGTTCAAACGTTGGCTCGTCGGCAATGGCGCATTGCACCATTTCCAGCCGGTGGGAAACGTCGGTGATCGTGTTGCCGATTTTTTGCGGAGATTTGGGAGTGAGCATCCACAGCAGGCGCGTCAGGCGCAATTGACTGCGGGCTTCGCTAGCCAGGATGAGGTGTCCGAGGTGCGGTGGGTCGAAGGTTCCGCCAAAAATCCCAATCCGTTCGGTCATGCCCAGAGTATATCGTAGTGGGGTTCGATTCGGTATAATCAAATCATGGACACCAAACTCCGTTACGAAGAACTCAAGCAGGAAGTCAACTTCCATAATTATCGTTACAACGTGCTGGACGCGCCAATCATCAGCGACGCGGAATACGATAAACTCTACAACGAACTCAAGCGGATCGAGTCCGCGCACCCCGACTGGGTGACACCCGACTCGCCCACGCAACGCGCGGGACCCAAAGCGGCTGACCGTTTCGACAAGGTACGCCACCCCGCGCCGATCCTGAGTCTCGCGAACGCGTTCGGCGCGGACGACGCGCGCGCCTGGCTGGAACGCGTCACGAAAATTGACGACCGCGTGGAGAAGGCGAAGTTCATCGTCGAGCCGAAAATTGACGGGTTGTCTGTCGTCCTGCATTACCGCGATGGCGTCTTCGTGCAGGGCGCGACGCGCGGTGATGGGGAGGTGGGGGAGGACATCACCTCCAATTTGCGGACGGTGAGGGCGATTCCGCTTCGCATTCCAGTCATCAGTGATCAGTCACCAGTGATCAGTGTGCCGAAGCATTTGGTGGTGAGGGGGGAGGCGTTTATTCCGAACAAAGAATTTGAAGAACTGAATCGAAAACTTGAAGAAGCCGGCGAGAAGACCTATCTCAACCCGCGTAACACTGCCGCGGGTTCCTTGCGCCAACTCGATCCCACGCTGACGGCTTCGCGTCCGCTGACGTTGCTGGTTTACCAGATCGTCTATTCCGAAGGCGGCAGGGTTCCAACTTCGCAATGGGAAATTTTGGAATACCTGCGTGCGCTGGGTTTCCCTGTTACAGATGTCGCCAAACGATTCGATGATCTTGAATCTGCGATTGCCTACACCGAAACCTGGGACAAACGCCGCGACGAACTGCCCTACGAAGCGGACGGGATGGTCATCAAAATAGACGACCTGACTCTCGCGGCGGAACTGGGCTTTGTGGGCAAAGACCCGCGCGGCGCGATCGCCTTCAAATTCCCTGCCCGCGAAGTGACGACAACTCTGCACGACATCCGCGTGACCGTCGGGCGGACCGGCGTGCTGATTCCGAATGCGGTGCTCGAACCGGTCGAGATTGGCGGCGTGGTTGTGGAGCGCGCCACCCTGCACAACTTCGACTACATCGCCGAAAAGGACATCCGCGTCGGCGACCGCGTGCTGGTGAAGCGTTCGGGCGAGGTTATCCCCTACGTCATCGGCCCGGTCGTGGACGCGCGCAAAGGCAAGGAGAAGAAATACAAACCGCCCATGACCTGCCCCGCCTGCAATCAACCCGTGGAGCATTTCGAAGGCGAGGTGGCGTGGTATTGTGTCAACGCCGCCTGCCCCGCGCAGTTGGTGCGTAATGTCGAACACTTCGTCTCGCGCGGCGCGATGGACATCGTCGGGTTGGGTATCAAAATTGTGGAAAAACTGATCGAGACTGGCAAAGTCCACGATGTGGCCGACATTTATACCCTCAGCCGCGCCGACATTCTGGAGTCGGTCACCAAAAAAGATCGCAAGACCGAAAAGGAACCGCCCGGCAAGATTGCGGAGAATTTACTCGCATCCATCCAGGTGTCGAAAGAACGTTCGTTGGCGCGCTTGATCACCGCGCTGGGAATCCACGGCGTGGGAGAGGTCAGCGCGGGCGACTTGGCAAGCCATTTTGGCAATTTGGATTCTTTGTCAATGGCTGGCGTGGACGATCTCCAGCAGATCGAGGGCATCGGTCCCAACATCGCCGAAGGGATTGTGGATTGGTTCGGGCGTGAGGCGAACCAGAAGGTATTGAAGAAACTAATAGCCGCGGGTGTGTGGCCGAATGGAGAGAAAAGAGGAAAGAAGAAAGAGGGCGCGTTCACTGGCTTGACCTTCGTTGTCACTGGCACACTCCCCACCTTCTCGCGCGACGATGCGAAGGAGTTCATAGAATCCAACGGAGGCAAGGTGACGGACTCGGTCAGCAAGAAGACGAGTTACCTGGTGCTGGGCGAAAATCCAGGCTCGAAGTTGGAGAAGGCCAGATCGCTGGGTGTGAAGGTCATTGGGGAAGATGAACTGAGGAAGTTGGCTGGCTGATTGGTATAATGAAGCGGAACACGCGATAAAATCCATTTGCCGCTGTCAGGAGGAATGCCATGAAAAAAGAAATGATCCTCGAACTCTTTCGAAAATTTGAAGAGGCATGTTATCTTTATAACCAGTTGGAATGTTGGAGCGCGCGAGACTTGCAGGGGATCTTGGGATATGCCAAGTGGGATAATTTCAAAAACATAATCGAAAAGGCAAAAACATCCTGTGAAACCGCTGGCATTCCCGTTTCAGACCATTTTGCCGATGTCGGGAAAATGGTCAATCTTGGAAGCGGGGCAATCAGGGAATTGGATGACATCGCCCTCACGCGTTACGCCTGTTACCTGATCGCACAAAACGGCGACCCGTCCAAAACCGAGATCGCATTTGCCCAGACCTATTTTGCCGTGCAAACCCGCAAGCAGGAGATCATCGAGCAACGCTTGCTGGATGTGGACCGAGTCTCCGCGCGCGATAAACTTTCAAGGTCGGAAAAGAAACTGTCAGGCATTGTCTACGAGCGCGGCGTGGACGATCAAGGCTTCGCCAGCATTCGTTCCAGGGGCGACCAGGCTCTCTTTGGCGGGTATGCTACACATGAGATGAAGAAGAAGTTGTCGGTTCCAGGAAACAGGCCGCTGGCAGATTTTCTTCCCACGCTGACGATCAAGGCCAAGGATTTTGCAACCGAACTGACCGGTCATAACGTGATCGAAAAAGACTTGTCGGGCGAAAACCAAATCTCCAATGAGCACGTCGAGAATAATCAGGCCGTCCGCAGGATGTTGATCGAGCGCGGCGTCAAACCCGAGAGCCTGCCTCCTGCCGAAGATGTCAGAAAATTACAACGCAAATTGGACAAGGATGAAAAGAACCTGCTCAAGGATGTCAAAAAGAAGAGGGGATAACCAGTACCTGCGCGGAGGGCGCTATGAAAAAACGGATCGTGGCTCTGGTGATGGTGTTCGCGGTTTCGCTGGCGTGTCAGGTGTTCGCCCCGCCGACCGAGCGGGAGGGGACGGTGATTTCCGATTGCACGGCGAAGGTTCGCGCGGTGGCCGAGATTCAGCCAAACGAAGTCCCGCAGAGTTTACAGGAAACGGGAGTCAAGCAGGGAGGCGAGTTCGACGCGAACGATTATTTCAAAATCCTCACCCATGTTTCCATGCAGGATGGATATTCGCTGGATTACGTCTATCGGGTGGATGGTCTTGGCTCGTTTCCCATGCTGTACGCGCGTCCCGTTGACCAGCCGCCCTACGCCTCGATGGAGGATGTCCCAGAAGGCACAGAACTGGGAAATTTTCGCGACCGTCTCAAAATCGAAGATGTGGAACAGGGATACTTCGAATATGCCGTGATGGATATGCTGGCGGGACAGTTCTACCTGGTCTGGCACGCCAACTATAATGACAGGGAAATCGTTTGTAATCGCGAAGCGGCAGATGCGATTATTGAGGGGATCAATTCGGGAGATTTTGGTTACAAGCTGGATGCCAAACAGAAGGCGCAAGTCCGCGCAATGACGGATATCGAACCCGCCGTCACGTTGACCCAGGACAGCGCCATCGTGGAGGTGGTCACTTTCACCAAATGGGGCGGATTTTATCGCCAGACCTACACCATCAGCAGGTCATTTCCCCACAAGATGGAAATGAAAGAGGAAAATTTGGTGGAATACGATTGTGGGATCATGTTCTAAAATCGCGAAGGGATGGAATATAATCAAGCCATGACAAGCCCCGACCAATCTTCGATAGCACAAATGGCAAATCGTTTTCCGAACGATGTGCAAACCGATCTTGCCAAGGAATTCGATGCTTGGGAATTGGCAAGCGATGAGGCGCTGGAAAATTTTGAAACGGACTTGGAAATTCAAGATGAAATAGAACTTGGAGAATAAACAACCCGAATTCTTCAAGAAGTTCGAAATCGAGCATGACGTCATCTTATTCGAGTGGATCCTATGAAAGACATCTTCATCAAATGGTTCATGAAATTCAACGCCTTCCTCCTCCGCCTCAGCCGTGGACGGATCGGGAGCCGCCTCGGCACGCAGACCATCCTGCTCTTGGAAACCATCGGGCGCAAATCGGGACAGCCGCGCGTGATTCCCATCGCCTACTTTTTCCACGAAGGGATTTACCTGATCGTCGCATCCAACTGGGGCAAGGACAAAAACGCGGATTGGTATCTGAATTTGCAGAAGAATCCGCGTGCGAAGTTACAGGTCAATGGAAAAACAATTCCCGTGGAAGCTCACGACGCGCAAGGAGAGGAATATGCCCATCTATGGAAGTATGCCACCGAGAAGCACCCGCCCTATTTGCGCTATCAGAAAATGACGACGCGCTACATTCCGATTGTGGTGTTTCAGCCAATTGCGTAAAACAATCCCGAAGGGATGACATGATTTTAAACGGAGCGAGGTGTAGCGAATCATGTTATCCTTGTGATAAAATACCGCCCGACCTAACCAACGGACGCCTCGGGGGAGCACGTTCGCCGAGCGATTGTCTCGGTACGAGCCTTTGGAAATTGCCAACTTACTCTAATCTTGCGCCCAAGCGATCAGCGCGGGGGACCCAGCGACTTCTGGGGTGAATCCGGGTTACTCCTGGTAGGGTCACTTTTGGAACCCGAACCCGTCAGCTAACCCCGCCGGCGTGCCAAAAGCCCATGAACCATTCAATGGGCTTTTACTTTTTACAAGGACAATTCGTATGCCCGCTCTCTTTCAAAAAATATTCAAAACTGGAATCGTCACCGAGACACTCGCGCCCGATGACGAGGAAATCATCCAACTGGTCAGGCAGGTGGACGAAAAATCCAAACGCCTGCTGGGACGCGCGCTTGCCATCCGCGAAGTGGACGCGGGCTCGTGCAACGGCTGTGAGATCGAGATCACAGGTCTGACCAGTCCCGTCTACGACAGCGAACGCTTCGGGATTCACTTCGTCGCTTCGCCGCGCCATGCGGACATGCTCCTCGTCACGGGGCCTGTGACTCGCAACATGGAGATTCCACTCCGCAAAACCTATGAAGCCACGCCCGACCCCAAACTGGTGGTGGCGGTCGGCGACTGCGCCCAAACCTGCGGCGTGTTCAAAGGCAGTTACGCTGTCGCGGGCAGTGTGGATAAGTTCGTTCCTGTGAATGTGTTCGTACCTGGCTGTCCGCCCGAACCCGCCGACATCCTGCGGGGCATCCTCGCGGCTTTGGATCGCATGCCCAAAAAGTAGACAGGTACACACGTATACTGGTACACAACGGAACACGTAATACGCAACCTTCAACCTTCAACTTTCCAACCTTCAAACTATCTCATGCAAACACTCTTTCTCATCATGGTTTCAGCCTACCTCCTCGGCGCGCTGGTTGCGCTGTCAGGAAGCAGAGGCAATCTCGGGCGCGGCCTGGTCGCGCTGGCGGAAGTCGTCGGCGCGGGCGCAGGGTTCGCGCTCGGCCTCAGCGTCATTTTGTTGGGCGCGCCGTTCACGTTGTCCGTTCCCGACCTTCTGCCCATCGCGGGTGGACTCGTCCTGCGGCTCGATGGATTGGGCGCGTTCTTCCTGATTATTATCGGCCTGGTCGGCGTGTCCGCTTCGCTGTACGGCTTTGGCTACTCGGCGGAATACGAAGGCCGCTACTCCCTGCGGATGATGGGCACGATGTTCAACATATTGTTGCTCTCACTCAGTTTGCAAGTATTGGCGGATAACGCGCTCACCTTTTTGATATTGTGGGAAGTGATGTCGCTCTCCGCCTATTGGCTGGTATTGACCGAGAACGACCAGCCAGGGACAGTGCGCGCCGCTACCTGGTATCTCGCCATGACGCACGCGGGCTTCGCCGCGTTGGTGGCGATGTTCTTCCTGCTCTCTGGCGGCGAGTTGACCACATCATTTGCGGACATGCGCTCCAATTCTATTCTGCTCTCGCCACTGACTCGTGACGCGATTTTCCTGCTGGCGCTGTTCGGCTTCGGCGCGAAGGCGGGCATCGTGCCGTTGCACATCTGGCTCCCGATGGCGCATCCCGTCGCACCGAGTCACGTTTCGGCGGTCATGTCTGGTGTAGTCATCAAGATGGGCATTTACGGCCTCGTGCGCGTCGCGCTGGATTTGCTCGGCGGCGGTCCCGTTTGGTGGGGCGGAGTCGTGCTGGGTATTGGCGCGGTCTCGGCGTTGCTCGGCGTCTTGTACGCGCTGATGGAACACGATCTAAAGCGATTATTGGCCTATCACTCGGTTGAAAACATCGGCATTATTTTGATTGGCATCGGCGCAGGCTTGATTTTCCACAGTTACGGCTTGATGACTTTGGCCGCGCTGGGTTTCATCGGCGGGTTATATCACACCATTAATCATGCCAGTTTCAAAGGTTTATTATTTCTCGGTGCGGGTTCGGTACTCCATGCGACTCACACGCGCAACATGGAAGAGATGGGCGGCTTGATTAAGAAAATGCCCTGGACGGCACTTTTCTTTTTGATTGGCTCCGCCGCCATCTCCGCACTGCCGCCGCTTAACGGCTTCGCTTCGGAATGGCTGGTATTTCAGTCCCTGCTGGGCGGATTCAATATCCCCACGCCCGAAGTAGCAGTGTTGATGCCGATCGCAGTCGGCATGCTGGCACTGACCAGCGGACTCGCCGCGGCTTGTTTTGTCAAAGCCTTCGGCATTACCTTTCTGGCTTTGCCGCGTTCTCACGAAGCGGAGCACGCTCACGAGTCGCCGCTCTCCATGCGGATCGGCATGGGGATTCTCGCGCTGGCCTGCGTTGGGCTGGGACTCGCTCCGTTCGTGGTTGTACCCGCCCTGGGCGGAGTCCTGAACGGACTCGGCGGTCTGCCCGATACGCGTCAGGCGTTTACGTTCAATGTCTCAGTGCTGACTCCATCCGCTTTCGGGCAAATGTCCCCAACGCTGGTCATGCTTGGTTTGCTGATCCTGCTCGCGGTGATTCCGTTGGTAATGAAAATTATGCGCGTCAACAATAAATTGCGCGTGAGCGACTCGTGGGGTTGCGGGCGCGTCGGACAAACGTCGCGCATGGAATATACCGCCACCTCGTTTGCCGAGCCGCTGCGCCGCGTCTTCGCGGAACTTTACCGCCCAACCAAAGAACTGACGGTTGACTTCCACCCCGACTCGAAATATTTTGTACAGTCCATTGAATACAAGAGTGAAATTACGCCGCTGTTCGAGCGTTTGCTGTACGACCCGTTCCTGAGGCTGATGCAGTTCGCGGCGCGCCAGGTGCGTCGCTTGCAGACTGGTTCGCTGCATTTGTATCTTGTTTATGTAACGGTGATTTTGATTATTTTGCTTTTGGCCGCGAGATGGTTTTAGGTGAGGTAGACAGGTACACAAGTAAACAAGTGTCTACCTGCATACGTGTGTACCTGTCTACATGCCTACGTAACACTGGAGATTTTTTCTATGACTGGTTATCTTCTTGAATTCTCTCAAGCATTGCTCGCTCTCCTGCTTGCGCCAGGTCTCGCGGGTTTTGTTCGTTGGGTGAAAGCCCGTTTGCAAAATCGGCGCGGCGCTCCCATCTGGCAGCCCTACTTTGAGCTTGCCAAGTTGTTCGGCAAAGACGTGGTCATGTCGAACAACGCCTCGTGGCTATTCCGCGTTGCGCCCTACATCGTTTTTGCCAGCGCACTAGCAGTGACCTTTCTTATTCCGCTGATTACTGCGCCGCTGCCCTTTGACAATATCGGTGACTTGCTGGTCGTCGTTTACCTGCTCTTGTTGGGAACTTTCTTCCTCGCTCTCGCGGGACTTGATCCTGGTACCGCTTTCGGTGGGATGGGCGCGAGCCGCGAGATGACCGTCGCCGCCATCGCCGAGCCGACGATTGCCCTGTCCATTTTCAGCCTGGCGTTGGGAGCGGGTTCCACCAATCTCAGCCATATCGTTGTCGCCACGTTGACCAATCCTGGCGTGGCGCTCAGCCCTGGTCACCTGCTGGCTTTCGCCGCGCTCTTCATCGTCTCGCTGGCCGAGACAGGCCGCCTGCCCGTGGACAATCCATCCACGCATTTGGAATTGACCATGATCCACGAGGCAATGATCCTGGAATATTCAGGCCGTTACCTGGCGCTGATCGAATGGGCTTCCTGGCTGAAACTAACCATCTTCTTCTCCCTGCTGGCGAACCTGTTTGTGCCGTGGGGACTTGCGCTGACGCTCGCCCCTGCGGCGTTGGCGATTGCAGTCGCGACTCTGATTCTCAAACTTGCAATATTGGGCGTAGTCGTAGCAGTAGTCGAAACACGCATCGCCAAATTGCGCCTGTTCCGCGTGCCTGAACTATTGGGGATGTCATTTGTACTGGCGTTGCTGGCGGTCACTTCTTCATTCCTACTAAAGTAAGGCGAGATACTATCTCGCCCAACGGGAAAATTATGGATAATCTCTTTTCTCAACTCTCCACTCTTGGCTCCAGCGTAATTTTGTTGTTCGGCATTACGTTGCTGTGGCGTAAAAGTCTGCACGCCTACACAGACGCTTTTCAATGGCAGTCCGCCGCGCTGACGATTATGTTTGTCATCATTGGCTACTTTGGCCGCGACCCCGAACTATATGTCGTCGCGGCTTTCCTCTTCGTTCTCAAAGTTCTCATCCTGCCGCGCTATCTCGAACGGATGGAAAAACGCTTCGGCGACCAGCGCGAGACGCAACCCTACGTCAACGTGGTCACCTCGCTTATGCTGTCAGGGTTACTCGTCCTGCTGGCTTACGTTGTCACCCGTCCGCTGGTCTTGGTCAGCGACCTACCCACGCGCGGTGGATTACCGTTGGCAATGGGATTGATCTTCGTTGGGCTATTCGTTGTCATCACGCGCAAAAAAGCGATGACGCAAATCGTCGGCTTCCTGGTGATGGAAAACGGCATCGCCCTGCTGGCGGCGCTCGCCACTTTCGGCATTCCGCTCATCGTTGAGTTGGGTGTCTTCCTTGACGTACTGATGGGTTTTCTCGTAATGCAGGTTTTTGTCTACCACATTCACAGCACATTTGAATCCATTGACGTGGATCAGATGAACGAACTCAAACACTAAGAGACGCCTCATGACTTTCTTTTTCCTGATTTTTCCTCCTTTACTCGCCGCGTTGCTGGCAACGCTTGTCCGCCCGTATCGCGCCTTCGTCGGCTGGATCGGAGCGTGGCTTTCGCTCATCTCACTCAGTGCGGCATTTATCCTCGTAACACAAGTCATCAACGGACAGACCCCAACCTGGGGATTCGTGTTTGAATGGCTCAACCTCAATGAAATTCTGCGCGCCGACAGTCTCTCGGCCCTGCTAATGGTGTGCGTGACGGGGGTCGCCTCGCTGGCATTATTTCTCAGCCCAGGGCTCGGGCGTCAAGTCACAAATCCGCACTGGGGCGAGTTGGCTTATGGTCCAGGTCAACTGCGCCGTTACCACGTTTTTACCAACCTGTTCATTGCCGCGATGCTTCTGGCGGTCTCAGCCAATAACGTCGGCGTGATGTGGATCACGATTGAAGCCACCACCGTATTTTCAGCTTTTATCATTCCGCTCAAACTCAATAAAGCCTCCATCGAAGCCTCGTGGAAATACATCATCATCTGTTCGGTCGGTATCGCGCTGGCTTTTGTCGGCACAGTGCTGGGCTACTTCGATTTCGTCTCGCTGTCGGGGCGCGCCGAGAACACCCTCAACTGGCCGGTGCTCCTCGCAACGGCGCCCGCCCTGCATCCAGAAGTGATGCGGCTGGCCTTCGTCTTCCTGCTGATCGGCTACGGGACAAAAGCCGGTATCGCGCCGATGCACACCTGGAAGCCAGATGCTTACGGTGAGTCGCCTGCGCCACTGACCGCGCTGATGTCGTCGGCTTTGTTCGCGGTGGCGATGTATGCGCTTCTGCGCTGGAAGGTGGTGGCGGACGCGACGTTGGGCAGTGGTTACACTGACAATCTATTCATGGCGCTCGGTTTGCTCTCACTGGTGATCGCCGCTTTCAGCGTGGTGCTGGCAACGGACTATAAACGTATGTTCGCCTATTCCAGCATCGAGCATACGGGTTTGATGTGTCTCGGCTTCGCACTGGGACCGCTGGGAACTTTCGCCGCATTATTGCATCTCATCAATCACACCGCCGCCAAGTCGCTGATGTTCTTCCTGGTGGATAACATCGAACACAAATACAGGTCGCCGTTGATTGCGAAAACACGCGGTTTGCTAAAGACCATGCCGTGGACGGGCGCGTTGTTCGCCTTCGGGTTGATGACCCTGATTGGCTTGCCGCCAGGTGGAATCTTCATCACCGAGTTCGCGCTTTTCCGCGCTGGCTTCGCGCTCGATCATCCGTGGCTGATGGGTGTGGCCTTGGCCTTGCTTGCGGTGGTTTTTGTTTCGTTCATCAATCATCTCAATACCATGTTGTATGGCGTACCATCGCAAGAAGAAATCAATCCAGAACGCCCAACGGAACGCTTCTCGTGGCGCATTGCGTTGCTGTTCATTAATGTAGCAGTGCTGGTCACGCTCGGCTTGAGCCTACCCACGCCGTTGGCAACACTGATCAATCAAAGCGTAGGAATACTTTCACACCCATAAACTTGTCATTGCGAGGAGCGAACGGAGTGAGCAACGAAGCAATCTCCGTCATCGTTCAGGGGATTGCTTCGGAAAGAACGCCCTCGCAATGACGGAAAAATAAAAGGCGATTAGATATGACAGACTTTACTCAACTACAATCCGTTCTTGCTGAAAATTTTCATGAACGCATTAGCAATGTCCGCATTTTGCGCGGGAACGAATTGCATTTCCAAATCGCACGCGGCGACGCTTTGAATTTGGCAAAGATTCTCCACGCTGATTTTAACGCCGAACTGCGACTGATGGTCGCCAATGATCGTCGCGCCGATAAAGGTGTGTTTGAGATTCATTATCTATTTATCAACGACCGTGAAAACTGGTACGCTCTTGCCACGAAAAATCTGTCGCACGATGACCCGACGATTGATTCGATGGCGACGTTTTATTATCCCGCCTCGCGCTTCGAACGCGAGATCAGGGATCAATTTGGCATCGAAGCCATTGATCATCCCGACACTCGTCCGCTGGTGCGGCATGCCTTCTGGCCTGAGGGCTACTTCCCGCTCCGCAAAGACTCGGTGCCGCCGGAGAAATTCGACGACGATGGCACACCATTTGAATTCATGCCGGTTGGCGGCGAGGGCGTGTATGAAATTCCAGTTGGTCCTGTCCATGCAGGCATCATCGAGCCGGGACATTTTCGTTTCAGCGTGGTCGGTGAGACGGTCATTGATTTAAAGATCCGCTTGTACTTCACGCACAAAGGTACGGAAAAACTTTTTGAAGGACGCGCACCTGCCGACGGCGTGGAATTGGCCGAGCGCATCTCTGGCGATACAACCATCGGTCATTCTCTTGCGTATTGCCAGGCAGTTGAGTCGCTGGCGGAATGTGAAATTCCCGAGCGCGCAAAATATTTGCGCGTCATCCTGCTGGAAATGGAACGACTCTACAATCACATCGCGGACTTCGGCGCGATCTGCAACGACACTGGCTTCGCCGCCGCGCACTCGCACTGCTTCCGCATCCGTGAGCGGCTTCTGCGCCTGAACAAACGTCTGACGGGCAACCGTCTCCTGCGCGGCGGAATCATCCTAGGCGGAGTGGGTCACGATCTGCCCGCTGAGTTCAACCCTTCGACAGGCTCAGGGCAAAGCCTCGCCGCCGAACTCGATTCGGTCATCGCCGACTTCAACGAAATCGTGGAGATCAGCCTGAGCAATACCATGTTACTTGACCGTCTGAATGGCGCAGGCTATTTGACCACCAGGACGGCCACTGATCATGGCGTGCTGGGTTATGTGGCGCGCGCCTCCGGCATTGATATTGATGTGCGCCGCGATCATCCGTTTGCCGCGTATCCATTCCTCAATTTCAAAGTCGCGGCATCCCAGTCGGGCGATGTGCGCGCTCGCGCGCAGATCCGCGTGGACGAAGCAAATGAGTCTGTGAGTATTATCAAGCAAGCGTTGGCGCAACTTCCTCAGGGCGAGTTGGTCACGTCACTGAAAAAGTTACCCGCTTGGGAACCCGCGTTCGGTATGGTCGAAGGTTGGCGCGGGGCGATCCTCCATTGGGTGATGGCGGATGAGAATGGCAAACTCTATCGCGTGAAAATAAAAGACCCGTCCTTCGTCAACTGGCCCGCCTTATCATTTGCCCTGCTGAAAAATATCGTGCCTGATTTCCCGCTGGTCAACAAGTCGTTTAACCAGTCGTATTCAGGGAACGACTTATAACCGCGCCCGTCTTTGTCAGCGTGAATAATTCCCCTTGGTCAGCGACCCGCCCCAACGTCGAGGTAAAGAAGCGAGGCTGTGGGTTCTGTCGGTAGGGAGGGTGCGTCGCACCAACCCAAACGGACGAATCCAATCGAGTTAGAATCGCCATTTAAACGGAATTGTCCACCCCAAAGGTGCGACGCACTCGCGTCCGCGTCATCGGATATAATGGGGCAATCCCTTTCCAGGAGCCTCGCATGGATTTCCAAAAAACAAACGATGCCGTTACCCGCCGCGTTCAGGCATTCACGGAACGCGTTTCGATGCTCAAGGCGAACGATCTTTATTTCTACAACCAGCCTGTGCAGGAGATCCTGCCTGGGATGAAGGTGCGCGTGAACGGGCGCGAGATGGGGATGTACGCCTCGTACAGCTACCTGGGACTGGTCAACCACCCGCGCATCAACGCGGCCGCCAAAGCCGCAGTGGACAAGTTCGGGACGGGGACGCACGGCGTCCGCACGCTGGCAGGCACGCTGACGATCCACGCTGAACTCGAAGAGACGATCTCCAACTTCAAACATGCCGAGGCGGCCATCACCTACAGTTCGGGCTACGCCACCAACCTGTCGGTTGTGTCCACGCTGATGGGACGCGGCGATTACGTGCTTTCGGATAAACTGAACCACGCCTCTATTGTGGACGGGTGTCTGATGTCGGGCGCGGAGTTCCGCCGCTTCAAGCACAACGACATGGCGCATCTTGAGACGATGCTCCAAAACGTACCCGACGGCGCGGCGAAAATGGTCATCTCTGACTCGGTCTTCAGCATGGACGGCGACATCATTGACCTGCCGAAGATGGTGGAGTTGTGCAAAAAATACAACGCCTGGCTGATGATAGACGAGGCGCATTCGTTAGGCGTGCTTGGCAAAAAGGGGACGGGCATCGAGGAGCATTTCGGCCTCGGCGATGTGATTGACATCAAGATGGGCACGTTGAGCAAGACCATCCCGTCGGTGGGTGGGTACGTGGCCGCCAAAAAGGATATCATCACTTACCTCCGCCATGCCAGCCGCGCGTACATCTTCTCCGCCGCGTTGCCGCCCGCGCAAGCCGCCGCCGCCAACGAAGCCTTCAAGGTGATTCTGGACGAACCCTGGCGCATCGAACGCTTGAATGAAAATACCAAACAATTCATCGGCGGACTCAAGAGTCTGGGCTTCGACACCATGCTGACCGAGACCGCCATTGTCCCCGTGTTGTGCGTAGAAGATGAAAAAGCCTTTGCCATGACGCGCGAAGCCCAGCACAACGATGTGTTTGTCCTGCCCGTCGTCTCGCCTGCCGTACCCGAAGGGACCGCCCGCCTGCGCGCCACGGTCACTGCCGCACATGAACCGAGCGAGATCGAACGTGCGATGGATGTGATCGGCGAAGCGGGGAAGAAGTTGGGGATAATCAAGTAAGCGGGAAGAGAACAGAGAGCAGAGAGTAGTGAAAGCGGAAGCCCGTCTCAGTGTGAGGCGGGCTTCTTTGGTGGTTACTATCTGGCCTTCCGTATTGCTTCAACCAGGATGGATCTGCCTAATCCTCCACCACCGCGGCCTCGACGGGTTTGTGCGGTTCCACTTTCAGCAACTTGAATCCCCACTGCACCGAGGGTCCCACCAGCA
>CAYJLS010000038.1:0-3921 GCA_964371065.1 uncultured Anaerolineaceae bacterium | reverse complement strand
TGCGGTTCCACTTTCAGCAACTTGAATCCCCACTGCACCGAGGGTCCCACCAGCAACGCGAAGACCAGCGTGCCGATCCCCGCGGGGCCTCCCAACAGCCAGCCGATGCTGACGACGGTTATTTCGATACTGCCGCGCGCCAAACGCAGACTCAGTCCCGTCGTCCGTTTGATCGCCAGCATCATGCTGTCGCGCGGACCTGCGCCCGCGTCCACGCCGATGTAGATGGCGCTGGCGAAGCCCATCAGCAGGATGGCGGTCAACAGCATCGCAATTTGCAGGGGCAGGTTATCGGTCACGGACGGAATTCTCGCGAGCCAAAAATCCTCCCACGGCCCGATGGACAGGATGTTCACCAGCGTGCCCCAGCCGATTTTCTCGCGCAGGATCAGCGCGCCCGAGAGGACGGTAAAGCCCATGATGACGCTCATTGTCCCCGGCGTGATGTGGATTATTTTCGAGAGCGCCACTTCCAGCACCGCCCAGGCGCTTGTGCCAATGTTGCCGCGGATCATCAATGCGATGGCGATGCCGAACATCAGGAAACCGGCCTGGATGCGGAGGAAGTCTTTCGGAAAGGTTTTCCAGCGAATGGGTTTGAACATAGCCGCTGATGTTACCATGTCTGTAAAATTATCGAGGCGCGGTTTTTCTATCCACCCACCACAACCCGAAGCGATAGCCGACCCAGCCCAACGCGAGACCCGCGACCACGTCGAGGATGTAGTGCTGTCCCGTAAACAAGGTGGATAGCGAGATGATGAGCAGGATGGCGATCCACAACCAGCGCAGGCGCGGATACCACCTGCTGTAAAACAATGCCAGCAGGGTGGTGATGTAAATGTGTCCGCTGGGGAGCGCGTCGTAGCGCCCGCCCGCGATTTGGATTTGGCGCAGCAACGCGGAGAACGCGTCCGTGCCTGTCAGCGTGGGCAAATCCACGTAAGTCGGGAACAGGACAAAGGTCAGGATGCCGACCGAGAACGTCAGGAAGCAGGCCGCCATCAGGGCGCGGTACAACCGCGTCTCCATCTTCCAGGCGGCGTAGAGGAACGCGTTCAGCCAGAGCGGGTAGCAGGACGCGTACGGCACGACCCAGATCGGCCAGACGGGGATGAGCGCGTCGAGCGCGATGCGCGGCGCGAGGCCGCCCGTCATCCACTGGCTGGTCGGCCCGTAAATCATCTGGATGACCCACGCGCCCAGAAACATCCCGATCCGTTTTTTGAAAGTGAGTTCGTTCATTGGCGGCGATATTACCACCTGTGTTAGACTCCCACCATGCAAAAATATTTCGAATCCCAGCGCGGCGGATTTTTGATCAGCACGGACCCCGCCCGCCTCGACTTCGACGCGATCTGCGGCTTTCTGACGCGCGCCTACTGGGCCAAGGGACGTCCGCGCGAGGCCACCGAACGCGCCTACGCCCACTCGCTCGTCTTCGGACTTTATGACGGCTCCCGTCAAATCGGTGTGGCGCGCGTCCTGAGCGACACCGCCATCTTCGCCTACCTGATGGATGTTTTCGTCCACGAGGATTACCGCGCCCGTGGACTTGGCAAATGGCTCCTCGAAACGATCCTCGAACATCCCGACCTGAAAAACGTGCGCCGCTGGATGCTTGCCACCAGTGACGCACACGAGTTATACGTCCGCTATGGATTCAAATCCCCCAGCCAGCCGGATTCTTGGATGGAGCGGTTGAAGCCGTTTCCAGGGGAAGGCTGATGTTGGATTTTGGTTTGGTAAAAAAACTTCCGAAGTCAATGCGGCTTCGGAAGTTTTTTGTAAAGACTTTCGCTTTCACGGAGATATCATGCCCCTCTCCCGTAATCGGGAGAGGGGCAGGGGTGAGGGCTATCATTTTCCCAGCGCCAGCTTCACCGCCTCGTACACATCCAAAATCCCATAACCGAACGCGGCATTCGGGATATTGCCCTCGAAACAGCCGTAACTCCTGTCGCCCGTGTACGCGCGTGCGGACTGGATGAGGATCTGCTCGGTGCGGTCAATGTCGCCGATCAGGCTGGGGTCCGCGGACCAGAGCAGGGCCACCGCGCCCACCACGTGCGGGCCGGCCATCGAAGTACCGCTCATCTGACCATACGTCGCCAGCGGCATGGATGAAATGACGTATGCGCCCGGCGCGGCGATATCGGGCTTCATGCGTCCCGAGTCGTCCACCGTTACCGGGCCGCGGCTGGAGAAGCCGGTGACGTTCCCATCTTCGTCCACCGCGCCGACCGAGAAGACCGAGTCGTACAAGGCCAGCGGGTCTTTCACCGTGTTGCAATCCGGCCCGTCGTTGCCCGCCGAGACCACCACGAAAATGCCGGCGGCGCGCAGGTTGTTCACCGCTGGCTCCAGCGCGGTCGGGTCACAGCCTTCCAGTTCGGGACAGCCCCACGAGTTGTTCAGCACGTGCGCGGCCTTCGTCGGGTCGCCGTCGGTAAACGGATTCCCGCCGTGCGGGAAGGGCGCCAGCATGAACTGCATACAGTCGAGATACAGCGCCGGGTTGGCGAGGTTGCGATCCAAATTCACACAGCCGATCCACTGCGCCTCGGGCGCGATGCCGATGCCGCCCTTGCCGAGGATCGTCCCCAGCGTGTGTGTGCCGTGGCCGCCCTCGTCGTTGGGACTGGTCGTCGCGTCCCACGGATCGAACCAGTTGTAGTCGTCGCCGCTCGCGCGACCTCGGTACTGGTCCCGGATCGCGGGGTGACTCCCGTCCGCGCCGCT
This sequence comes from uncultured Anaerolineaceae bacterium, assembly GCA_964371065.1. Lineage (GTDB taxonomy): Bacteria > Chloroflexota > Anaerolineae > Anaerolineales > Villigracilaceae > Denitrolinea. The sequence goes on along the minus strand of CAYJLS010000038.1, from coordinate 1,179 downwards.
ATCCGACTGCCCGACGACGATGCCCTTGCCGCGCGCGCCGAACTCCTTCCAGACTTTGTCCGCACCAATCATTTTGATGTTCCATTGCGGCTCGCCGCTGACGGACTTCTCGTACCCGGGGGATGGTTCGTCCGGCGGGATGGGACGCAGGCGCGGGCTGGGGATAACGCGATCCACTTCGGGACGCGTCGCCAAATACAAGCGGACGAGAGTCCCGCTCTGCACTTCCATCGCATTGACGAGATAGTATGGCGTGTATTTCACGCCGAAGCGGTCGAGGGTCGCGCGGACGTTTGCCTGCGATTCGTTCGCGTGCGCGGTCAGTTGTTCGTAGGCCGCGGCCAGACGCGCGCCGCGGTCCTGGATTTTTGCGACATCGGAAATATCCGCCTGATCCTTGAAGATGACGAAGAGCCGGTCGCCGTAAAAGCCGGGATGTCCCGACGTGAAATACAGCGCGGCGATGCCCACCCATAACAATGCCGCGCCGACCATCGCCGCGGGTTTGCGCCAGCCTGCCTCCGCCGCGTTCTTGAAGATGGCGCGCACGACGAGCGCAACGATACCCATCAATACGCCCAGGCCTAGCACACTCGTGGCGGCGCCTGTGCCGATGCCCGTGAAATCGCCGAGCAGGAGGCTTAACTCGGTGGGGTCAATGAACGCCAACGCGGCCGCGGCCACCAACCCTGTGAGCGCCGTCCCACCCGCCAGCGAGGGCATCAGCGCGGCGAGGGCGAATGCGAAAGGCGGCAGGACAGCCAGCAGGATCAACTGTCCGCCGTCGTAGCCGAGGGCGGAGGCCAGCAAGGCCAGCACGCCCAGAATGCCCAGCGCGTCGGTGAGGATGTTGCCGGTCGTGGGGCGATAGAGCAGGGTCGCGAACAGGCCGAGGGAAAAGCCTGAGAGGAGGGCCAGCCCAAAGTCCGGGAAAGAACCGAGCGCGCCCGCCGTCACCAGCGGAAAAATCCCGATCGCCGCGATCATCAAAGCCGCGGGAAGCGCGCGTCCGTTCCATATCATCTTGTTGAAGCGCCACGCGATGGCCGCGCCGATGAGGCAGATGGCGATTTGCAGGAGCGAACCCAGCTGGTCGTGGTGCGGGCCGAGGAGGCGCAGGGCGATGGCGGGGAAGGCGGCCAGCGAGGCGCCCAGCCAGCCCGCGTAAACGGGGCGGAA
>CAYJLS010000037.1:22322-28089 GCA_964371065.1 uncultured Anaerolineaceae bacterium | reverse complement strand
CTACGACCTCACGGATGTCAACCGTGTGCTCTAACCAACTGAGCTACCCGCCCGAACAGACGGACATTATACCGAGGTGGTGTGCTTTTGACAATGCTTGGTATAATCCGCCTCGCCATGCCCCGAAGGAAAGCCCCCGAAGAACTGACCGTGGAAGAACTGCGCCGCCTGTTGATCGAAAAACGGCGCGGGGCGCGGCGCGAACGCATCGAACACTTCCGCCGCACGGGACGCGTGGTGGCGGTCGCGCCGGAGCTCGCGGTGGACTCCGCCGAGGCGGAAACAGCCGGCCCGGCCGCGGACGCGCGGGACGGGGACCCACCCGAGGTCACGCGCGCGAGGCGGTTCGTAGATCGCCTCCTGCTGGCCGTGGAAGTCCTGGCCGTCGTCGGGCTGATCGGCATCATCCTGAGCGGGATGGGCATCCTGCGCGACTTGAACGATGAGGTGGCCGCCGCGCTGGCGCCCGCCACCGTTGAGCCGACGCCGCTGGTGATGGCCGTGGTGCTTCCTTCGGGACATACCCCACCCGACGCGCAAGGCAACACCCGTCCCAACGAGGCCGAGATCCCCGAACACCTGCGCCCGATGGTGCAGTCGCTGGCGAATATTGCCGTGCCGACTGCGGGGCCGGAGCAGGCCATCCGCATCCAGATCCCCGCGCTGAACGTGGACGCGCCCGTCGTGCAGGGCGATGGATGGGAGCAGTTGAAAAAGGGCGTGGCGCAACACATCGGGTCGGGCGACCCCGGCCAAAACGGCAACGTGGTGCTTTCCGCGCATGACGATGTGTACGGCGAACTCTTCCGCTATCTTGACCGGCTTGTGCCTGGCGACCGCGTAATTCTCTACACCCAGTTGCGCCAGTACGTGTACGTTGTCACCGGGACGGTCATTGTCGAGCCGACGCAGGTGGATGTCATGGCGCCCACCGGCGACCCGACCGTCACGCTCATCTCGTGCTATCCCTATCTCGTCAACAAGCAACGTATCGTTGTCTTCGCGAAATTACAAAACTAACGTCATTGCGAGGAGGGTGTTCTTCCCGACGAAGCAATCTCCCGTTTGGCGAGGGGATTGCTTCGGGAAAAACACCCTCGCAATGACGAAATTACAAGGAGTCTCTCATGGCAAAACCCAAACGCTCGATCACCCGCCGCGCAACATCCACCCCGGTCGCGGTGGAATTTAACCCGGACTACAGCAACGTCAAAAGCGATCTCAAAAAAATCGGCATCCTGGCCGGATCGTTTTTCGCCCTCCTCATCATCCTGTCCTTCTTCCTGCGATAGCAAGACCTGACATGTCTCCACAGGAGTCCGATCATCCGAGACCCGTGTCTGCGCAATCGTCACGATTAACCACGGCGCGGATGAGACATGTCAGGTCTGCGAGGAGATATTATGCCCCACATGTTTGTCCCCGGCCCAGTGGATGTGGCTGACGAGGTTTTGCAGGCACAAGCCGCGCCCATGATGCCTCATCGCAGTAAGGAATTCGAGGCCATCTACCGCCGCGCCAGCGAAAAAGCGCAACAACTTTTTTTCACCCGGCATCGCGTCTTTTTGACGGCCTCATCGGGAACAGGACTCCAGGAGGCCGCCATCCGCAACTTTGTGGATAAAAAAGTGCTCGCCTGTGTGAACGGCGCGTTCGCGGACCGCTGGTACGAGGTGGCGGTGTCGAACGGCAAGGACGCGGAAAAACTGTCCTTTGAATGGGACCAGCCGGTCAGCCCGGACCGCGTAGCGGATTCCGTTAAACGCGGCGGATTCGAAGCCCTGACCGTTGTCCACAACGAGACCTCCACAGGGTTGCAGAATCCCGTTAAAGAAATTGCGGAGGCCGTCCGCGCCGCCGCGCCGGAGACGTTGATCCTCGTGGACGCGGTCTCCTCACTGGCGGGCGCGAAGATCGAGATGGACGCCTGGGGACTCGACATGGTGCTCACCTCCTCGCAGAAATGTCTCGCCCTCCCGCCGGGACTCGCGCTCGGCGCGGTCTCGGACCGGGCGATGAAGCGCGCCGAAAAGATCGAAAACCGCGGCTGGTACTTCGACCTTGTCCGCATGGAGAAGCACCGCCTGAAAGATTCGTCTCCCGCCACACCTGCCATGTCGCTCATCTTCGCGCTGGATCATCAACTGGACCGCATCCTCGCCGAGGGACTGGAGAAACGATTCGCCCGTCACTCCGCGATGGCCAAGCGCGTGCAAGATTGGGCCGAGGAACACGACTTGAGCATGTACGCGCCCGAAGGCTTCCGCTCGCAGACCGTGACCACCGTCAAGAACGAGCGCGGCTGGGACGTTTCTGCGCTGAATAAATTCCTGCTTTTGCGCGGGATGCGAATCGCCAACGGCTACGGCGCGTTGAAGAACATCACCTTCCGCATCGCGCACATGGGCGAGACCCAGATGAGCGATGTTGATGAGTTGCTCGAGGCGATGGAGGAGTTTTTGAAACGTTGAACGTTACACGTTGAAAGTTGAAGGTTGGGGAGCCTGATGGGATTGATTATTGTGTAACCGACTATTCGAGGTGAACTATGAACGCGATTTCACCGCTTGGTAAATTTGTGCAAATGCAAATTGTCCGCCTTCGTATAAGGTTGGCGGCTTTACTCCTGTTTCACGATTACAATGCCGACCCATCGCTAACAGAATCCACAGCAATTGATGGGGATGAATTTCGCGAATATTTTTGAAATTCGCTAAAACACTGTTTTGATTCAAACAACCCTAACAACCCGTCATTGCGAGCGCACTTCGCGAAGCAATCCCCTGTTCGATGAGGAGATTGCTTTATCGGGAAGAGCACCCTCCTCGCAATGACGGTGTGATCTGTGATACTGAAATTGAAGAATCATCAACCATCAACCTTCGATCTTCAACTTGAAAAACTGACCTACGGCGGTGATGCGATGGGACGCCTGCCGGATGGCCGCGCGGTCTTCGTTCCGTTTGGATTACCGGGCGAGCGCGTCCGCATCCGCCTGACGGAGGAGAAAAAGAATTTTGCGCGCGGGGAATTGGTGGAAATACTTGAAGCCTCGCAAGAACGTATCCAGCCGAAGTGCGCGCATTTTGGAATCTGTGGGGGATGCCACTACCAGAATTTATCCTACAAAAATCAACTCGAAGCCAAGACGGAAATTTTACGCGATCAGTTGACGCGCATCGGCAAGATCGAAAACCCGCCCGTCGCGCCGATGGTTGCCTCGCCATCCGAGTGGAATTATCGCAACCACGTACAATTCCATTTGACGGGAGACGGGAAAATCGGATTTGTCTCGGCCCTCACCCCCAACCCCTCTCCCGTAATCGGGAGAGGGGCGCAAGTCATTCCCATTTCGGAATGTCATCTCCCCGAACCATCCATCAATGCCTTCTGGCCTGAAATTCAATTTGAATCAAACATAGACATCGCCCGCGTCTCCCTGCGCGCCGGCGCGGACGAAGACCTCATGCTCATCCTCGAATCGGATTCGCCAGAAACGCCTGAACTCGAGATCGAAGCGGACGTGTCCGTTGTCCATTTATTCGAGGAGCATCCTGTTGTCATGGCGGGAGCAAATCACATTTTGATGCGCGTACTCAGACGCGATTTTCGCGTCTCGGCGGGATCGTTCTTTCAGGTCAATACCGCGATGGCAGAGAAGATGGTGGATCACCTGCTGGCCGCGTTGCCGGTTTCCAACTCTGACACGTTGCTCGACCTGTACTGCGGTGTGGGACTGTTCAGCGCGTTCTTCGCGTCGCGCGCGGGACGCGTAATTGGCATCGAGTCATCGCCATCGGCGTGCGAGGATTTTGTTGTCAACCTGGATGAGTTCGAGAACGTGGAATTGTACGAAGGCGCGGCGGAGGAAATTTTGCCCGCTTTTGTAGGTCGAAATAATATTTCGACTTACAGCATTGTAGACCCTCCCCGCGCGGGACTGGATGCGCGCGTCGTGGACGCGGTGCAGGCCCTCGGTCCGCGCGTGATCGCCTACGTCTCGTGCGACCCGTCCACGTTGGCGCGCGACGCGAAGCGTCTCATTGCAGGGGGCTACTCGCTCAAGCAGGTCACGCCCTTCGACCTCTTCCCCCAAACCTACCACATCGAAAGCATCAGCCTGTTCGAATGCGCACCCTGAAGCCGCTCGGCGATTCCGCCCTGCTCGTGACCTTCGGCGATGAAATGAACTTGCGCCTCAATCAGCGCGTCCACGCCTTGGCCGCATTGCTCGAGACATCCCCGCTGGCAGGCATCACCGAAACCGTCCCCGCGTATGCCAGCCTGCTCGTGCATTACGACCCGCTGGCCCTGATGTACGCGCAGGCCGCGGATTGGATTCGTGGACAAGTCGAGCGGGCCGAGTCTGCCGCGACGCGCAAGCCGCGCCTGGTCGAGGTCCCGACTCGCTACGGCGGCGCGTCCGGCCCGGACCTGGAGGCGGTCGCCGCGTACCATGGTTTGTCCGCGGCGGACGTCATCCGCATCCACAGCGAACGCGAGGTTCTCGTCTACATGATGGGCTTTACCCCCGGCTTTCCGTACATGGGCAAACTGGACGAGGCCATCGTCACGCCGCGATTGGAGGCGCCGCGCACACTGGTCAAGGCCGGGACGGTAGCCATCGCGGGCGCGCAAACCGGCATCTATCCGCTCGATTCGCCCGGAGGTTGGCGGTTGATCGGTTGGACGCCGTTGAAGTTATTTGACCCGTCGAGCGAGTCGCCGTTTTTGTTCGCGCCCGGCGATACGGTCCGCTTTGTGCCAATCGAGGAAAGCGATGCTTGAAATCATCGAAGCAGGCGGACTGGTGACGGTGCAGGACGCGGGCCGACGCGGCTGGCAGAAGTTCGGCGTGCCCGTGTCGGGTCCGATGGACTGGTTCGCCTTCCGCGCCGCGAATTTGTTGGCAGGCAATTCGTCCGACGCGGCCGCGCTGGAAATCGGCTTCGGCGACTTGACCTTGCGCGCTCTGTGCGATTGTGTAGTCGCGGTGACCGGGGCTGGTTTCGCCGCATCCACGTTCGTGTGGACGTTCCCGCTGTGGACTTCCTTTTATGTGCGGAACGGCGGCCTCATCCACATTACCAAACAGGGCGATGGCAACTGGGCCTATCTCGCTGTGGCGGGAGGGATCGATGTGAAACCAGCGCTCGGCTCGTGTTCCACCAATCTGCGCGCTGGGCTTGGAATGAAATTACAGGCTGGAGATTTGCTGAAAACAGGAAAGCCCGCGCGTCCGCTGGATGAACTGGCCGCGCGGACTCTGCCGAAGGAAAAACAACCCGTTTATCTTCAATCGCCAGTCATCAACGTGATTCAAGGTCCGCAAAGCGAATGGTTTCCACAGGATGGACACGAAACATTTCTTGGCAGTGAATACGAAATCAGTCCCGCGTCTGACCGCATGGGCTATCGGCTGGAGGGACCGTCCATCGCCCACACACGCGGTGCTGACTTGCTCTCCGAGGGCATGGCCGCGGGGAGCGTGCAAGTTCCCGCCAGTGGACAGCCCATCGTGATGATGGCGGACTGTCCCACCACGGGCGGGTATCCCAAGATCGCGAACGTTGTCTCTGCGGATTTGCCCGCGCTGGCGCAAGTCCCGCCCCGCGCGGGTCGCATCCGATTCAAGTTGACGAACATCGAAGAAGCGCAGTCACGTTACCGCTCGATGGCGCAGGATTTGAAAGATGGCATTGATGAAGTTGAAAACGACGCGAACTTCGCGCAATAACACCCATGTAGTGGCGACTTTAGTCGCTCG
>CAYJLS010000037.1:0-22222 GCA_964371065.1 uncultured Anaerolineaceae bacterium | reverse complement strand
AAACGACGCGAACTTCGCGCAATAACACCCATGTAGTGGCGACTTTAGTCGCTCGTGGGAGGGACGACTAAAGTCGTTACTACGTGGTAGAAGCCCAGTCACGTTACCGCTCGATGGCGCAGGATTTGAAAGATGGCATTGATGAAGTTGAAAACGACGCGAACTTCGCGCAATAACACCCATGTAGTGGCGACTTTAGTCGCTCGTGGGGGGGACGACTAAAGTCGTTACTACGTGGTGGAGAGAACCCATGAAAATTGACCTGAACTGTGACCTCGGTGAATCCTTCGGCCGTTACACGCTCGGCGATGACGCGGCGATCATGCCGCTCATCACCTCTGCCAACATCGCCTGCGGATTCCACGCGGGGGACTCGAACACAATGCAAGCCACGCTGCGGTTGGCAAAGCAATATGGTGTGGCAATCGGCGCGCATCCGGGTTGGCCGGATTTACAGGGATTTGGCCGCCGCGAGATGTCTCTTTCACCGGAGGAGACCGAGGCGCTGGTACTGTACCAGATCGGCGCGCTGGCCGCGTTCGCCCGCGCGGAGGGAGTGGAACTGCGCCACGTCAAACCGCACGGCGCGCTGTATAACCAGTCCGCGCGGGATCGAGGTCTGGCAGACGCCGTCGCACGCGCGGTGAAACGCTTCAGCCGGAACCTGGTTCTGGTCGGGCTGGCCGGCTCGGGGTCGGTCGAAGCGGGGCGGGAGCTTGGATTACGCGTCTCGAACGAGGGATTCCCCGACCGAGGCTACACGTCCGAAGGGACATTGATGCCGCGCGGTCAGCCCGGCGCGATCCTGGCATCCGTGGAGGAAGTCGCCGCGCACGCGGTCGACCTCGCGCTGAATGGAATCCATTTCGGCGGACGCCTAGTCCGCGTGGACACACTCTGCCTGCACGGGGACAACCTCCACGCGGCGGAGAATGCGCGCAAGGTGCGCGAGGCGTTGCAAAAAACGGGAATTGAAGTGACTGCGAAATAAATCGTCCCCCCTGGCTTGAAGGGGGGACGAAATCTGATTCAACTTGCAGCAGGTTCAACCTGCGGAGTTGCGTCTGGGATCGCTTTGAGTTCCCGATAGGTCAGCGTCCAAACGGTTGAGGTGAAGACTGTCTCCCACGCTGTCAACAGCATCCAGGGCGAGAAGGCCAGCGTGAAGAACAAGGGCAGGACGAAGATGCCAGCAGCGATCCAGGGGAGAATTCCGCCCAGGAACAGGCTGAACAAGCCTGCCAGGAGCAGGGCCGGTATGGCCGCGACAACCAATCCCAGAATAAACGTAATGGCAACGATGGGAAGGGTGAGCACCACAAGGATCAGGGATGCAATCGCCCAGACGATTCCCAAGCCGATCATGACCAGCCACATCAGGCCGACGCTCTTCCAATTTTCGCGTACCATCCCAAAGCCGCGTGCCAGCGAGTCGCGCACGCCGAGATTTTCCAGGGCACTGGCCCGCCAGAAGAAGTGCCGCAGCAATCCGAGGAAGATGCCGAGGATGACCGCCACGAAGATGGACAGGAATACCACACCGATCAGGCTGATGATTCCAACCATGGAGGGCGTCCCTCCGCTTACCACCATCCGGAAGATGGCAATGCCACAGCCAAGCAGGATCGCGAGCAGGACAAAGCCAGGCAGGTTGACGATCAGGTTGATGAGGAACAGCCTCCAGGATGTGCGCGACCAGCCCAGACGAAATCCCTGTCGGACGGTCATTTGCGTTCCACTGGCTTCATACTCATCCACCATTTTTATGACTGCTGTCTCCGCCACGTAGCGGGCAATGGCGATTAGGATGCCGACTATGATGAAGAGCACAAGCGCCGCGACGCCGAGCCAGATCAGGGTGTTGAGTTCCTGGATGCTGATCTGCGTCTCTTTCACGATCAAATCGCGCAAGGCATTGAATGCTTCCCCAATTGAATGAGGAATGTCTTCAGGTTGCCAGTTCCAGTTGAATTGCGGCTGGTCGTTTCTGTTGTACTGATAGCTGCTGTTATTTCCGATATTGCCAGTTGAGCCCGCGCCTGCCAGCGCCAGGATCAGGCCAAAGACCCACAGAGCGCGATAGCTCCACAGGATGTGCCATGAACGTTTCAAGATTTTGATGGGATCCATTTTTACTCCTTCTGTACTTTTTGTTCGTTCTTACTCGACCGTGGGCCGGCTTCCGCTTTCGAGGAGTTGGCCTAGCTCCTGACGCGTACGGCGCGCCCACCAGATCGCGATCCAGCAGAGATACAACACGGCAATCGAAACCTGCCAGGTAATCTCTGGAATGGCTGTCCGTGAAAACGACTCGGTCGTCTCTGCCCATTGCAGGCTGTCCCCGCTCAACAAACCGAACTGCCCAAGCGTTTCAGACCAATAAGCTTCATCGGTTGTACCGGAAAACAGACCGGCAGATGCGCCATTCAACAATCCAACTTTATCGGCGACCGAGACCAGGTTGCTGACCAGGCTGGTTGTACTGATGAAAATCCATGCCACCAGCAATCCAACCGGGACCATCCACCAGCCGATCTCCAAAGCCTGACGCTGGAGCGGAGTCCCGGGACGGCGCGCCAGGCGCAAGGTCACGTTCGAGGCGAAGCGTTCGGGCAGGGGAAAGTCCGGCAAGGGCGCTTCCTGCAAGATTCCCGAAAGCGCTTGCAGTGACTCGCGTTCCGCCTGGCATGTCTCGCATTCCGCCAGATGCGCCTCCACTCTGTGAAGCCGTCTGCCATGCAGTTCGCCATCCAGATACGCGCCGAGCAGTTCAAGGATATGGTCAGACATTTTCGGCCTCCGCATAGGAAAACAATTGCGCATTCAGTTTCTCTTTCAATAAATTGCGGGCATAATTCAAACGTGACATGACCGTGCCAACCGGAATATCGAGACTGCCCGCGATCTCCTGGTAGGAAAGTCCTTCATACTCTCTCAGCACCAGCACCGCCCGGCAGGCATCTGGTAAGGACAAGACCGCTTTTTGCACAAGAACCGTTCGCTCCTGCTTGACGAAGACCATTTCCGGGCTGGGCTGAGAATCGGCCAGTTGCAGGTTTTCGACAGCTTCGGGAACCAGGCGCTTCTCCTTGCGAAGCATGTCCGTCGCGGCGTTGACGGCGATGCGATACAACCAGTTACGCAGGGATGTGCGGGGACGATACGAGTTAAGGTGTTGCCAGGCCTGGAGGAAAGTCTCCTGCGTGGCGTCCTCCGCCAGTTGCGCGTCGCCGCACATGCGGTAGACCACGTTCAAAACACCGCCGGCATGAACGCGCACCAGTTCGTTGTAAGCGTTACGGTCGCCATGCTGCGCGTTTGTGACCAACTCAATTTCGTCGGTCGGGGAGATTACTGTCACCGTCTGGTTCATTTCTACAGGTTACTTCCTCTTGCTACTATATTAACGTAAAACCCGTCATTTTTATTCGGAAATTCTCTACCGTACAAACACGAGTAAATATCGTCATTGCGAGGAGGGCGCTCTCCCTGGCACCGCCCGCCAGGGCAGGTGTCCCGACGAAGCAATCCCGTATGACGAGAAGAGATTGCTTCGGGCGAGTACGCCCTCGCAATGACGGGGAAAAGGGTGGATTCGGAATCAAAAACCCCTCTCCCGATTATGGAAGAGGGGCAGGGGTGAGGGCAATTATCCCTCCGCGATTACGATCACCTTGTCTTCAGGCACGAAGGTGACGGACGCGGATTTCTTCGGGTTGGTGTGGATGCCGTAGGATTTTTCGGCATCGTGGCTTTCGCGCAGGAGACGGTAACCGATGGCCGTTTCACCGCGTTGACGGGCGGCCGCGACCACCGTCTGGAAGTTGACCGGTTTGCCCGTTTCCACGTAATCGCCGATGGGCTTGAGATAGATCTCCGCGCCCTCGGGATCGAAGATGTCGTTGAAAACAGGGAGCAGGTCGCGGTTCTCGCTCAGTTGCGCCATCATCAAACTGACCAGGTGCTCGCTGACGATGAAGTCGTCCACCTGGGCGGCTTCGGCCAGTTCGCGGTTTCGCAGGTCGAGCATCTCGCTGACGATGGAGAAGGGCGTCTCGTCCTTTTCGGCCATGTCGCGCAAGTGCAGGAGCGTGACGAGAGTCTTCGCATCCGCTTCCTGCGGCTCGAGCTGGCTGTAGGCCAGCGCGATGACGTGGTCGTAATTGGGGATGCTCAGTGATTCGAGCAGGGCGCGGTCGGTGGTATCGCCCTCCTTCACTTCCACTTTTTGGTTCAAGGATTTTCCAGCATACTGGCGAATCTGCTTGTCGAGATCGGGCAGGTCAGTGACGACTGTCACCAGCGAACCTTTGGGGACGTAGGAATCCAGTTCGCGGATGATGGTCGCGCCGGAACGGTTCCAGCCGAGGATGAGACATTTTTCGGGCGCGGCCTTGGCGCGCTTGCCGGTCGAGTGGATGACGCCCGCGTCCGGCGCGGCGGGATTGGCCGCCAGGCGGATGGTGTCATCGTCCGCGGAAATGGCGATGACCGCATCGCCCGCCTGCAAAGCAGAATCCATCGGCGGGTTAATTTGCGCGGAGCCGTCCGCGCGGCGCAAGCCCATTACAGTGGAATCTTCGTAAGCCAGCAACGTGTCGCCATAGGTTTTCCCCGTCAGCGCGGGTTCCTGCTTGAAATAAATCTCGTCGCCGCCGAAATTCATCAGTTCGGTGTAAACAATCGAAAGTCCGGACTGGCGCGAGGTCTGCGCCACAACGCGCGCGATCAGGTCGTTCGTCTGCACGGGCTGGACGACATCGCGCTGTCCGATCATCCGAATCACATCCATGTTCTTCGGGTCGCGGATCTGCGTCACGATGTGATACGGCTCGGCGCGGCGGTTCGGGCTGTTCGTCAACGCCAGCACCGATTTGATAACGTGCGTATCGGGATCGTTGCCCTCGGGCAAAACGACAATCGCGCGCGCGGTATGCGGGCTGACGATCTCGATGTCGGCCAGGTCAATCGGACTGCCCGAACGGCAGATGACGCTCGTATTCTTCGTGTCGGGAATGCGCTCGCGGATGGCGTCCTCCATCTCGACCTTGTCCCGATCCGCCATTACAACGATGACCGCGCCCGCGCGGCGGTTCTGGTTGGCAACCACCAGTTCAGAGATGATCGTGAAGACCTGCGGAGTCCACCCGAGGATGACGGTGTGATCATTTTCAAGCACGAGCGAACGGCCTTTTCGCATGCGTTCGATCTGCGCTTCGAGTCCGCTGTTCAACACGCCGATCAACGCGCTGACAATGAAGATGCCGCCGATGGTGACTAGCAACATCACCCAGCGGAAACCCGTGCCTGTGTCGCCGCCCATCGTGCCAGAGTCCAGCGTGCGCATCAGGCTTTGCCAAACAGCCTCGCCGAGCGCAAGCCCTTCGGCTTCGCCGACCTGATTGAATCTAAACAGGCTGATGACGAGGCCTGCGATAAAAACGACTGCCAGCGAAGCGACGAACAGCATCCCAATCAGCGCGGGCGTGCCGCGCGCCATGAGATTATCGAACCAGTATCCAAAGCGTTGACGGAACGAGTATTTTTGCGGCATAAAGTTTCTCCCGGGAAATTTTCACCGATTATAGCCGCTTTACCCAAAAACATCCCGTTGACTCACGGGGCGTTTTCGTCTATATTGCCTGGCAACGCTCAAAGGATAAAGCCATGCCCGAACGACAAATCTACCTCCTCTCCCCCAAAGACCTCTCGCCCGAAACCATCGCAGTCGCGTTCGCCAAGACCTCGCGCTCGCCCGAATCCTTCCGCGAGATCGCGGAGGGACTCTCGGATGAATCGTCCGCCAAATTCCACGAAAAGTGGGTCGTGGGTTACGGTCACGCTTCAGTGGCCGAACACGCCATCCTGCACGTCGCCATCGAAAACGTCTCGCGCATCGCGATGGAGGCCATCGAAAGCAACCGCCTCGCCTCCTACACCGAAAAATCCACGCGCTACCAAAAGTGGGGATCGGACGACTTCACCATCCCGCCCGAACTGGACGGACATCCCCTCCGCGACGAATTTGTGGAGACCGTCCGCTTCCTCTTCTCGACTTATGCCGGGTCGCTCGGACCCGCGCGGAATCTCATCCTCGAGCGCACCCCGCGCCGCCCGGACGAATCCGACGAAACCTGGGACCGCCGCATCCGCTCGCAGTACGTGGACTCGTGCCGCTTCCTCCTGCCTGCCGCGGCGCTCGCCAACGCCGGTATGACCGCCAACGCGCGCGTCCTCGAGAACGCCGTCCGCAAGTTCCTCTCGCACCCGCTGGCCGAAGTGCGCGCCATCGGCGAGCGCGTCAAGGAAGTGGCCAAGGGCGAAGTCCCAACGCTGGTCAAATATGCTGAGGCCGTTCCATATTTAAAAGAAACCTGCGCGGAGTTCGACAATCGTAAATCGGCAATCGTAAATCGTAAATCTGACGAATGGTGCGCCCTCGTTGACCACGACCGCGACGGCGAGCAAAAAATCCTTGCCGCGGCGCTCTATCGCTTCGGGGACATGTCCTTCGCCGACGCATTCGCGCGCGTCAAGTCGCTCAAGAAAGCCGAGCGCGCGCAACTGGCCGAGTCCCTGCTGGGACGGCTCACCCGCCACGATATCCCCCTGCGTGAACTGGAATATTGCAACTACACCTTCGACCTCATCATGGATCAGGGCGCGTACGCTGAGTTCAAACGTCACCGCATGATGACGCAGACGCCGCAACTGCTGACCGCGCGGCTGGGGTACGCGACCCCGCGCCTCATCGAGGAGGCAGGTTTCCGGTCACAGTATGACGCGGCGATGGGGCGGGCCGCCGCGACCTATGAAAAACTCGCCGCCTGGAATCCGCACGTCGCGCAGTACGTTGTCCCCAACGGGTTCAACCGCCGCGTCCTCGCCCAATTTAACTTACGGAGCGCGTACCACTTCTGCCAGTTGCGCGCCGCGGCCAACGCGCATTACTCCATCCGCAAGATCGCCGAGTGCGTGGCCGAGGAAATCCAACGCGTGCATCCCGCCCTGTCCGCATTTATGACCCTGCCCGAGGAGACCTGGCAGGAGGTGGAGGGGAAGTATTTTGCGTAACCTCCTTTTTTTGCTTGTATCGTGGGGGATCGCTTCCTACTTTTCCAATTTCTAATTTAATAAGCGATCTTATCAATTTCCCACAATGAAAAAGGGCGAATTTTAAAACAAACCCGGTTGATTGGACTGGAGTGTTACCCTTAAACACAAATCAGGATTATTATAATCCTGATTTGTGTTGTTGCTAAAACAAACTCGGCTGGCTGGGTTGCCGCAGGGGCAAACTTGCGGCCTTTTCTTTCAACCAATCAGGCAATCTGACGGGCGCTTCCTTGAACGGATGCGGAAACGCCAGCGCGCCTTTTTGCAACAACAACTTATTTCCCTCCGGCATTTGTTCATGCTCCAACACGAAAACTGGAACCCAATTATTTTTGAGCGTCTCGGTCGCGCCCGCCCAGGTTCCGCCCGTTTCCGCATCGCTGGCAACCACGATGGCGTAATCTGCCAGCGTATAAATGAGACGGTTGCGACCCATCGCCGCGCCGACAGAGAATCCCGCGCTCGGACTATACGGTGTGACGAGGCAGACATCACCCCGGCGTATCGCTTCGCGCGCCCCCATGGTTGCTCGCTCCAAACTATCCGCCAGCACGCCGACGGCTGTTCCGCGCGCCTCCAGAGCGGACTCTGCGCTGAGAGTATCCACGCCTTTTGCGCCGCCCGAATACAAGACCTGACCAGAGAGCCCGCAGGCATTGCCGACAAAGCGCGCGCACTCCTGCCCCGCCTCATCCAAATGACGCGAGCCGACCACTGCGATCCCGGGTTGACCAAGCAAAGCCTTCTCGCCCGCGTAGAATAAAACGGCGGGAGCAGAATCTTTCAATCGCTGGCGATATTTTTCGGGATAATCTGAGTCCGCGCGGGTGAGGGGATAAATGCCGAGGGAGGTGAGGCGGTTTAGCTCGCGTTGGAGATCGTCTGTACGAGATAGGAGCTGCGAGATGCGAGATGCGAGTTGCGCGTCGAGATCGAGACGGGTTTGAAAATCTCCGACGGAGAGTCCCAGCAAATCAGCAGGGCGCAGGGACGCGGCTTGCAATTTTCGCACGAGCGGATTCCATTCGCGCAGGGTCATCGGCTTGGCGGAATCGTCATCCAATCCAAGTTGGGAACATAAGAGAAGCAGGGTGAGAGAGTCGGGAGAAAGGTTCATGTTGCGTGTTTCGTGTCGCGTGTTCCGTGTTTACCTGTGTGCTTGTTTACCTGTCTTGCGCTACGCGTCGGAGTGAATGGTTCGCGTCAACGTCAGCACATTCACGCGCGCCGCGCCGTGCCTGAGAAGCAATCGCGTGATTTCATCGAGCGTCGCGCCTGAGTCGAACAGGTCGTCAACAAGAAGGACGCGTTTTCCATTGATTTCGCCGCGCACAGAAAATGCTCCCGCGACATTGGCGCGTTTTTGCGCGAGAGTCTTCATCTCTTTTTGCGGCTGTGTCTGGCGAGTCTTTGCAACCAGTGTTTGCATCGGCATCTTGATTTTACCCGCCAATGCCTCGCAAAACACGTGGACAGGATTCACCTTTCGCTCGGTCGAAGATGGGACAGGGAGGATGACATCCGCTTGCTTCATTTCGGGATGCGCCTGAAACAGATCAAGCGTTTGCTGGATCAACGCAGGTAACACGGTGACATCGCCATCGTATTTCAAACGATAGGTCAAATCACCGACGCCACTGCGCGACCAATCCCCGCCCGTGATGCGCGAGTGAAATCCCAGCGACCAGCCTGTTTGCCATGAGCCTGTGAGGGGGCGAGGGTGAGGTTTGGTGAGGAAGGAATCGATGGATTTCTGGGTAGAGACTTCCGAATTCTCCGAGAATTCGGAAGTCTGCTGACGCGCATAACCTGCGACGACGCATTTGATGATGTTGAAATCAATGTCGTCAGGCAATTTGGATTTAATAGGTGAGAGATATTGAGTGGAGCCGACTTTTTGAATCGCCTTCTCGATTTTCTCGCGCACATCGTCTGGCACAACCTGTTCCACTTTCAATTTGTCGGCGGCAATCAACTGGGCGAGATGGCCGTAAATCGTGGTCACTGCAAAGCCGCGTTCACGCGCGATTTGTTCGGGTTTCAATCCCTCGGTAAAAAGTTTGGCGGTATATTCCACCGTCCCGCCCGCTTCAAGTTTTTCTTTTGCGCGCCTGATCTCCGTCGCGCCCAGAGACTTCGGCAGGTTCAGCGCAATCGTCTCTTTTTGTTTGATGGCATTCTCGCCGCGCGGCGTCAGGCTCAAAATCGGATACTCGCCGCCGATCATCTTGATATACCCCATCTCGATCAACTGCCCGATCATCGCCTCGATGTCGTTTTGTTTGACGACCGCCAGCCTGCCGTAATACACATTTTTGTCGTGATGAAATTTTAGAATATCCTGCGCCTTCGAGCCGTGCAAAATCTGCGCCAGTTTTTCGCGCCCGACCTTGATGTGGACCCGGCGGATGCAATCCAGGATGACGAGCGCGGCGCGTTCCCCGTGCGACATCTCACCCGCTTCTTTGCCTGACCTCGGGCCGGCTTCCGCACTTCGACAGTTATCGCAGCAATCGGCCGCTTCCGCCTCCCCCGCGTCCCCAAAGTGGTTGAGGATGATTTTGCGCCGGCACAAATTGGACTCCGCGTAATGGACAATCCCATCCAGTTGCGCTTGACGATGCTTGAGATGTTCCCTGCTGTGAACGGCGGCTTTTTCGATTTCAGCTTGATTCCACTCGCCGCGTCGAAACAACATGCGAATGCCTTCGTCGCCGAGATGTTCCAATGTGCCTGCGCGTTCCAACTCCGATAGTCCCACTTTGATTTGAACGGGATGTAAACCAGTGACTCGCGAAAGTTCATCGAGCGTCCCCCATGTCTGCTCGCCGTTGCGGATGGCGTTGTGAATGGCGCGCAAATCGTTCGCGGCAACAACGCTGTTGGCGATGAAAAATTCATGCAAGGCGCGATCTTGTGGGTCGTAGATCAGAGTCGCTCTGGCGGGTTGACCATCGCGTCCCGCGCGGCCCGCCTCCTGGTAATAGGCTTCGAGCGAGCCTGGCAGGGAATAATGGATCACCTGGCGCACATCGGCGCGGTCAATGCCCATGCCGAAGGCATTGGTCGCGCAGATGAGGTTGAGTTTGCCAGAGATGAAGTCGTTTTGGATGCGCGTCCGCTCTTCGGGGAGCAGTCCCGCATGATAAAACTCGGCAGGGATTTTGACAACCTCACGCGCGAACTCGGTCGCTTCTTCGGCGTCGCGGCGCGTGCCTGTGTAGACGATGGCCGCGCCTTGTTGGGCGTGGGTCTCGCGCCCAACCGAAAGGGGAGGTAAAAGCTCGCTTAACGCACGCAACTTCGAGGGGAGTCCCGAAGCGTACTTTACGTCGAGAGTCAGGTTCGGGCGGTTGAATCCCGTCACGATGCGCGTTGAGTCACCTAATCCGAGAAGTCGAATAATATCCTTTTGGACTTGCGGCGTGGCAGTGGCAGTCAGCGCGGCGGTCAGCGGATTCCCCAACGCGGCGCGGGCTTGCGCGATGTGCAAATAGTCGGGACGAAAATCGTGACCCCACTCGGAGATGCAGTGCGCCTCGTCCACCGCGAGCAGGCTGATGGTCTGCGATTTGAGCGCATTCAAAAACGGGACACTTCGCAATCGTTCGGGCGCGACGTAAACGAGACGATATTTATTTTGCGAGAGGTTCTGCAATCGCAGGTTTTGCTCAGACGTTGGAAGCGCGCTGTTGATAAACGTGGCGGGAATGTTGCGGCGGGTGAGACTGTCCACCTGATCCTTCATCAGCGCGATGAGCGGCGAGATGACGAGCGTGATAGGGGCGGGTGTGATCGGGGCGGGCGCAAGACCCGCGCCCAACATCATCGCGGCCAGTTGAAAGATGAGCGACTTGCCCGCGCCCGTCGGCATGACCGCCAGGGTGTGATGACCTTCGAGCAGACTCTGAATTGCCTCCTGCTGCCCGGGGCGGAAGGAGGCAAAGCCGAAGTGATTGTGGAGGGCGGAGGAGAGACTGGCGGACATTGACTTTCCTTCCCATCGAAAGGGACGCGTCGGGAGGGCTTTGGGTGAATGCCAGCATTTTACCCCATCCTCAACTTCGGCCTATATTGCAACGCCTCTGCGAAAAAGGCAGTACCGCAAAAGTCACTCGGCGGGGGTGTTCCCGCCGCAGTTGCACTCCGACGGCGGCAGTCCAACTGCCGCCGGAACTCCGGGCGCAAAGCGAGTTTTGCGGTATTGCCTAAAAAGGCTATTCATCTTCCCGATTGCCAAACCTGTAGCCGTATCCGCGTTCGTTGTGAATGTATTGCGGGTTTTCGGGATCGCGTTCCACTTTTTTGCGCAGGTGCCAGACATAGCGGCGCACGAAGCCGACCTCGCTGGCGTATTGCGGACCCCAAACCTGGCGCGCCAAATCTTCGCTGGATAACACTTCCCCTTTGCGGCGCATGAGCGCCACAAGCAAATTGAATTCGGTGGGCGTCAAGTTAATGATTTCATCGCCGCGCGCGACCCGGCGGGAGGGGATGTCCACTTTGAGATCGCCCGCGCTGAGATGCTCGCCGCCGGGCGCTTCGCCTTTGCGCGCCAGCACGGCTTTGACGCGCGCCGCCAGTTGCGCGAAGGAGAACGGCTTGGTGACGTAATCGTCCGCGCCGTTCGAGAAGCCGCGCAGGACATCGCTTTCATCGTCGCGGGCGGTGAGCATGATGACCGGCGCCTCGCTCATTTCGCGGATGCGCTTGAGCGTTTCCCAGCCGTCCATTTGCGGCATGGTGACATCCAATACGATCAAATCCGGTTTATGTTCGAACATTTCGCGCAGGCCGATTTTTCCGTTGGCGGCATTACGGGTGGCATAGCCCTGTCCGCGCAGAAACTCGCACAGCAAGCCGCTCAAGTTTGGGTCGTCGTCAACGATCAGGATTTCAGGCATTTTCAACCTCGTCGGGAACATCGGCGGCGATGGCGATGGTTATGGCAAAGGCTGAACCGGGGGCGGCAGAATCCGGCCAGATAGGGGAACGTACGGTGATGTTTCCCTGTTGCGCCTCGGTCAGTTTTTTAGCGAAGTACAATCCCAGTCCCCAACCGGGTGGGGCGCTTTCAGCATTTTGTCCGCGCTGGAAGCGCTCGAAGATTATTTCCTGCGATTCAGGGGGAATGCCGATGCCATGATCGGCAATTTCAACATTGACACTCCCGTCGTTGACTTGAACGGTGATCTCAATGGGCTTCTCAGCACGGGAGTATTTACTGGCGTTGGTCAGCAGATTGCGAATGATTTGCTCGTAATAAACTTCATCAGCCCAAATGGGCGGAATCTCGGCGGGCAGGTTCCACTTGACCTCACGGCACGTTCCGAGGATGACTTCCACAGAGCGATGCAGGATTGGGGCAACGGCAACCGGTCCCGGGTTCAATGTGAGGCGTCCGGCTTCCAAACGGGAAACATCCAGGATGGTTTGCACTAACTGGGTCAGGCGGATACTTTCGTTCATCATGGCTTCGAGCGTGCGGCGAGCGACGGGCGGAAGAGCTTCACCAGATTGCAGGGCAACTTCAAGTCCACCGTTAAGGGTGGTGAGCGGGGCGCGCAGTTCGTGGCTGACGAGGGAGACAAACTCAGATTTCATTTCATCTAATGTCTGAAGCTCGTGATTGGCAGCGTCCAGTTCAGCGTTGCGTTGCGCGAGTACGGCGGTGCGTTCGTTGATCTTGTTTTCCAGTTCGCGATTGAGCGCGACGATCTCGGCATTGGCTTGTTTCTGGGCGTTCAATAAACCATACATCCACGCGAGGAGACGGTGTATGATGATCGGCCCTACAATGCCAAAAATGATCATTTCGCCAATATGGCCGACATCCATCAATTCTTGCTTGTCCCAATGTTCAATAAGTTCAAAACCGATGGCTGTAACTGCAAGGAGAATTGGAAGCACCCACTGCAAAACATCGAGGTCGAGAAACCAATCCCACGCGTTTTTCGGGTACTTCTTGATTTGAGAAATGAAATCCATTTTATATCCTAGTTTAATTATATCCAGTTCGCCGTGCCTGTGCGAAACGAGGACGCGTTTGAGACACTTTACGACATCATTGCAACGCGCAGAAGTGGTATCTTAAGCGCAGATTAAAGTCAGAAATGTCTGACTAAATTTCGACCCTATAAGGAGAATGTGAAATGAACTACAAGAAAAAGTTCGTTTTGCTCGTTGGCGCCCTGGTTGTCGCCGCTTTCGTATTGACAGCCTGCGCCGGGCCTGCTGGCCCTGCCGGCCCCGCCGGCCCCACTGGCCCTGCGGGTCCGCAAGGCGAGGCTGGCGCGGCTCCGTCTGCTTCTGATCTGACCTGCACCGAATGCCACAACGACACCACCTTGATCGTCTCCAAGGATGCGCAGTTCAAGACTTCCGTTCATGGAACGGGCGATGCCTACCTGAGAGGCGCAAGTAAAGACTGCGCCGGTTGCCACGGCAGCGAAGGCCCCAAGGTACGTATCAATGCCGGCCTGCCACCGCATGATGCGTCGGTAGTAGATGCGGTGAACGTCTCGCCGATCAACTGCCGCACCTGCCATAACATTCACACCACCTACACCAAAGACGACTTCTCCCTGACAGGCGGCGAACAGCCAGTTGCGATGGAGAAGTCCGGTGGTACTTTCGACGGCGGCAAAGGCAACTTGTGCGCCAACTGCCACCAGATCCGCAATGACCTGCCAGTTGCCGTGGACGGGAACGTCTCGATCACATCCAACCGATTCGGCCCCCACTACGGCATACCAGCCCCGATGTTGCTCGGCGAAGGCGGTAGTGGTGTGAGCGGCAGCCCGAGCGCGCACTATAAGGCGGTTGAGAACACTTGTGTGTACTGCCACATGGGCGATGAGCGTAATCACACTTACAATCCCGCAGTAGCGCGTTGCCAGGCCTGCCATGCCGATGCCAAAAATTTCGATGTCAACGGCGTGCAGACCGAGGTTGAAGCAATGCTCGAGGAACTTCATACCATCTTTGTCGAAAAGAAACTGATGAACCCGGACGAGGTGGCGAACCCGAGCAGTCTATGGGGTATTTATGACCCGGCGACCGATACATGGAGTAATCCGACTGCAGATGCTCCCTTGATAGTTTCCGAAGCGGTCGCAAACGCGATGTGGAACTACAAAATGGTGGTATATGATAAGAGTATGGGCGTCCACAACTCGGCCTACACCAAGGCGCTTCTCCAGCAAGCCCTGGATGCGCTAAAGTAAGATGCGCATCATAGAAAACGCTAGTAATACCAACATGACCTATCCTGAAGTTCAGGATAGGTCATGTTTTGGTTGTCACACAAAACAACCGGCGAGATTTTAATCACCGCCCGCTTGCATATTCCGCATAATTCGAAAGAAGAAGAGCCATGGATAATTCAAAAGAAAAACAACTTGATCGTCATAATTTCATGCAAGTGGCAATTGCCGCGATTGTTGTTTTCGTTTTTATGGCAATTGCTTCCTGGTCTCAGCCGGTTCATGCTTTGCCGGAATATGCGGAGCGCACCGGCGAATCCTGCGCCACCTGCCATGTCAACCCCGGCGGAGGCGGACCGCGCACCCTGCGCGGCGCGTTGTGGGCCGCCAAAGGCAAGCCTGACAACGTGCCAGCCCTTCCCGGTGTTTTGCTGGCTCCCGGCGTGACCGATGGAGCGGAACTGTATCAGATCGCCTGTTCCACCTGTCATGGACCCAGCGGCGAAGGATTGATCGGCGTCAAACTGGCCCACTCCAGCCTGGGGAATGACGGCATCATCCGCTTCAACATTTTGAAGGGGCGCCTGCGAAGCGGCATGCCCTCCTTCGACGGCATGTTCACCGATTCCCAACTTCAAGCGCTGGTGTCCTATGTTGTTGCGCTGGCGAATGGCGCTGAAATTCCCCCGGCGGAATATCCGCTGGAGTCCCCGGCGTTCAACTGCTCGGCGCAATCCCCCTCTTCCTCTTGTGGAGGCAATTAATGTCCAGCAATATTTCCCGGCGTGATTTTCTGAAAATGGGCGCGGCCGCGGCCGGTTCTGCCGCCGCACTGGGGGCGTTGAAAAACGTCCTGTCGGCGCAGGCCGCGCCCGAAGTCCCGACCAGCGTGCAAACCGCGGCGGATCAAAAAATCGTCGCCTCCACCTGTCACCTGTGTTCGGCGGGATGCGGCATCCTCGTCCGCGTGGCGGATGGAAAGGCGGTCAAACTCGAAGGCAACCCGATGCACCCCGTCAACCAGGGATCGCTTTGCCCGAAGGGACAGGCCGCCCCCGAACTGCTCTACAACCCCGATAGATTAACCAACCCTATGAAACGCGACCGTGCCGGCGGACAGTTGACTCCCATTAAATGGGATGAGGCGATTCAACTGGTGGCGCAAAAATTAAATGACTTGCGAGAAGCAGGTCATCCTGAACAGGCTGTGTTGATGCACGGTGATACGCGCGGACAAATGCGCTCCTTCCTGACACACTTCATGCAGGCCGTCGGTTCGCCCAACGTTGTCTCACACGAGAGCCTGAACGTGGCCGCCGCCAAACTGGGTGTGTACCTGACCCAAGGCGTGTATTCTCTGCCCGCTTATGACATTGAAAAGACGAACTACGTGCTGGCCTTTGGTGCTAACTTTTTGGAAGCAGGTTCCAACCCTCAACGCACAATTTCTGGCTATAGCTACCTCCGTCGCGGGCGCGCTACGCGCGGCAAAATTGTGGTGATTGACCCGCGCCAGGGCATTCATGGCGCAAAAGCCGATGAGTGGATTCCCATCAAGCCCGGCACCGATGCGGCGCTGGCGCTTGGTATGGCGAACGTCATTATTCGTTCCGGGCTGGTGGACGCCGACTTCGTCAAGAATTATTCCTTTGGTTTTGACGATATTGGCTACCGCAAAGGTTTCATGGATTTCGTTCTCGAAAATTATGATCCTACTCGCGTCGAGGAAATCACGGGCGTGCCAGCCACGACGATTGCACGGCTGGCGGGCGAGTTCGCCAGCAACAAACCTGCGCTGGCGCTCCTGCCCGGCAAGGGCGGATTGCTCAACGGCGGCTTCGGCGGCGTATATGCCGCGATGGCCGTTCACATTTTGAATGCGCTGGTGGGAAGTATCGAGTCCGAAGGCGGCACGATGACCCAGCGTTACATGCCTTGTGTGGATTATCCAAAACTTGCATCTGACTCAGTTGCAAACAAGGGCTTAAAAACTGAAAGGCTCGATGGCGCAGGCAGCAAGTTCCCGCTCGGACGCCATGCCTACCAGGCCGTCGCCGACCGGATATTGGCGGGCGCACCGGTCGAGGCTTTGTTCCTGTACGACGCCAATCCCGTTTTTGAAACGCCCGGCGGCAAACGCTTCGCGGAGGCCTTCAAGCAGGTTCCGTTTGTCGTTTCTTTCTCTTCCTTCATGGACGAGAGCGCAGAACTGGCTGACTTGATTCTGCCCGAACCAACTTTCCTCGAACGCTGGGGCGACGACCATATTGAGGGACTGGGCTACCCCGGCGTCTCGCTTTACCAGCCCGTCATCGAGCCGCTGTACGACACGATGAACACAGGCGACTTTTTCCTCAAGGTGGCGGAAGCGATGGGCGGAACCATTGCCGAGGCCTTCGCGTGGAAATCCTACGAGGAAGTTTTGCAATTCCGCTTGAAAGACATCGGCGCGGATTGGGAGACGTTCAAGGAATTGGGCGTGTGGTTCAACCCCGGTTATCGCTTCGCCAAACGCGGCAGTCCGAAATGGCTGAGTGAAGTGGTCGGCGCGGAACGCTTGAATACGCCGCGCGACGGTTACTTCGACCTGTATAGCCGCGAACTGAATTGCTTCCTCGGCAAGATGAAAAAGGATGAACTCGCCGCGCTCGGAATTACGATGACGGGCGACGGCGCCAGCCTGCCGCACTACGAAGCGACTGTCTTCGCGGGCGATGAAAAGGAATTTCCCTTTGCGCTGAATATCATCACGTTGATGAGTCTCGGACCGAAAAGCGAAGCCGCCAACCTGCCCACCCTGCAGGAAATCAGCGGCATGACCGTCGGCGAAACCTGGAGTTCGTGGCTGGAGATGAATCCCGAATCCGCCCGCGGGCTGGGGTTGGAGGACAAAGATCTGGCGGTAGTTGAAAGCCCGTTTGGCAGGATCAGCACGAAGGTCAGGTTGGTGGCGGGGCTTCGTCCAGATGTGGTCAACCTGCCGTTCAATCAGGGTCATACCGCAGTTGGCAGATTCGCAAAAGGCCGCGGCGTCAACGGACTTGAATTGCTCAACCCCGCGTCTGAGCCTTTGACGGGTTTGGCCGCATTTACAAATACACGGGTCAAGGTAAGCCGAGCGTAACTTCGTTTCGGATGCAGTTGCACTGCGTCCGCTCGCAGTACAACTGCTCGCGAACAGAGGAGAATATACAATGTCAAAATGGTCAATGGTGATTGATTTGGATAAATGCGTGGCGTGCCAGGCATGCAGTATTGCCTGCCGCTTCGAGAACAATACGCCGGCGGTCGCGCCCGACCAGGCTGAAATGGGACGCGCCATGCGCTGGAACGATGTCTTTCCCATGCCGACCGCAGGTTCTATGGAAGGCAGCGGGGAATATCCGAATGTCAAAACGCAATACATGACGCGCCCGTGTATGCACTGCGAGAACCCGCCCTGCATCAAGGTTTGCCCGGTGGGCGCCACCTTCATCAACGAGGAAGGTCTCGTCGAACAGAATTACGCGCGTTGCATCGGTTGCCGTTTTTGCACGGTCGGCTGCCCTTATGGCGTGCGCTACTTCAACTGGTTCGAGCCGCAATGGGAAACGCCGCTGGCCGAACACCTGAACCCCGACCGCGTGGAAGGCAAGGGTGTGTTGGGAGGGCCTGCGATACGTCCGCGCGGCGTGGTGGAAAAATGCACCTACTGCATTCATCGCCTGAAGAAAGCCCACGCCCAGGCCGAGGCCGAGGGCCGCGACTTTCGCGCCGACGAATATGTGCCTGCCTGCGTGCAGACCTGCACCGGCAAGGCGCGCTTCTTCGGCGACCTCGAAGACCCGAACAGCGCGGTTTCGCAACTTGCAAAGAACACCCGCTCCTTCCGCCTGTTGGAAGAAGTTGGCACGCATCCGAAAACAATTTACCTGCGTGAGGGTTAGCCATGCTTGCCATTGACGCGAAAGATAAAGAAAAAATCGTAATGCCTTTGTTCCGCACCTCGCGCGCTTTCCTTGCGCTCGTTTCGGCGCTGGGAACACTGGCGTTGATTGGAGTTGCCGCCTACGCGCGCCAGTTGTACCTGGGCTTGGGCGTGACCAACATGGATCGCCCGGTCTATTGGAGCACCTATATGGTCAACTTCATTTTCTTCATCGGCATCAGCCACGCCGGGACGTTGATCTCCGCCATTCTGCGCGTGACCGGCGCCGAGTGGCGGCGTCCCATCACGCGCGTGGCCGAAGCCATCACCGTCTTCGCCCTGATGATCGGCACGCTCCAAATCATCATTGACATGGGACGCCCCGACCGCCTGGCCTTCACCATCCTGAATGGCAGGCTGCAATCGCCCATCATCTGGGACATCGTCTCGGTGACGGTCTATTTTCTCAGTTCCATCACCTACCTGTACCTGCCGCTCATGCCGGACGCCGCCATCCTGCGCGATAACTGCCCGCCGGATGCGCCCGCCTGGCAGCGTAAAATGTACACCGTGCTGGCCCTCGGCTGGCGCGGCAACCGCGCGCAATGGGTGCGCCTCGAAAAAGGCATCGCCTTCCTGGCCGTCTTCATCATCCCTGTCGCCATCTCCGTCCACTCGATCATCTCGTGGATTTTGGCGACCACCGTCCAACCCGGCTGGCACTCCACCATCTTCGGCCCCTACTTCGTCATCGGCGCCATCTTCTCCGGTATCGGCGCCTTGTTCCTGGCCATGACCGGCATCCGCAAAGCGCTGGGGTTGGAAGAATACATCGGCCTGCGCCAGTACCGCAACCTGGGTTTGCTGTTCCTGACCATGAACGCGCTCTGGTTCTACTTCACTTATGCCGAGAATCTGGGCATCGCCGCCGGCCAGCAACCGGAAGAATTCGTTGTCCTGGCCGCCAAATTGTGGGGCGAATTTGCGCCCACCTTCTGGCTGATGATTCTCATGATGGTGGCTGCTTTCTGGATCCTGGTTGTCCCCAAACTCCTGCCGGCCTCCGTTGAACGCGTAGCGGCCTTCC
Organism: uncultured Anaerolineaceae bacterium; assembly: GCA_964371065.1. Taxonomy (GTDB): domain Bacteria; phylum Chloroflexota; class Anaerolineae; order Anaerolineales; family Villigracilaceae; genus Denitrolinea. Next base: position 2,907 of record CAYJLS010000037.1, on the reverse strand, counting down.
AGCCGCGCGTGGCTTTTGCCTCGGCCAGCGCAGCGGTCATCCTGTTTGCGCTCGTGTCGCTCTCGCCTCGCACGCCCGCGCTGGCCGCGTTGAACACAGCCAACAGCCTGACACTGGCCTGGGCGGGCATCATCGCCCTGCTGGTTTTTGCGGCGCTGGGCGTCACGCCTTGGCTCAAGGCGCATCCCGTCGCCTCGGCCACCCTCGCGGGCGGCATCGTCCTGGTGGGCATGTGGCTCGAACGCTGGAACATCATCCTGCCCACTGTCACCCATCCGCGCCTGATCCCATACGCCGCCTACTTTCCCAGCCTGACCGAAGGCCTGGTCACGCTTGGCTCGCTTGCGCTCTTTGTCCTGATGTTCGTGGTCTTCTTTAAATTCTTCCCGGCCATTTCCATCTGGGAAGTGGCCGAGGGCCGCGTAATCGAGGCGGCGCAGTCGAAAAACGCCATGCCCACGGCGGAGGCGCCAAAAACCGGGTGGTTGCGCCCGCGCAAATTCAAACTTTAAAGGATAAACCATGCGACCGGCAACATCTTATCATCCCCAAAATAAAAACGAGTCCGTCATCCTGGCGCCTGTGCGACGCGTCACGTTCGAGGAACGCTGGCTTTGGGCGATTTTGGTCGGCCTGATGGGCCTCGGCGCTTACGCCTATTTGACGCAATGGAATTCCGGGTTGGGCGTGACCGGACTCAATCGGCCGGTCTACTGGGGCATTTACATCACCAACTTCGTGTTCTTCATCGGCCTGGCCCATTCCGGCACGTTCATCTCAGCCATCCTGCGGCTGGCCGGGGCAGGCTGGCGCAAACCGCTCACGCGGGCGGCGGAGGCCATCACGCTTTTCAGCCTGCCGTTCGGCGTTGGCTCCATTCTGATTGACATGGGACGGCCTGACCGCGTGCTTAACATCATGTTTTATGGCCGGTTCCAATCGCCGTTGCTGTGGGACATCACCGCAGTTTCGCTTTATTTGTTTTCCAGTATCGTCTTCTTCTATCTCTCGCTTTTGCCCGACATCGCTCTCTGCCGGGACAGGCTGACAGAAGTGCCGGCGTGGCAGCAGAAAATGTATAAAATTCTGGCCCTGGGTTGGATGGGACGGCCGGAGCAGTTTGAACGCCTGGAGCGCGTGTTGGATGGCATGGCGATTTTTATGACCCTGCTGGTCGTCACCGTGCATACCGTGGTGTCGTGGGTCTTTGGCATGACGGTGCAACCGGGCTGGCACACGGCGCTCATTGGCCCGTTCTTCCTGGTGGGCGCGATCTTTTCCGGCACCGCGGCCGTGGTTATTGTGCTGGCAATCCTGCGCCGCGTCTATCACATGGAAAACGTGCTGCCCGTCAGCCTGTTCAATTCGTTACGCAAACTGCTGATCGTGTTCACGGTGGCCTGGCTGTACATGATGATCGCCGAATTCCTGACCGCCTCCTACGGCGGTCTGGCGGATGAGATGCCCGTCATCTGGCAAAAGTTTACCGGCGATTTCGCCGGCCTATTCTGGACGATGGCGCTCGCCGTTTTCGTCTTCCCCATCCTCATCTTCGTTTTCCTGGGCAAGGACCACATCGGCTGGATGGTGACCGCCTGCGTGCTGATCAACATTGGCATGTGGATCGAGCGTTTTGTGGTCATCGTTCCGACAGAAACCCGCCCGCGTTTAGTCTCCACTTTAATGGAGGGGATGGGCAATTACGCGCCATCCTGGGTGGAGATAGCGATTACCGTCTCACTATTTGCCGGGTTAACGCTGCTTTACGTTGTATTCACCCGTTTGTTTCCCATTGTGCCGATCTGGGAAACAGCGGAAGAAACCGCTGAAACAGAACTGCCGCCCGTCGAACCGCGCCGTAAGGTGTTCGGAACGCGACAGAGTCTTTGAAGTGGAAGGAGCATGAAATGCATATTGGCGAACTGATTTCAGCATTTTTCACTTCGGACGGCCCCGGCGGAGTGGTGGTCATCACGGTTGTTGGCCTGGCAGCCGGCATCTATTTCTGGCTGATACGCTGGATCTTGCGCGGCAGCGAGCCGGAAGAAAAAGAAAGATACCGTTTCAAATAAGCGAGTAAAGGTTCAGCCCCCAGTCATCCATCCCAGCCTGAATTTCACAGGTTGGATTTCAAAAAATATGCAAAGGAGAATCAAATGTCAAATCCCATCTATCTGGCCGGACTTCTTTTCGTAGCCCTGGTCATCATCGTTCCCGCGGTTAAGATTGTCTGGCAGTATCAGCGCGGCGTCGTGTTTCGCTTCGGCAAGTTGCGCGGGGAACGCGGCCCGGGGTTGAACCTTATCATCCCCTACATTGATCGCATGATCAAAGTGGACATGCGCGTCGAGACCCTGGTGGTCGAGCCGCAGGAAGTCATCACCCGCGATAACGTCACCGTGCAAGTGGACGCGGTCATATTTTTTCAGCCGGTGAATGCCACCGATACGATCATCAAAGTAGGGAGTTACGCCAAGGCCACCAGCCAGATCGCGCAAACGACATTGCGAAGTGTGCTGGGTCAATCCGACCTGGATGAACTGCTGGCGCACCGCGACAAGATCAACCAGCGCCTGCGCGAGATCATTGACGGCCAGACCGAACCCTGGGGCGTGAAGGCCAACATCGTTGAAGTCAAAGACGTGGTATTGCCAGAAGCGCTCCAACGTGTCATGTCCCGCCAGGCCGAGGCCGAACGCGAAAAACGCGCCAAGATCATTCACGCCGAGGGCGAACTGATCGCCTCCGAATCCTTGGCGAAGGCTGGCGAAAAACTGGCCGCCTCCCCGGCCAGCCTGCAATTACGCTACATGCAGACCCTGGTCGAGATGGCTGGCGAAAAGAACGCCACCATCCTGCCGATCCCGCTCGACCTCCTGCGCGAATTTACCAAAGCGCTCAAGTAAG
>CAYJLS010000036.1:0-28329 GCA_964371065.1 uncultured Anaerolineaceae bacterium | reverse complement strand
CTCAGGTCGTTCTCCAAGTGTGTTCGCTCAAAGAGAAAACCAGTCCAAAACTTTTACCGGCAAATCCCAGACGGGCATAAATGCGGTTGTCGGGCACTGCAGTGAGACTGAAAACGGTGAAGCCGGGGCCGAAATCCGCGAGCAGGTTCCACGTTTTCCCGGCATCCGCAGAGGCGTAGACCTTCCCGTCAGAGGCGCCGCGATAGATTGTGCCATTCAGTTCGGCAGTTGCGAGGGAATCGATTCCCTGGCCCAGCAGGCCAAGGGGTAAAACAAGCATGGCGGAAATTGCTCCACCCAGTTTCAAGAATTCTCGACGGTTCATAGGGTCTCCTGAAATCCAAGACAATCCAAGCATTCGCGACTTTTTGGGGAGCGCGGCTTGAAAGCCGCGCTCCCGTTTGCCGGAGAATGACACACGAAATAGCAGCCCTGCGTTGGTACATTACTCACCCAATGTAAAATCATGAGGAAAATATGGGAAGTAATATATCCATAATGATGGAGTCGTGTCAATCACAAGCGCTTTATTCGCTCCAAGCGAGCCTGCGGCTCCGGGAGCCGCCAGGGTCAGGGTCGCAGCGTTGAGCGCCGCGTCTGTGATCGTCCCGCCGTTCAAGGCCAACGCAGTCGTGGCGACGTAATCCAAATCGGCGGAGCTATCTCCGGCCTGCACGGTGTAATTGAAAGTCAGGGTGTTTGTTCCGCTGCCGCTTACATAATTTATGACCCGGTCGGTTGGGCCTGTCTCAAGCGTCAATTGCGGTGTGCCCGTCACCGTCACGGCCTCGCTGAAGGTCACCGTGATAGGGATTACAGCGCCGGTCGTGTAGGAGCCATCCGCGCTGGTCGAGGTGACGTTCGTGACCGTCGGCGCGGTGGTGTCGTACGTCACCGTGTTATCGGCGCTGGTGGAGGCGGTGTTCGGTTTCGCGGCCGCGTCCTGCGCCACGCCCGCGGCGATGGTTGCGGTGACTGTGCCATCGCCGGCCATGCCGCTGACGGCCACGTTGAAGGTTGTGCCGTCATTCGGCGCGATCTCGGTGACGGTTCCAGTCGTCGCGCCGGCAGTTCCGCCGAGGGTCACGTCGCCAGTCGCGAAGCCCGTCACCGATTCGCTGAACACAACGGTGAAGTTGATCGGGCTGGCGTTGGTCGGGTCGGCCTGTCCCGCCGCCTGATTGATGGTCACAGAGGGCGAAGTCGCATCGTATAACACCGTGTTGTCCACACTGGTGGAGGCCGCGTTGCCATTGCCGGCCGCGTCCTGCGCCTTGCTCGCGGCGATGGCGGCAATCACTGTCCCATCACCGGTCATGCCGCTGACGGCTACATTGAAGGTGGTGCCGTCCATCGGTGCGGTCTCGGTGACGGTACCGGTCGTCGCACCGGCGGTGCCACCCAGGGTCACGTCGCCAGTCGCGAAGCCCGTGACAGGTTCAGTAAAGATCACGGTGAAGTTGATCGGGCTGGCATTGGTCGGGTCGGCCTGTCCCGCCGCCTGGTTGATGGTCACATCCGGTGGGGTCGCGTCATACACCACTGTGTTGTCGGCGCTGGTGGAGGCGGTGTTGTTATTGCCGGCCGAGTCCTGGGCTTTGTTGATCGCAATGGAGGCGGTGACGGTGCCATCGCCGACCATGCCGCTGACGGCTACATTGAAGGTAGTGCCATCGTTGGGGGCGATCTCGGTAACGGTATCGGTTGTCGCACCGGCGGTGCCGCCCAGGGTCACGTCGCCGGTGGCGAAGCCCGTGACAGGTTCAGTGAAGACCACGGTAAAGTTGATCGGGCTGGCGTTTGTCGGGTCGGACTGTCCGGCGGCCTGGTTGATGGTCACACCAGGCTGGGTCGCATCATACATCACTGTATTGTCGGTGCTGGTGGAGGCGGTATTCGGCTTCGCCGCCAGATCGGTCGCGACGCTGGCCGGGATCGTGGCGATAACCGTGCCATCGCCGGTCATGCCGCTGACGGCCACGTTGTAGGTGGTCGGTCCGCCGGTGATGTTGACCGTGGTCGCCCCGGCCGTGCCGCTCAGGGTCACGTCGGAGGCGTCATTGAAGTCGGTAACGGGTTCAGTGAAGACGGCTGTGAAGTTGATCGTGCTGTTGTTGGTCGGGTCGTCCTGCCCGGCGGCCTGATCGATGGTCACATCCGGCGGGGTTGTGTCGTAGAGGACGGAGTTATCGGAACTGGTGGAGGCCGTGTTATCGTTGCCAACCGCATCCTGTGCCTTGCTCGCGGCGATGATTGCAGTGACCGTGCCATCGCTGGTCATGCCACTGATCTCCACGTTGTAGGTGGTACCATCGTTGGGCGCGGTTTCGGTGACAGTAGCAGTGGTTGCACCGGCCGTGCCTCCGAGGGTCACGTCGCCAGTGGCGAAGCCCGTAGCCGGCTCGTTGAACACGACCGTGAAATTGATCGGGCTTGTCCCGGTTGGATCGGCCTGTCCTGCGGCTTGGTCAATCGTGACTGTAGGATCAGTCGTATCCACTGTCCAGGTGTAAGAATCGGGTGAAGTCTCTTCGTTCGTGGCATTGTCAGTGGCGAAAACGTAGAAGGTGTGCGAGCCATCCGTCAAAGCGGACGAAGTGAATGGGCTGGTGCAGGGATCCGCCGAGCCGCCGTCCATCTTGCAAAAGAAACTTGCCACGCCGCTGCCCGTGCCGTCATCACCGCTGAAGGTAAAGGTCGGCGTGCTATCGTTATCCGGGTCGGGTGGTTGGCTGTCTATGGTGGTATTGGGCTCGGTGAGGTCCACCGTCCAGGTGTAGGAAGCGGGCGACGCGTCCACATTGAGGGCGATATCCGTGGCGCGTACTTCAAAGGTGTGCGAGCCTTCGCCCAGAGCCCCAGTCCCGTGCGGACTGGTGCAGGCGCTGAACCCGCCGCTGTCAATCTGGCACTCGAAGGTGAGACTGCCGGGAGGCGTCACATTATCCGTGCCGCTGAAGGTGAAGGTGGGCGAGGCGTTGTTGCTCGGATCGGACGGGTTGGTATCAATCGTGGTATCCGGAGGAATCTCATCCGCGAGCGGTGTGACCGTGGGATCGGTAGCGCCGCCAACATCCGGGTCGTCCGTCAAAACGCTGAGGCCGCCATCCCCCGTGACCGTGCCCTGATTGCTAACCTGGGTGGTGGTGGGAGGCGTCACTGGGTTTTCAATGTCGACGCGATACGTGATGGTCACGGTCTGGTCATGGTTAAGCGTGCCGAGGGTCACATTGACGGTCTCGCCGCTGGCGTAGGCCGGGCGGACGCGGGCGCTTTCGATCAGTCCGGACAGGAAGCGGGACGATTTTTCGCCGATGGCGGCGAAGAAATTGCCGAGATCAGGCAGGCTGATCGCAGGCGCTGTGCGGTGTGATTCCTGCGCCAGGGCGGGACCCGGCAGGGACGCCGATGGCTGCGGGCAGGCCGTGCCGCCAATATATCCGCCGCCTGGAGTTACCGCAGTGGTGGTGTTGCTTGCAAGAATCGTTGTGACAGTGTTCGCATTCGTCGCTGTCAGGAAGGTTTGAACTGCGGCATTGTCACCAATGGCGCCTGCATAGCCCGGCAATCGCACCGTGGTCAGTTGACGCTGGCGCATGCGCAAGTCCACGCCGCCGTTGCCTTCGGCGCCGGCCGTGGAGAGGGAATTGTTCTTAACATCCAGGCAGGCGAGCATATTATCCGCAGGCAGGGTGCCGATGTTGAAGTGCATGCCGTGGAGCGGCGCAATCGAACTGTCTGGGTTGGTGACCGTGTTACCGGTGACCGTAGCGTTGAACGCCGCGCTGCCTTCCCCTGCAACCAGGAGGATGCCGTCGTTGTGGAACTGGCGTACCGTGTTGTTGGAGATCACGGTCGTATGCGAGCCGCCACTCCCGTGCGCTTCCACGTCAATGCCGGAGGCCTCGGAGGAACCGGAGCCGTCCACAGCCGCGTTCCCAATAAAGTTGCCCGAGATTGTGCCGCTGAACGTCCCAGTGCCGGAGCCTTTATTCACGTGCATGGCCCCGCCCTGGCGGTTGCCAACGAGCGGGTTGAGAGCCGTACCGTTGTTCAGAATGTCATAGGTGAACGTGCCGTTAAACGACGCGCCCAGGATGAACAAGCCCTGACCGAGTCCGATGGCGTGGCCACCGCTCCATAGGTTGCCCGTGAAGGTCAGGTCAACGGTCGGCGTGCCGAGCAGGCTTAGGTTGAAGTGGTCGCCGCCGTGAGCAGTGAAGGTGTTGTTTGTGACGGTGAGCGTGGCGTTGCCGCCGCCGATTTCAACGAAGAGACCATCGTCGCCCTGGGTCGCGCCGGTATTGTGTATCTTGTCGTTGTTGACCGTCAGGGTGAGCGTGCCGGTCGTGTTATCCACGTGGATATTGCGGAAGAAGCCGCCGGAGATGTCGGAATTCGTGATGGCAGACGTGCCCGACAAATTATCGAATAGGATACTACTGTCGTTGTAGGGGGAAGCCACGTTCGTGCCATTCACGCCGCTGACCACGCTGTTATCGAGTGTAAAACCGTTCACGCTCGTGCCGCGGATGCCATAGTTAGACGCGTCGTGAATATACATGCGCGTGAGCGAGACGTTGTTGGCATTATTCAAAACGACGCCGGTCCCGCCCGGAGTGGTGGTGGAGTTATCCGCGCCAGTGAGGCCGGAAATTGTGCCGCCGGAACAACCGCTCGTGTCCGCCGCGGTACAGGTCCCGCCGGTGCCGGTGACTGCGAAACTGCCGGTGGTGTTGCTCAGCACGATCCCATTGGCCCCGCCGCTGGCTGAGATTTTGTCGAAGGTGACCGCCAGCGCGCCGCCGGCGAGGCTGACGCCCACGCCGTTGGTGTTGGTCACCGAAATGTTGTTGATCGTCAACGTGCCGACGCTCGCGCCGCTGATGCCGGTGCCGCTGCTGGTGGACACGTTCAGCCCGCGCACGGTGTTTCCGTTTGCGAGCGTGATATTGGCAATCGTCGGGCGCGTGCCCGCGGCAATGGACAGGTTCGGCGCAATCGTAAGTCCCACGCCGTGACCGATCAATTGCTGGGTGTTGAGCAAAGTAATGGTGCCGGTATATGCAGATGCGACATGATAGATGAAGATATAGTCGCCCGCCTCATCCAATGTGCTTGCAGTATACGCGGCAATGCTGTTGAAGGGCGAAGTGAAACGCCCATCGCCTGCGCCAAGCGAGTTATTGATGAACCAGACCACCTGCCCAACCGTGATACTAACCGTGGCCGAGTCGAGGTTGGCGTCTGTATCCTGCACCGAGTACGTGAATGAATCAGTGCCCGAAAAGCCGGGCGCCGGGTTGTAGGTGAAACTGCCGTCGGCATTGAGGGTCACATCACCGCTTTCGGTTGTCACCCCCGCGCAGACAAAGGGGGCGGTTACATCAATGCAACCGGTTATGCCGGTTAGTGTCACCGCGCCGGAGCCGTCCGGGTCGTTGTCGTTGACCAGCACGCCTGAACCGACCGCGACCGTCAGCTGGACGTTGCCAACGGTGCTGAACCCGCTGTCGTTCCGCGCGATCGGGGTCGTCTTCACCGATCCGCCCACCAGGGTGGTGTGACTGTCAATCGTGTCGCTGAACAGGACATTGGTCTTGTCCGCGCCCGAAGAATTCGTGATGGTGACCGTATACTCCAGGGTGTCGCCCGAGTTGGCTTGCAAGTTGCCGTTCACGTCCGTGAAAAGGCTGTCGGTCTTGGAGGCCGAGAACGCAGCCGCGGCAAGCACGGCTCGGATGTCATAGTTCATTTGGGACGCGGCCAGCATCAACGCAAGCACTGGCATGACGCGCAGGGTCAGAGATAGTAAGCGACGAAACCTTCGGGAGCGATTATTTTTATTCATGACAATCTCCATCTTTTTTTTGTTTTATGAATCAACCGCGCGGCGGGAAGACGCCCTGCATGGCAATGCAAAAGTTTAAAGTTAGGTAAGGCATCATGTTGTTATGCGGAAGACTACCTCCGCTTACTCCAATGGCTTGGGGGGCGAGGGCAACCAGGTTGGCGGGGCTGGCCAGATAGGCGTTCCCGCCCGAGGACCTGGCTAATGAAACGGCGGGCGAGGGCGCTTGCACATCGGCAGGGTCGGTGGGATACGCCATGACATTGTGCGTGTGCAGGGGCATTTCAGAATCGATCAAGGTCAGGAACTCGGAACCCGAAGCCTCACCAATAAAGCGCTCCGATAGGCCTGGCCCTTGTCCCTGGTGCAAGGGAGCGCTCCCTTGCAGGTCCGGCAGGGCAAAAGTGGACTTGCCGTCTCCGCCATAAAAAGTGCCAAGCAGGGAAAAGAGCGCGGTGTTCTGGCTGATGGGCAACAATTGCCCGTTGCACATCGCCCAGCCGGTGGGCGCAAAATTGAACGGGAAGATGCGAATCTCGGCAACGAATGGGTCGGACATATCAGGCTCCTTTTTAGGTCTGGGAGGGAAAGACCCCAAACAGGGAGATAATGAAACTGATGCACAGGAACGGCTGCATGTTGTCATGCGGCTGGCTTCCGCCAACAGGCGTGACAGCTTGCGGATTCATCGCCGCAGACGGCGCCTCAGAGATGTAGATCTTCACTGCGGCGGATTCGCCCGTCAGGTTCCCGGCCGGGGCGTTGGCGTTGCCGCCACCGGTGGAGGCAATTAGCGGGTGCGTATGGATGGGAGTCTGCTGGGTCGTCAGGGTGACCTCCTCAACCCCGCCGCTTTCTCCCAATTGGTAGGTGGTTCCGCTCGACCCGGTCCCCATGTGGATCGGCACGCGGCTCATCAGGTTCGGCAGGGCAAAAGTCTCCTGGCCATCGCCCCCGTAGGTAGTGCCGATCAGCGTGAAGAGGGTGTCGTTCTCCGATATAGGTACGAGTTGCCCATCGCAAAAGGCCCAGCCCGCCGGGGCAAAGTTGCCGCCGAACATTCGAATCTCGCCAATGAATGGTTGTCCCATGTTTGCCTCCTTAATTCCTGCTCGGGAAGATGCCCTGCAGGGCGATGCAAAAGTTCAACGTGAGGAACGGTTGTCTATTTTCATGCGGCTGGCTCCCGCCAACGTTGGACACGGAAGCAGGGTTGAGCGAGGTCAAACTATCCGCCATGCGATAAACATTGGAGGCCGAAGCCAATGCCGCGCCGATGGGGTTGACCGCATCCCCGACACTCGAAGAAGCCATTTCCTGGTGAAGGTGAGCCGGCATTTCATTCAGGTTCAGAGTGTGAGCTTCCTCTCCGGCCCTCTCTCCCAGCGTGTGACTGCCGAAGTGGATCGGTACGCGGCCGCGCAAGTCGGGCAGGGCAAAAGTGGTCTGCCCGTTGCCGCCGTACGTGGTGCCAAGCAACGAGAACAACGCCTGATTCTGGTTGATGGGCAGTAATTGCCCGTTGCACATCGCCCAGCCTTTCGGCGCAAAATTGAAAGAGAAGATCCTGATCTCGGACAGGAAGGGTTCGGACATGGTTCTCTCCTTTTCAGTTGAAGATGGCTTCGTATTTCATGCGTCCCTGTTCAGGACCGAGCGGCACGAGAAAAATCTCCAGTGCGCCCAACTGATCGTGTTCGAGGCGATAAATATGCTGGATGAGGTATTGTGGACTGACCGGCCCAAGAAAGGTCAGTGAAAACGATTGTCTCGCCTCCGGCCTGGACCGTGGACCGGCCTCCGCCACCCGGACCAACTCCAGGGAAACAGGATCCGCCATCCCGTCGAGATGGATGCGGAAGATCGTATTGAGGCTGGGGAGGAAGTCGGAACTCTGTAATTTATCCAGCATGTGCGCGGACCTCCGCGGCCTTGGGCGTCCACTCCATGAGATGATATATCCCGTGTTCGGCAAGAAAACAAAAACCCAGCCGTTCATATAAACGCATGGCTGGGTTCATTCGCTCAACGTGAATGGATACAGGCAGGTTGCTGGTTTGCGCCTCATCCAGGATTTGATTCAAAAGTTCAGAGCCGATGCCGCGGCCGCGCACTTCGGGAAGCAGGGCGATGTCAATGACGCGGATTTCGTCCACCTTGCGATGGACGTACAACCGCCCAATGGGTTGCTCGTCAAGCAGGACGATCTGGAAGATGGCATCGGAAAAATGTTCGTTGTAGTAGTTCGTCTGCATGCGGAACTGCATTTGCAGGAAGGCTTCTTTCTGCGCCGCGTTCCAGTCCACCCGCGCGAGTTCATCCGCTCGTGTGCTGGTATAAACGGCAAAAAGGAATTGCTCATCCTCTATCGTTATCGCTCGCAGACTGATCTTCATAATTTCCCAGTCTTTTTTAGGGGCCGGCAGGGGAGTCTACAACTCCCTTGTTGTATAAGATTATTAGGATAGTATTAGTCTTTTTTATTATACGAGTAATTAACAAAAATGCAAGCCCCAATTCTGATCCTTGATGAAATTTGGAACAAACAAGAAATCTCGCTGACCGATGAATTGATCCGCGAGAAGTATGCTCACCCGAGTTGGAAGGAGAGAGAGTGTAAACACACAGACAAAATAACGTATAATCCAGGCGTGGCAACACCGGCAGTTTTTCAGGTTCCCCCCCTCCAAAAACGCAAGCGCATCCCGATGAAGACCATCCGCGCGATTGCGAATCACATCGCGGAGAAATTCGACCCGGAGCAGATCATCCTCTTCGGCTCGCACGCGTATGGAAAGCCGACCGCCTGGAGCGACGTGGATTTGCTGGTGGTGATGGATACGCCGAAGGGGGAGATGGAGGCGATACTTGAAGTTTTGGATTCTCTACCGATGTTGACCTTCGGCCTGGACGTTGTGGTTCGTTCACGCAATTCCATCGAGAAACGCAAGAAGTTGGGAGATTGGTTCCTCGTTGACATTACAGAAAAAGGAAGGGTTTTGTATGAGCGAAGTCACAGATGAATGGGTAATGAAGGCAGACAGCGACTTCTACAGCGCAGATATCCTTCTTCATTCTGCGGACGAGCCGATGATAGATACGGCATGTTTTCACTGCCAGCAATGCGCGGAAAAGTATCTCAAGGCATTCCTGACTTCACACCTGATCCGATTTGAGCGAACACACGTACTCATGGACTTGCTGGAGTTGTGCCGCTCCGTTGACAAGGGATTCGAGAAGATCGCCCGCGATTTGAAAAGCCTGGAAAGCTACGCGGTCGCCATCCGATATCCGGGCCTAAACGTAAACTCGTCAGTCGCCGAGGCCGCCTTCAAAGCGGCGGAACGAGTCCGCAAGTTTGTGAGAAAAAAACTGAAGATCAAGTAGCGCGCGCGAAAACCTGACATGTCTCCTCCGCGCCGTGATTGACCAGAACGATTGCGGGGACGCAGGTCACGATGATCGGGCCCTCGCGAAGACATGTCAGGTTTTAAGAGCGCAATCTAAAACCAAATCCCGCGGCGTGACCTTCACCGCGGGATTTGGTTTTCGTATTTACTTCTTTTTCTTCTTCGCAGGCTTGGCTTTTGCCGCATGCGCTTTTTTCTTCCCTGCTTCTTTCTTCTTTCCTCTTACTTCTTTCTCTTCTTCCTTTGCCACCTTGACATACCTCTCCACCGTCCATGCCACGGACAGGCCGAGGATGATTTCATCTTTTTTCATCTCAACAATAACCTCCCCGCGTGTCGCGGCGCGCTTGCGGACATTTGCCGCGTCCAGCCGCGTGGACTTGGGCGCGCCTTTGGCGAGCAGGATGGTCGCCATGTGATTCGGCTTCCCGCTGACCGCGCCGACGAGGGTCACCTTCTTCGGCAAATCCCAGACGCGCACGCCCTTGCCATATCGTCCCTGCGACGGGAAATCCTTCTCGCTGACGCGCTTGGCTTTGCCGTCCGAGGCGAGGATGAAGATTTCGCCTTCGGTGGGCAGGATTTCCGCACCGACGACTTCATCGCTTTCCTCCAACTTGATGCCGTTCACGCCCGCCGCGACGAGTCCCATCGGGCGCACGTCATCTTCCTTGAAGCGGATGCCCATGCAACCCGATGTAATGAGTAACACATCTTTATTTTTGCCATCGGTCAGTCCCACCCAGCCGAGTCGGTCGCCTTCGTTGACTCTCGCGAGCGTGAACGTCTGCGCCGAGGGACCGGGGAGTTCGGTGATGAGACTCTTCTTGACCATGCCGAAGCGCGTGACCGTGAGGACGCAGGTCTCTTCGGGGAAATCGGATCTGCGCGCGGGCAGGGCGAACATCGCGGCCAGCGCATCGCTCTCTTCCAATGGCGAGACTTTGTAATATGGCACACCGTCGCTCAACTTCTCGGCTTCGGGGATGACGTGCAACGCGACCGCCGCGCATTTGCCGTTTTCCGCCGCCAGATACAGCGTGTCAGACGTGGAGGCTTTCACCAGCCAGCGCGGCGCGTCGTTGCCAGAATGTTTCGGCTGCTTGTCGTCGTGCGTACGCGCGATCATCCCGTCCGCGGTCACGCCCACCCACACGGTCTGTTCGGGCATCAGGTCGGTGGCGGTCAGCATCTTGGCGGCCTTGCCCTTTTTCAGGTTCACGATCTGCGTGCGGCGGCGGTCGGCATACGCGGTTTTCACGCGCAGTAACTCGTCTGCCACCACGCCGCGCATCAGTTTGGCGGACTTCAACAACGCCTTCAAATCTTTGATAACTGCGGATACTTCCTTATACTCGGTTTCGATCTTCTTGCGTTCCAGCGCGGCGAGACGGCGCAACTGCATGTCGAGGATGGCGTTGGCCTGCAACTCCGTCAGTTTGTAGCGCTTCATCAGTTTGACGCGCGCCGACTCCACGTCTGGCGCGTTGCGGATGAGGTGGATGATCTCATCCAGATTTTTCAGCGCGATCAAATAGCCTTCGAGGATATGTTGCCGCGCCTCGGCCTTAGCGAGGTCAAATTCGGCGCGGCGCTTGATGACGGTCACGCGGTGGTCGAGATAAACGCGCAAGGCCTGCTTGAGGGTCAGCGTGCGCGGCTCGCCATCCACGAGCGCCAGCAGGTTGATGCTGAAGGTGGTTTGCATGGGCGTGCGCTTGTAGAGTTCGCGCAAAACGGATTCAGGCTCGGCGTTCTTCGTCATCTCGAGCACGATGCGCATGCCCTGCCGGTCGGACTCGTCGCGCAGGTCGGACAGTCCCTCGAGGTGGCCGTCGCGCGCCAGTTCGGCGATGCGCTCGATCAGGCTGGACTTGTTGACCATGTACGGCAATTCGGTGACGATGATGCGGCTCTTGCCGCGTTCCATCTCCTCGAAGTGCGCCTTGGCCTGGACCGTGATGCGGCCGCGCCCAGAACCGTAGGCGGCATCAATCCCCTCGTCGCCTTTCTCCTGAATGATGACGCCGCCCGTTGGGAAATCCGGTCCCTGCACGAATTCCATCAACTGTTCGACATCAATATCATCGAGTTTGTCCCAGCGTTCGAGCATGTACACGCATGCGTCCACGATCTCGCCGAGGTTGTGCGGCGGGATGGAGGTGGCCATACCCACCGCGATACCCGTCGCACCGTTGACTAAAAGATTGGGAATCGCCGCAGGCAAAACAGAAGGCTCTTCAAGTGTGTCATCAAAGTTGGGGACGAAATCAACCGTATTCTTGTTGATGTCCGCCAGGATGTCCACCGCGGGCGCGGCGAGACGCGCTTCGGTGTAGCGCATGGCCGCGGGCGGATCGCCATCCACGGAGCCGAAGTTCCCCTGTCCATCCACGAGCATGGTACGCATGGAGAAATCCTGCGCGAGGCGCGCCATGGCCTCGTACACCGACGAGTCACCGTGCGGGTGATATTTACCAAGCACTTCACCCACGATACGAGCGGACTTCTTGTAAGTCGTGTCTGCGCGGATGCCCATGTCGTACATGGCGTACAAGATGCGCCGCTGAACGGGTTTCATCCCGTCGCGCGCATCCGGCAGGGCGCGCGCCACAATGACGCTCATGGCGTAATCGAGGTACGATTGTTGCATCTCGCGGTCAATATCTATTTTGCGAACGAGGCCGAGTTCCATGGTGACTCCCAAATCTTTTTAACCACAAAGGGCACAAAGGGACACAAAGGAAAAGATTCAAAACCTTCGTGCTTCTTCGTGTCCTTGGTGGTGAATTTATGTTCTATTGCGGGGCTATCTTACGGGGAAAGAGAAAAGGCGTCAAGGCGTTAAATTTTTATTGAAGAAGAAATGACAGTATTGCCACACTTCCCGCCTCTTGAAACATTCATTCCGATTCACCCGCCTGTTTTAGGATCTGCCGGTAAAGATGATTGGAAATGAAAAAACCAATTTCACGCCGAAGGGCTTGCATTGCATCGCGCACGGATTCGATCCGCCCATTCTTTTTTGCATTCAACAAGATGCCGAGAACGCCAATGGTTTTTAGTCCCATTACTCTGGCTCGTTCCCGTCCCATATTTTCATCCATCACAATTATTTCGATCCCCAGATCCAGGGCCAGCGTGATGGCCTCCGATTCACCCTTGTCCAATTCGAGAGACAACGCCTGAACCAGCGGCTGGTTTTGGATTTCACGCGCTTCAATCCAACCGGCTTTCAACGCTTTTTGGATCGTTGGCGTGCCGCGAAAATCCGTTTCCACTTTAAGTTCCGCAAGCACAGCCTGCGGTATAAAAACTGCCCCAAATTGTTCCTGGAGCAGTTCGAGCAAGCCGATCGCCGATAGGCCAAGGATCGGAGATGTATCGCTAACGACTGGCATAGGCTATGTCTTCCTGCAGGTCCTGTTCATCGTAATGCCTGGGAGTGTTTCGTTTGCCAAGCAGGAGCCCAAATTCAACCTGGGTCAAGCCGGCCAACTCACAAGCCTTTCCAAATGAAAGAATTCGTTGCGCGTAAAGACTGACAGCCAGTTCCACCTGGAGTTGGTGTCGTTGCTCCTGGGGAGGCAGTCGCATTGCCCGCGCGACAGAATCGGGGATTTCCAAAACGATGGTCATGGTTTACCTCATTGCCGATTATACACCTTCAATCCTGCTCCCAAATCAGCCAACCCTTCGATAAAAACTTTTTCTGCAAGTTGATCTTGAACCCCTTTTTCGCAAGCGACTCTGCCGCGGCGACAAACCACTGTCTGAGTCCAAACGTTTTCGCGTGCGAAGTCTCCGCGGCGGATTTTTTCCAGGCCTCGAAGAAATCGTAAATCGGTTCACCTTTGACAACTCGGTGGATGTAATTCTTCGGAAGGATGGTCTGGAATTCCTCGATATCAAAGCCGAGACGGAAGTTGGTGCTGAAGACCAGTGCTTCCATTTTCCATGAACCATTATCCGTTTTTCGCGCCACGTTCGCGGCCCAGACCTGCCCAAACGGCGTGGATGTTCCCTCGATCATCAGCCCGCCGGGCAAAACATATTCTGCGAGACGTTCGTAGGCGGGGGCGAAGTCTGCTTCTTCATATTGACGCAATACGTTGAAGGCGCGAATCAAACGGACATGTTCGCCTGTTTTCATCGGCAGGTTGAATCCGCCCAGGCGGAAGAAGGTTTTGTCGTCTGCAAAGGGCAACGCGGCTTCAACGCGCTCCTTGTCTATTTCCACGCCGAGGATTCGCAGATTGGGATTTGCGCGCCGGAAGCGGGAGGCGCTTTCGAGGGTGGTGCGCGCGTCGAAGCCGTAGCCCAGGTCAACGAACAGGGAGGCCGCGAACCGCCCACCCGTCCGCGTGAGAAGCGAGGGTTCGTAGCACAGGAGAAAATTGTCAACCCGGCGAAGTCGGTTGGAGGCGGTCTTGCCGCGCGTGGGCTGTCCCTCTGGTTTTTGGGCGCGAGCGGGAGGCATGTCAACAAAAGGGGACTCCGGGCTGAATGACCGGAGTCCCGTTAGCGTTATGGTTTGAATTCAACGGTCTGCGAGACGCACTCTCCGCCCAGGTTGATCTGGGTGCAAAGCGTGACGGTGGCGCGCATCTTGTGGTTATCGGGGTTGTAGCCAAATTGCGGACTGCTGAAGGTGGTACTGGCGCCGGGGTCGAGGCTGGCGACGATGCCCGAGGCGAGGCAACCGTTCATGTCAATGAACCCGTTGGCGGAGCCGGTCAGCGTTGTGCTGGTGTTGAGGTCCTTGATCGAGATGGAGTAGGATAGAAAGGCAAAGGGGCCGGTATTCTTCAATTTCAGTTCCGCCCACCAGCCAACGCAACTATCCATTCCCGCATAGGACAGTTCAAAACTCGGCATGGGCGTGGGCGTGGGCGGCGGAGTGTAAATCGGCAGTAAGGCGGTGCTTCCGACAATGGTGGCGTATTGGCCCCACAGCCAGCAGAAACCGCCGGGGGCGGCGGAGTTGCGGATGTACCAGTAATTACCGCTGGGGTCTTTTCCGTAGACTTCAGCCGTCTGCCCTACGTACAAACCGCCGAGATAATCATAAACCTGGCCGGGACCGCTGCGGCAGTTCGTATCCACGGAGACGCTGACGAGCGGGATGGTGGGGGTGGAGGTGAACTCGGGCGTGGGCGAGAGGGTCGGCGAAGGCGTGAGGGACGGGGTGGTTGTTTCCACGGGGGGATTAATGGGCGGCGGTTGTTGCTGGGAAGGGAGCGCGATGAGCGTCTGGTTGACGGACGCGGCCACGGTTTGCGCGGCGGCGGTGTTGGCCGCGCCGGGGTCTGCGGGAACGGTAGGCGCGGCAACCGGCAGGTTGCAGGCCAGAATGGCCGACACCAATACACCGACAAACAGGAAACGACGGACAATGGTTGGCATTCTTCCTCCTGGATAAATATTACAGCGCAAGGTTGCCATTTTTAGCCTTGTTTGGATGCAGTTGGACTGCATCCTGCTCGCACACTTGCCCTGGCGGGCAGTGCCAGGGGTGCAACTGCTCGCAAACGGAAAATTGCCTGACTTTGCGCCGTAATGTAAAGTGGCGAGTCTTTATTCAGTATACTCAGTCCGCCAAAAAATGCAAGCAGAAAACAAGATGCCCCTTTCGGGGCATCTTTGGGATTTCAGTTAGTCGGCGGCGGGGATTTCGGTCCATTGGGAGGAACCCACCTCGTTCGAGCCTTCCTTCTTGAAGCGGCCCTGGACAAAGCCCGTGCCGGCCGGGATCAACTTGCCGATGATCACGTTCTCTTTCAGGCCGTAGAGCGGGTCGGTCGTGGAGGCGATGGCCGCGCCCGCCAGCACTTTGATGGTGTGCTGGAACGAGGAAGCCGAGAGGAACGAGTCGGTGCTGAGGGAGGCCTTGGTCACGCCCAGCAGGACTTCGGAGAACTTGGCGGGCTGTTTGCCATCGGCCAACAGGGCCTCGTTCACGCGGCGGATCTCGAGGCGGTCAACCGGGTCGCCGGGCAGGTACTTCGTGTCGCCGGGACGCGTGACCTGCACCTTGCTCAACATCTTGCGGACGATGACCTCGAAGTGTTTGTCGTGGATGTTCTGTCCCTGGCTGCGGTACACCTTTTGGACCTCGCCGAGCAGGTACAGTTCGCAGGCCTCGCGGCCGCTGATGCGCAGGATGCGATGCGGGTTGAGCGAGCCTTCGGTGAGTGGCTCCCCGGCCTCGATCTTGTCGCCGTCACGCACGAGCAGGCGGGAGGTGGTGGGAATTTCCTCCTCATTCTCTTCGCTCTGGTCGTAGGAGACCACCACCTGGTGGGTCTTCTTTTCGACGCGCACGCGTCCGCCGTGCTGGGCGGTGATGGTGGCTTCATCCAACTTGGCCAGCGCTTCGCCCGCCTTGACTTCCGCCTCGGTCTTGACCGCGATCTTCCAATCTTCGGGGATGTCGTAGGTATCGCTGATGAGTTCGCTGTGCTCGATCTTGACCAGGCGCATGTCGGCGTATTTGTCGGACTGGATGATATGCACCGTGCCGCTGATCTCCGCGACGAAGGCTTCACCTTTCGGCGTTTTGCGCGCCTCGAAGATTTCCTCCACGCGCGGCAGGCCGGTGGTGATGTCTGAACCGGTGGCGGCCACACCGCCGGTGTGGAAGGTGCGCAGCGTCAACTGTGTGCCGGGCTCGCCAATGGACTGGGCGGCCACAATTCCGACCGCAGAACCCAATTCCACCATCGAGCCGCGGCCCAGGTCCAGGCCGTAACATTTGGCGCAGATGCCGTGAGTCAACTCGCAGGTCATCGCGGAGCGGACTTTGACTTCCTCCACGCCCGCGGCCACAATGCGACGCGCCAGTTCGTGGCTGATAATATCGTCGCGCTCGGCAATGACCTCGCCGGTCTTGGGATCCAGCACACGCTCCGCAACCAGGCGGCTATAGAGACGCGCCGACAGCGACTCGCCGGCGATGTCGTCCGATTTACGCATCCAGATGCCGTCTTTGGTCTCGCAGTCGTGCTCGTTGATGATGATGTCCTGCGCGATGTCCACCAGGCGGCGGGTGAGGTAGCCGGCGTCCGCCGTACGCAGGGCGGTATCCGCCAGGCCTTTGCGCGCGCCGTGCGTGGAGATGAAGTACTCCAGCGCGGTGAGTCCCTCGCGGAAGTTGGAGCGGATCGGGAGCGGGATGATGCGCCCGGACGGGTCGGCCATCAGGCCGCGCATACCGGCCAATTGCGAGATGGTGGAGAAACCGCCCTTGGTCGCGCCGGAGGTGGCCATGATCGAGAGGTTGCCGTCGGGGTCCATGTGCTTCTTGACGGCATCCGCCACGAGGTCGGTGGTCTTCTGCCAGATCGCGATCTCGCGCTCGTTCTTTTCCTGCTCGGTGAGCAGGCCGCGGCGGAAGTCGCGCTGGACGGTTTCCACCAGCTCGAGCGCGTCGTTGATCAAGGTCGTGCGCTCCGGCGGAATGGAAATATCCGCCACTGCCAGCGTGGTACCCGACTTCATGGCATATTCAAAGCCAATGTTCTTGATGCGGTCGGCCACATCGGTGGTGGTCTCCTGTCCGCACAGTTCATAAACTTCGGCGATCAAATCCTTCACGCCACCCTTGTCGAGTTTGCGATTGATAAACTGAACCTGTTCCGGCACGACGCGGTTGAAGAGCGCGCGGCCGACGGTCGTATCAATGATGCGGATCTGCTTTTCGGGCAGGCGCTTGTGGTTGTCATCGTACCAGGTCTCGACGCGCAGTTTGATCTCGGAGTGGATATGCACCTGGTCGAGCAGGTAGGCGAGATCCACCTCGTCAATGTCCGCGAAGGCGCGCCCGTCGCCGCGGTGCGCGGCTTTCTGTTCCATCGTCAGGTAATACACGCCCAGCACCATATCCTTGGATGGGCTGATGATCGGCTCGCCGTCGGCGGGCTTGAGCAGGTTCTTGGAAGCCAGCATCAGGTCGCGCGCTTCCTGCACGGCCTTCTGCGAAAGCGGCACGTGGACGGCCATCTGGTCGCCGTCGAAATCCGCGTTGAAGGCGGTGGTGACGAGCGGATGCAATTGGATGGCCGAACCTTCGATCAGGATCGGCTCGAAGGCCTGGATGCCGAGGCGGTGAAGCGTGGGCGCGCGGTTGAGCAAAACGGGGCGGTCGCCGATGACGCCTTCGAGCGCTTCCCAGATTTCGGGACGGTTGCGCTCGATCAGGCGCCGCGCCCCTTTGACGTTGGCGGCGTAGTTGTTTTGCACGAGGCGGGCAATCACGAACGGGCGGAACAGTTCCAGCGCCATGCTCTTCGGCAGGCCGCATTGGTAAAGTTTCAACTGCGGACCAACCACGATCACGGAACGCCCGCTGTAGTCCACGCGCTTGCCGAGCAGGTTGCGGCGGAAACGTCCCTTCTTGCCTTTGAGCATGTCGCTCAAAGATTTGAGTTCGCGGCGGCCCCTTCGGGAGAGCGCCTTGCCGCGCTGGGAATTATCAATCAGGCTGTCCACGGCTTCCTGCAACATGCGCTTCTCGTTGCGGATGATGACATCCGGCGCGCCCAGTTCGAGCAGGCGCTTGAGGCGGTTGTTGCGGTTGATGACGCGGCGGTACAGGTCGTTCAGGTCGGAGGTGGCGAAACGCCCGCCATCCAACTGCACCATCGGGCGCAGGTCGGGCGGGATGACGGGCAGGACGGTCAACACCATCCATTCGGGGTGGTTGCCCGAACGGCGGAAGGCTTCCACCACTTTCAGGCGGGTGGTGGCCTTCTTGCGCTTCTGCTTGGATTTGGTGACGCGCGCTTCGTGCCAGAGTTCCTCGGACAGTTTGTCGAGGTCGAGTCGTTTGAGAATATCGTAAAAGGCCTCGGCGCCCATGTCGGCGCGGAAGACCTGCCCCCAACGCTGGCGAAGTTCGCGATAGCGCATTTCGCTCAGGAAGGTGAACGGGCGCAGTTCCAGCAGTTCGTCGCGCAGGCGCGTGTTCTGTCCCTGCGAAGCGGAGGACTGGTCCTCCAATTCGTTGCGCAGGGCATTCATCCCCTCTTCGGCTTCCGCCTTGACGCGCGCCACCTCGGTCTTGAGCGCTTCGAACTCGCGCTGTTTCTGTTCCTTCAGTTCGTTCTCGACCGCTTCCAGTCTCTGCTTGACGATCTTCTGCACCTGGCTGATATGCTTGGCCGCGATGGGTGTGCCAGTGGTAACCAGCGTCTCTCCCGTTGCGCCGAACACGATATCTTTCCTGGCGGGTTTGCCGGTCTGATCCTGCAGGGTCTTTTCGAGTTTTTGGCCTTCCTTGATGACCGGGTCGAGACGCTCGGCCACCTGCTCGTCATAGTTCTGTTCGAGAGCGTTGCGGCGCTGGGTCAGTTCGGAAATGTCATGGTCGCGTTTGGTCTTGATCTCGGCGATGCGCGCGTTGACCCCCGAGGCCTGCTCGCGGTCCGAGACGGAAATATCATCCTCGAGGCGTTTCAGCGCCTTCTGGCGGGCTTCCTCATCCACGTAGGTGACGATATATTGCGCGAAATACAGCACACGGTCCAGGTTGCGACGCGAGATGTCCAGCAGTTGACCGAGGAAGGACGGGATGCGGCGCGTGTACCAGATGTGCGCCACAGGCGTCGCGAGGGTGATGTGTCCCATGCGCTCGCGGCGGACGGCGGAACGCGTCACTTCCACGCCGCATTTATCGCAGGTGATGCCTTTGTAACGGGGGTTTTTATATTTGCCGCAATAGCATTGCCAATCGCGGGTGGGGCCGAAGATAGCCTCGCAGAACAACCCATCCTTTTCGGGTCGCAGGCGGCGGTAGTTGATCGTTTCGGGTTTGAGCACCTCGCCATACGACCACGACATGATCGTTTCGGGCGAAGCCAGGCTGATGCGGAGTGCGGTTAATCCCTTGGTTTCCACTGCTTCCTCTCCTCGAGTAAAGAGTCCAGGTTTCCGGGCATTGTCCCGGCGCGCCGGGAATAAGGCGCGCTAGAGACAAACAAAGGCAAGCGCTTCGAGACTATTTTTTATCTCAAGCGCTTGCTGTGTTTTGCTCGGTTTTATTTTCATCCAACGCCCGCCATTATAACCGCCGCGCGGGGATTCGCGCAAGGGGCTATTCGCTGGTGATTACCCACAAGTCGCCGCCGTCGGGCCCGCAGTTGCACTGCGGGCGCAGGCGGCAGTCCAACTGCCGCCTGAA
This sequence comes from uncultured Anaerolineaceae bacterium, assembly GCA_964371065.1. GTDB lineage: Bacteria > Chloroflexota > Anaerolineae > Anaerolineales > Villigracilaceae > Denitrolinea. The sequence continues at coordinate 8,888 of CAYJLS010000036.1, read as the reverse complement.
CTTGTGGGTAATCACCAGGCTATTCGAACTGGAGTAGCAACAGGACATCCTCCAGCGCGGCGGCCAGGACCTCGCGCATGATCCCGTCCTCCGCGCGATAACGCCCCCCAAACGACCCGTCGCCGTAGACCCGCCGCGCGGTCGCGGCATCCATGATGGAACTCGGCACGGAAGGCGGGGTCTTCTCCCCATCGGGCAGGTCGCCGACCACCGTAAACGGGAAGGCCTCCAGCCAGTTGGCGTGCGCGGGTTTCAGGTTGTGCTGTACCGCCACCGCCTCCACGCTGTGAGAATCCCACCACTGATACCAGCGGATCTGCGCGCCGGGCAGGTCGTTGATCACGTCATTCAAATGGTCATTGACCGGCGTGTTGCCGCCGTGACCGTTCAGGATCAGCAGGCGGCGGAACCCGCCCCGGTACGCGGAGCGGAGGATGTCCTCCACCGCCGCGATCAGCGTGGGGACGCGCAGGCTGAGCGTGCCGGGATAGTCGAGAAAATAATGGGAGAAGCCGAAATTAAGTGGCGGCGCGACCAGCACACCCGTCTGTTGCGAAGCGGAATCCGCCAGGGCGAGCGGAATCTTGATGTCGGTCAGCAGGCTCAGATAAGCATGTTGTTCGCACGCGCCGATCACCAGCATCAGGCGGTCGTCCTGCGCGAGGTATTTTTCCACGTCCATCCAGTTTAGGTCTTCGAGGCGCATGGGGTCTCCTGTAGAACAAATTGCCAATTTGTTCCTGTGGCGCAAATTGGCAATTTGCGTTACACGGTGGGAGTCGGGGAAGGTGTGTCTGTCGGCGCGGGAGTCAGGGTCGGCGTATCCGTCGGCGGGATGGGCGTAATCGTCGGTTTGAGGGTCGGCGGGATGTCCGTCGGTGGGATGGGCGTATCGGTGGGAATGTCCGTTGGCGGGATGGGCGTTGCCGTGGGCGTCGCGGTGGGGATGTCTGTCGGCGGGATGGGCAGGTTGACCATCAGTTGAATCGTCTTTTCAGCGTAGGCATCGTTGGGGCCCAGAATCCGCAGGCGCAGGAGGATCACGCCATTCTCGACCGCACCGAGATCGAGCATGGACAGCAGGCCGTTCCGCACCGGTTGGCGGCTCTGGATCATCTGGAACCAGTTTTCGGGGTCACTGCTATGGGCAAAATCCAGCGCCCAGCCCTTGAACCCGCCAGTGGCATCCGCGGTTCCGAGAACTTCCACCAGCGAGTCGGTGACCACCTGTCCGTCTTTCAAGTTGCTGAATTCCAAAATCGGATGCGGGTCGCTGGCAGTGCATTCGCGCTGCGGGGCAAAGGTGGGCTTGCGCGGCATATCGTTGGATTCAAGCCAGTTCTGGCCCTGGTTGGTCTCCAGCCATTTGCGCGCCCAGGGATCGTCCACGCGGATGACCATCACCTCTTCCGCGAAATCTTCGCCGCAGGCAGGGGAGGCTTCGAGTCCCGACCAGGTGTCAATCTTGACCTTGCGGAACAAGTCCTTGGCGGGCGGAAGAGGCGGCTGGTCGGAGGCGAACACTTCCCGTTTCTGTCCGCCGCGGCACCACTGCGAAGGCTCTGTGCCGGAGAGCGCGCAGATGATCTGTTCGACAATGCCCGGCGGGGGCGCGAATCCGCGCAGGTTTCCGCCGCTGACGATGGGCGCGGCGTATTGCATGAACTGCGACCAGATGGGCGCCGCGCCGGTGGAGCCGCTGGTGTTGATCATCGGGGTGTAATCGGCGTTGCCGATCCAGACGCCGGCCACCAGGTCGGGGGTGTAGCCCAGCGTCCAGTTGTCGTAGACCAGTTCCGCCGCGTCCCCGCGCGGGGTCCCGGAAGTGCCGGTCTTGGCCGCGACCGGGAAAGGCAGGTTGAGCACCGAGTTGGTTCCAAACATCCACGAGCGGGCTTCATTGTCCGAAAGAATGGACGAGATGAGGTAGGCATGTTCGGCGCGGATGACCTGCTCGCCGATCGCGGGCTTGTACTCGTCAATCACGTTGCCGCTGAAATCCGTGATCTTCAAAATGGCGACGGGCGGGAGGCGCTGTCCGTTATTGGCGAAGACCGCGTAGGCGGAGGTCAGCTCCAGCAGGCTGACCTCGCCGCCGCCCAACGTCAGCGCGAGACCGTAATCGGGCTGGGTCAACGAGGTGATGCCCAGTCGTTCGGCCATGGCGATCATGCCGTCCTTTTGAGGCGTGGCCGGGTCATCGTACACGCCGACAAAATTCAAAACCTTGACCGCCGGGACATTGAATGAGTTCGCCAGCGCCACGCGGACCGTGACCGGGCCGTGGAATTTGCCATCGTAATTCGAGGGGATATATGGATCGCGCGTATCGGTGGCGAGGCCCGAGGGCGGGAACTCGCTCGGCACATCCCAGATGAGCGCGGCGGGAGTCCAGCCTTTTTCGAAGGCGGCCACATAGGTGATGGGTTTGATGGAGGAACCCGGCTGGCGCGTCTGGCTGACGGCCATGTTGATCTGCCCGTCAATTTCCTCGTTGTTGAAATCCGCCGAGCCGACCATGGCCAGGATTTCGCCGGTGGAGGGTTTCAACGCCACCAGCGCGCCGTTGCGCGCGTTCTTGTCCGTCAGCGTTGCAATCTGCTCGGCGACGATGCGCTGGGCCTCGTCCTGCAATTGCGGATCGAGCGTGGTGGTCACCGTGAAGCCGGAACGATAAATGGTCTGCGCGTCATATTTGCTTTCGAGCAGGCTACGGACGTAGTTGACCCAGTGCGGGTAACGCATGTTGAATTCGGGCGGCGGGAAATTGTAATTACGCATCTCGTCCGCGGCAGTGGTCGCGGCGGTGGCGTCCACGCAGACGCGCTCCGGGCTGTTGCTGACCTGGATGCACGACTGCTCCTGGCTGTACATGTACATCAAAACCACCACCTGCTGGTGGCGCGTCAACGCGGCTTCGGGGTCGGTGTAAATATCGTAGACGGCGGGCGCCTGCGGCAGGCCCGCGAGAAAGGAAGCCTGCGCGAGAGTCAACTGCCCGGCGGTGGTGTGGAAATACGTCTCGGCCGCGGCTTCGATGCCATAGGAAAGATTGCCGTAATAAATCTCGTTAAGGTAGAGTTCAAGGATCTCGTCCTTGCTGTAGCGGCGCGTGATCTCGGCGGCCAGGATGATCTCGCGCGCCTTGCGCGCGACCGTCCGCTCGGCGCGTTCCTGCGGCGAAAGCAGGAGGGCGCGCGCCAGTTGTTGCGTGATGGTGGAGGCGCCGCCGCCCTGCCCGCCGGTGCGATAGTTTTCCAACAGGGCGCGCACGATGGCCCAGAAGTCGAAGCCGGGATGGTTGTAAAAGTCCTTGTCTTCGGTGGAGATGGTGGCCGCGACCGCAACCGGAGAAATCTCATCCAGCGTGACGTAGGTGCGCCGCCCCGCGTTGGGATCGAGAATTTCGTAAAGCACGTTCCCGTTGCGGTCCAGGATGCGCGTCGTCTCGAACTGGGAGGCGCGCGTCTGCAAATCCTCCACGTTGGGCAGGGTGCGCGCGATGGAATAGTAACTGTAGACCGCGATGGAAGCCACGATCAACGCGATCACCACACCCGCGAAGAACAGCCCGATCAAGCCGTAGGCCGCGCAACTCAGCGCGCGGCGCTTATCGAATGGCGGCTGGGAGGGGGGGGACTTTCGTTGCGTGGAGGAGTAGCGCGTCGGCTGGGAGGGAGTCTGATAGGCGGCCGGGGTGACGCGCGTCCCGCTCATGTCCACCTGGTCCACGCGGCGCGGCAGGGGCATGTTGTCCGCGTCCAGGGCGGGACGCGGGAGCGGCCCGTCGTAAACGCGCGGCCGCCGTCCGTCCGCGTGATGCGGCGTGACATCGTTGCGCGTCTGCTCTTCGGAGTTCAGCAATCTGCGGATACGTTCATCGTCGTTTTCGGTCATAAGTCCTGAACCTGGAATGGAACCGCGAAGCACGCGAAGAGCGCAAAGTTTTTTCTTTTCGCTACCGTACATCGTTGCATCGTGTCTGCCGTTTTCAATGCGAAAGTCACGAATGAGCGAATTTAGCAAATGCAATTAAAGAATATTCGCGCCATTCGCCTATTCGCGGAATTCGCATTAAGGGTCTGTACAGTAGGGAAATTTTCTTAGCGGCCTTAGCGGTGAAATGAGTTACGGTTTAGACGCCACCAGCACGGCCAGTGTTCCGCGCATGAGTGTCTCATCCTTCTGGTTTTTCACGTCCAGCGCGACCATGGCCTGCCCGCCGCCGATGCGCGGCATGGCCTTCAACTCCTTGACTTCCATCTCCACGTGGAGGGTGTCGCCGATGAAAACGGGCTTGATGAATTTCCATTCGACGATCTCGCGGAAAGCCAGCACCGTGCCTTCGAGTACGCCCGTCCGCATGAGCAGGCCCACCGCGAGGGACATCCCCAACATGCCGTGCGCGACGCGCTGGCCGAATTGTGTGCCTTTGGCGAATTCCGCGTCGGTGTGGATCTGATTATAATCGCCAGTCAGTCCGGCGAAAGTCATGATGTCGCTCTCCGCGACCGTGCGCGCCACGCTGGTGATTTTTTGACCGACGGAAAATTCTTCAAAGTAAAGTCCTGGCATTTTAGTCTCCTAGTCTGATGGTCTGATAGTCTGATGGTCTCTTACTCTGTCGTTGACTATTCGACTATGAGACCAGCGACTATCCGACTAAATTATACCCTTTGACCTCTCCCCCATCTGCCCGTACAATACAGGCATGCGCGACTGGAACCTCGCCCTCGGCGATCCGCTTTGTCTAACACTTGCCGCCGACTTTCGCTTCGGCGGCGCGGACTATCTCAACGACCAAATCTGGGAGTTCGAGCCGGGCCTGGGCGAGCCGTCCGCGCTTTCGCTCCACACCACCTACGGCCTGCGGGCGCGCTCGATGCGCCTCTTCCCGCGCTTCGGCGAGGGCCGCCTCACCGTCACGAACCCCGCGGACTTTTCCCGCGCGCCGCGCCTGCGCGCCTTTTATCCCAACTTCCTCGAAGTGGACTTCGCCCCGCTCGAAAACCTCGACGTGGCCGCCGAATTCTGGGCGGCCGGTTCGCAAGTCATCGCGGGACGCGCCACCCTCACCAACCGCGCCACAGCCACACGCAAAATCCGGCTCGACCTGTGCGCTGTGCTCGCCCCGCTGGACGGGCAGGCCTTCTTCGCCGCACAATCGCAGATGATCCACGTGCTGACCGGCACGACCGGCGGACTCGCCCCGCTTCTTTACATGACGGGTGGGCCGGCTCCCACGAACGGGCCGTATCCTGCGCTGACGGTTGACCTCGACATCGCCCCCGGCGCCTCGCGCCAAGTCACCTGGGCGCTGGCCGCGCTGGCCGCCTCCGGGCCGTCCTTCGAGTTGGCGCGGCGCACCGCCGCGCGTCCCTGGGAGGCGGAAAAGGCGCGTATCCAAATGACCGCAGAATCCGAGACGCTCGACATCCAGACCGGCGACCCCGACTGGGATGCGGCCTTCGCACTCACCCAGAAGGCCGCGCTCAGCCTGTCCTTGCCCGCCAGTGAACATCTCCCCAACCCATCCTTCGTGCTCGCGCGCGGACCCGACCACGGCTACTCGCGCAAAAGCGATGGCACAGATTATCCGCTCCCCTGGGCGGGACAGACTCCGCTGGAGGCGTACTACCTCGCCAGTCTCCTGCCCGGCGCGCCCGCGTTCGCGCGCGGCCTGCTGGCAAACTTCCTCGCCGCGCAAACCGAGGAGGGCTTCATTGACCTGCGTCCCGGGCTGGCCGGTCAGCGCGGCAAAATGCTGGCCGCGCCCCTGCTGGCTTCGCTGGCCTGGCAGGTCTATCAATCCACCAACGATGAATCCTTCCTGGCCGAGTCCTTCCCGAAATTGCTGGCCTTCTTCTGGCACTGGTTCTCGCCCGCGCACGACCGCGACCGTGACGGCCTGCCCGAATGGGATCATCTTCTGCAAAGCGGCTTCGAGGATAACCCACTCTTCGACACCTGGCATCCCTGGTCGCAGGGCGTGGACATCCGCACGGTGGACAGCCCCGGCTTGTACGCCATGCTGGCGCGCGAGGCGGGCTGTCTCATTTTGATGGCCGAAAAACTCGGGCGCGGCGGCGAAGTGGAACTCATCCGGCGTCAGGCCGAACTGCTGGAAAAAGCCGTCGCTTCCGCGTGGGATGAACGTGCCGCGCTCTACGCGTACCGCGACCTCGCCACCCATCTCAGCCAGCCCGGCAAAATCATCGCCGAAGGCCGCGGCGGCAAACCGCTCAAGCCGAAGGCTGTCTTCGAGAAACCCGTCCGCCTGCTGGTCGAGGTGCAAACCCAAAGTCCCGCGGCGAAGCGCCCCGAAGCCCGCATCGCCGAGTTGTCCACCACCGCACCGGTCGAGGTCATCCCGTTCGAGCGGTTCACGTGGCGCAGCGGCGGCCTGGTCGCCACCAGCCAAAAAGTCTACACGCGCCTCGGCCGCGTGGAAGTGCTTGGGCTGGACAAAAAAGATACCGTCATCGTTAAAACGGTTGACCTGACCGCGCAGGATCACACGTTGCTCCTGCCGCTGTGGGCCGGATTGCCCGACCTGCAACGCGCGCAGACGATGATCGGCCGCGCCCTGCTGGACAGGTCGCGCTTCGACCGCCCGTTTGGAATCCCCGCCTGCGCTTCCAGCCCGGACGATGAGGCGGACGCGGTTTACTCGAGCGTTCACCTGCCCTGGAACCAACTCATCGGCGAGGGCCTGCTGGCGTACGGATTCCGCACCGAGGCCGCGCGTCTCACCGAACACCTCATGGCGGCGGTCATCCTGAACCTGAAACAGAGCCGCGCTTTCTACCAGCGCTACCATGCGGACACGGGCGCGGGCCTCGGCGAGCGCAACGCGCTGACGGGTCTCGCGCCGCTGGGACTCTTCCTGCAAACCCTGGGCGTGACGATCCTGTCCGCGACGCGCGTGCGGCTGGAGGGACGCAGTCCGTTCCCCTGGCCGGTCACACTGCGCTACCGCGGGCTGACCTTGACGCGCGGCACGCAGGCCACCGAGGTGACATTCTCGAACGGCAAGTCGGTGACGGTGACGGACACAGCCGCGTGTATTGTCTCGATGTAAAAGTTAATCTTTTTTAACCTTGAGCGATTCCCGTTGGGAGTCGCTTTTTTTGTGGTATAAAAATTTTGGTCGCAACAATTCCAAAAGAAGAATCACGATACGGAAAGGAGATTGGCCATCGCTCAAGGATGACGAACCTGATGCAACATCTCGCTTTTCTTTACGGCGAAAGCCAGGCTCCGCGCCTGCATGCCCGCGTAGCAAAACTGATCGCGGACTACCGGCCGCGCATCCCCGCGCGTGACGGCGCATTGACCGAACGCGACTCCATCCTCATCACGTACGGCGACCAGGTCCAATCTCGAAATGAAAAACCTCTGCAAACCCTCCGCGCATTTTGCGAGAAATATTTAAAGGAGGTCGTGAGCGGGATCCACATCCTGCCGTTCTACCCGTGGACATCGGACGACGGCTTCTCGGTTGTGGATTATCGCAAAGTGGATCCAAGCCTGGGGGAGTGGGATGATATTTCATCCATGCAAAGCCACTTCCGCCTGATGTTCGATGGCGTGATCAACCATGTCTCGTCGCAAAGCGAATGGTTCCAGGCCTTTTTGCGTGACGATCCGCGTGTTCGTGATTACTTCATTACCGTGGACGGCTCGCCCGACCTTTCACAGGTGGTTCGTCCACGCACCCTGCCTTTGCTCACCACGTTTTCCACGCCTGCCGGGGAAAAGCGCGTTTGGACAACGTTCAGCAACGACCAGGTTGATTTGAATTACAAGAACCCCGAAGTTCTGCTGGAAATCCTGGATGTTTTGCTCATGTACATCGAGCGCGGCGCAACCTTCCTCCGCCTCGATGCAATTGCCTATTTGTGGAAAGAGATCGGCACCAGCTGTATCCATTTGCCGCAAGCCCATGCCATCGTTAAATTCCTACGCGCCGCGCTGGACGAAGTTGCCCCGCACGTTCATTTGATCACCGAAACGAATGTGCCGCACGCGGATAACATCTCCTATTTTGGGGATGGGACTGATGAAGCACAACTCGTTTATAACTTTGCCCTGCCACCGTTGACCCTGCACGCCTTCCACACAGGCGATGCGCGCAAGTTGTCGAATTGGGCGAAGACATTGACCCTTCCATCCAATCACACCACCTTCTTCAACTTCCTGGCTTCCCACGATGGCATCGGCCTGAATCCAGCGCGCGGTATTTTGTCCACGGATGAGATGGATGTGCTGGTGAAGAAGACGCTTGAGCATGGCGGCCTGGTCTCCTACAAACACAACGCGGACGGCTCGCAGAGTCCCTACGAGTTGAATATCAATTATTTCGATGCGCTTTCCAACCCGCGAGGGGATGAATCTTTGGAACTGCAAATAGACCGTTTTATTGCCGCGCAGGCTATCATGCTTTCATTGATTGGCATACCAGGGATTTACTTTCACAGCCTGTTCGGTTCGCGCAGTTGGCCGGAGGGAGCGAAACAAACCGGGCGCAACCGCACGATTAACCGCGAGAAAAACCAATTCGATCAATTGCAAACGGAACTTGCGGATGAAAACTCTTTGCGTTCAAAAGTCTTCGCCCGCCATCGTCAACTGCTGAAGGCAAGAAGCGGCGCGACCGCGTTTCATCCGCATGGCGCGCAGAAAATATTGGATGTCCATCCATCGGTCTTCGCCGTCGAACGCGTTGCGCCGGATGGAACATCACGCGCATTATGCCTGCACAATGTCGGCAAGACCAAAACCTCGTTCAATACAAATTACAATTCAGCCACAGACCTCCTTACAGGTCAATCGCTACAGGTTTCAAACATCACACTCGAACCATATCAAATATTATGGGTAAAACT
>CAYJLS010000035.1:0-29321 GCA_964371065.1 uncultured Anaerolineaceae bacterium | reverse complement strand
CCACAGTTGGCAGAGCTTTTGTTCATCGCTTATACTTGTGGGCATTCACCAGTTTATTCAGAGTTGCAACTGAAATTATGGACTGCAACTCTGGGGAGGAACCCATGAAAACCTTGCATACCTTTACGTTTCGCAGTCTGATCGCCGTGCTGGTGGCGGTTGTGTGTTTAAGCAATTTCCTGCCCGCACAGGCGTCCGCGCCGGGGGCGGGGAACCTTGCGCCAGATAATCCCCTCGTCTGGAATACATTCCTGGGTCGGGGCAACTGGAATGAAGAAGGTTATGACATCGCCGTGGACAGCAGCGGGAATATGTATGTTGCAGGTACGAGTGATGGAACTTGGGGAAACCCCGTGCGCGGTTACACTGGCAATAACGATGCCTTCGTAGCCAAACTCGACTCATCTGGCGACATGGTCTGGAACACCTTCCTAGGTGGCAGCGATTACGATATTGGAAAAACTGTTGCTGTAGATGGCAACGGAAATGTATACGTGGCAGGGATGAGCTCTTCTTCCTGGGGCAGCCCAAAACGTGCATACAGCGGGGGAGACGATGCGTTTGCGGCAAAGCTGAACGCATCTGGCGAATTGCTTTGGAATACCTTCTTGGGTAGTTGGGATGGCTCTGAGGAAGGTTCGGCTATTGCAGTGGGTGGCGATGGACACGTTTACATTGGAGGCACCAGTAATAACACTTGGGGCAGCCCAGTGCGCAACTACACCAATGGGAGTGATGATGCCTTTGCAGCCAAACTGGACTCGTCCGGAAACTTAGCTTGGAATACCTTTCTGGGTGGGGATGGGCATCAGTATGGCCAGGGTATTGCAGTGGATGGCAACAATAATGTCTACGTAGCAGGAGATAGTTCAGCCACTTGGGAAAATCCGGTTCATGATTACAATGGCGGTATCTATGATGCGTTCGCAGCCAAACTCGACCCCACTGGCAATTTGACCTGGAACACATTCCTGGGTGGGAGCGGGGATGATACCGGGTTTGATGTTGCCGTGGATAATAACGGTAACGTCTTTATATCCGGTCAAAGCGACGCCAACTGGGGCAGCCCGGTGCGCACTTACACAGCCAGTTATGATTTCTTCGCCGCCAAACTGGACACGTCCGGCACACTGACTTGGAATACGTTTCTGGGCGGGGATGGGATTGACTTCGGCGGGGGAATTGCCGTAGACAGTAATGGGAACGTTTATGTGGCGTCGGTTTGCGATGGTACCTGGGGCAGTCCGGTGCGCGCATTTAGCAATGCCGCAGATGCCTTTGTAGCCAAATTGAATTCTTCCGGTAATCTGGTCTGGAATACGTTCCTCGGTGGGGACGATACCGATTGGGGCCGCAACGTCGCGGTAGATGTTAATGGGAATGTTTACGTGGTTGGATACAGCTTAGGTGAATGGGGTAGCCCAACCCATCTTCCGTATGGCCAGGAGGCTTTCGCCGCCAGGCTGGACTCGTCTGGCAATTTGACCTGGAATGATTTTATCGGTACAGGAGCCAATGACCAGGGGTTCGGGATTGCGACGGATAATAGTGGGAATATATATGTCTCAGGACATAGCAATGGCACCTGGGGTAATCCCATCCGCGCCTTCACCGACAACAGTGATATCATTGTTGCCAAACTGGATTCTTCCGGCAACCCGCTGTGGAATACTTTCCTGGGCGGGAAAGGGATTGACTATGGAAATGCCGGGATCGTCGTGGATACGAATGGAAATATCTATGTGGGAGGAACCAGCAACTCGCCTTGGAGTTGTGCCCCTGTGAATTGCACGATGCGCGCCTACACCGGCGGCGATGATGCTTTTATTGCCAAACTGGACTCATCCGGCAACCTCATCTGGAACACTTTCCTGGGCGGAGTTGGAGCTGAATTTGGCGGGAGAATGGCTGTGGATAGCGGCGGGAATATCTATATACCAGGAATCAGCGATAGCACTTGGGGCGCCCCTGTACGGGCTTACATTGGCGGTAGTGATGCCTTTGCTGCCAAAGTGAACTCATCCGGCAACCTGATCTGGAACACCTTTCTGGGCGGGGCTGGAGAAGATGGAGCCGGGGGCATTGCAGTCAATGATTCGGGAATCGTTTTTGTTGAAGGAGATAGTAATATAAATTGGGGATGTTCTTCCACGCCCTGCACCGTGCGCGCCTATACCAGCGGCACCGATACCTTTATTGCCAGGCTTGACAACTCAGGCTCATTGATCTGGAACACTTTTTTGGGCGGAAGCGGCGAGGAATATGCTCAAGGAGCCATCGCTTTGGATAATGTCGGCAATATCTACGAGTCGGGGTTTTGTGACAACACCTGGGGTATTCCTGTGCGTGCTTTCACGACCGGAGACAGCGACGCGTTTGTCGCCAAAGTAAACTCCTCCGGTGATCTTGCCTGGAACACCTTCCTGGGCGGTAGCGGGGAGGATCTCGGCCGCGGCATTGTCGTGGATGCCCTGGGGAGCATCCATATCGTAGGCATCAGTTATGAGGGCTGGGGAACTCCCCTGGAAGCCTACCACGGTGCTGACGATGCCTTTGTTGCCAGGCTGGATTCATCCGGAAGTTTGAATGCCCTCACCTTCCTCGGCGGGAGCGACAGCGACTGGGGGCGAGGCATCGCCGAGGATAGCAACGGATATCTCTATATTACAGGCCGCAGTTTCTCCACATGGGGCACACCGGTGAATGGTTACTCCGGCGGCCCTGATATTTTTGCCGCTAAAGTAGCGTTTCCACCCGCAGTGGTTTCGATCAACCGCGCCAGCCCCAACCCAACCAACAGTGCCAGCGTGGACTTCACCGTCACCTTTAGCAAAAGCGTCTACGGCGTGGATACGAGTGATTTCACCCTGACGCTAAACGGCATTTCGGCGGCTTATGTACAAGCTGTAAACGGGTCTGGTGCAACCCGCACTGTTACTGTCTATACCGGGACTGGCAGCGGCACCCTCCGCCTGGATGTGGTGGACGACGATACCATTATAGATGGCGACTCCAACCCATTAGGTGGAGTGGGCGCGAACAACGGCAATTTTATCAGCGGCCAAACGTATACCGTCAGATCGTACACTTTGTTCCTGCCGTTAATTCTACGGTAATGCCCCATCCATAGCCCCACAGGATGCTCTCCCTGCCAAAAGACATTCACGCTTTACCTTACGTTCCGCCACTGCCATCCTGGCCGCCGAAGACAGGAAACTCCTTCCGGTTACCACGTTGTAACCAACAGCCTCCCCAAAAGGGAGGCTTGCTGATTCGTCACCCCACAAACGGATTGAAATTCGTCTCGCGGTCGTAGAAATCTTCGCCTTCAGATTTTTTCAGGCGATTAACCAGCGCGTACGTGACGGGCGTCATCGCCGCTTCGACTGCGCACTTGAACAGATAATTGGTCAAGACGAGGGTGGCGAACAGGCTCCACGGAAAAACGCCGAAGAGACTGGCAACGATGACGAAGACGGCCGAGTCCACCAGTTCGCCGACTAGCGTACTGCCGATGGTGCGCGCCCACAGGTGGCGGCCGTTCGTCCAGACTTTCATCTTCGCCAGCGTGAAGGAGTTGGTGAATTCGCCGCCCCAGAATCCCGCCAGCGAGCCTAGCACAATCCCGCCGCTGGACATGCCGCCCAGGATGGCAACGTAAGCCGCGTCGCCGGCGTATCCCTGCCAGGTGGACTCGCCCGGTAGCAATCGGATCAACGCGAAGACGCCCGCGGAAAGCGCCAGGCAGAAGAATCCCATCCAGATGACGCGGCGCGAGCGTTTGTATCCGTAAACTTCGGTCAGGATGTCGCCGAAAATGTAGGAGAGGGGAAAGAGCAAGGTGCCGCCGTCGAGTGCCATCGGCACGCCAAAGACGCGGAAGCGCAAGTCCACGATCTTGGCGGAGGAGGCCACATTGCTGACCACCAGCACGGTCACAAAGACTGCCATGATGAGGTCGAAATATCGGTAGGATTTTTCGGGGGGCATTCTCTTTCCATACGTAGAGACGTTGCAATGCGTGGAGACGTTGCAATGCAACGTCTCTACGTCACGGTCATGACTCGCCGCGGGTCATCTTCAATCCGTCAATCAACTCGCCCACGTGGTCGAGCATGGCCTGGCCGCGGAAACTTCCATAGAGCAGGCGGGCGGCCACTTCCTTGTTGATCTTCTTCGGCGAGCCGAGCGCGCGCGCCAGTTTTTGGAGCAGTCCCTTGTCGCACTTGTCGAGCAGGTCGAGGGATTTTTCAACGCCCGTCGGGAAATCCACGCGGCGGTCCCACAGGCGCGTCTCGGCGGGATACGAATCGGACTGGTCGAAGTCGAAGCAAAAAGTGTGGAACAGCTGGTGCGCGGCTTCGTGGACATATTGCCACTTGACGTGCGGCGCGCTTTCCTGGAAGTAGGCATGCACCTGTTCCTTGAGGTTGGTCAGGCTCAGGTCGGGGTTGGCTTTGCGAACGTCGAAGAAGCGGAAGATGATCTGCGGGCGGTATTCGTTGGGCGTCATGCGGATCTTCTGCTGGGCCAGGATCTTCAGGTACTCGTCCAGCATGGCCTCGGGCGCTTGTCCCGCGGCCGCGCTCGTAAGCGCGACTTCGATCTGGTTGTTGTCGTTCAATTGGTATTCGGCAATATCCTTGGCTGAAATGATGAATTCCTTGAAATTGCCGAAGCCATAGTTGCGTTCGCTGAAGGCCGGGTCGAGACGGAGCATGGCGTTCTTCAACTCTGCCGCCAGCACCCATTCGCCCTGCCGCGACTGGAGCACGCGTCGCAGGAGTTGGCGCGCCTCCGTGATGTCGAAGGAGGGCGACAAGGGCGGCGTCTCGCCTCCGTTCTTGGCCGGTTCGGCAGTTTGTTCCGCGCCGACCAGCCGGTCGTAGAAGATGAATTCGTCGCAGGCGTTGATCAGATATTCGGCACTGGCGCCGCTGACGCCCAGCCCCACCACCTTGAGACCGTGTCCGCGCAGGCGATGTGCCAGTTCCGTAAAATCGCCATCCCCCGAAACCAACATAACGTGGGTGATATTATCGTTGCCGCTGAACATAAATTCCAGCGCGTCGATCACGATGCGGATGTCGGCCGCGTTCTTGCCGCGCTTGCTGGAGACGTGCACCAGTTCCACGCCCGAGCCGAGCAGTTCGCGCTGGCGGTCATTGCCGTAGGAGGACCAATCCGCGTAGGCGCGGCGCACCACCACCCGTCCGATCTGGGCCGCGGTTTCCAGCACCAGCGACCACTCCACATCCACGTCCTTCCCCAGTTTGTCCGAGGCGCTGATTTCGATGTTATCATAGTCAATGAAAACGGCTACTTGCGCATTATCGTTCATATATCATCCCTTTCAAAATGTTATCTGAAAATATGTCGTGCGAACAGAGTATATAATAAAGTCGGGAACTCGCATAGAGTTGGCCTTTTTGGAGAGAGAACATGCGCATCGGCATGATGGCAGACGCCTACAAGCCGCACATCAGCGGCATCACCAATTACATTGACCTGAACAAACGCTACCTCGAGCGCGCCGGGCACGACGTGTTCGTCTTTACCTTTGGCGACCTCGACTACCAGGACGGCGAGGCGCGCGTCATCCGCTCGCCCGGCCTGCCTTTGCAGGACACGGGCTACTACCTGTCCTTTCGCTACAACCGCGCAGCCAAACGCCTCCTGCAAAGCATGGACATCATCCACGTCCACCATCCCTTCCTGAGCGGCAGGCTGGCCCTGCGTTACTCCCGCCCCCTGCAAATCCCCATCATCTTCACCAACCACACCCGCTACGATCTGTACGCGCAAGCCTACCTGCCGATGATGCCCGAAGAGATCAGCGACGGCTTGCTCAAAGCCTACATGCCTTCGTTCTGCGAAGCGGTCAACCTCGTTGTCTCGCCCTCGGCGGGTATGGAAAAAATCCTGCGCGGGCTGGACGTGAAAAGCCCCATCGAGGTCGTCCCCAACGGCGTGGAACTCGAATGCTATCGCAAAATCGAGCCGCTCCCGCGCGCCGATTTCGGCTTCGGCGCGGACGACATCCTCTTCATCTACGTCGGACGCCTCGGCCCCGAAAAAAACCTGAACTTCCTGCTGCGCGCCTTCAACGGCGTGGCGCAGGCATTCGACCACGTCCGCCTGCTGATTTTGGGAGACGGACCCGCGCGCGCAGACATCGAGGCGCTCGCTTCCGACTTCGGGCTGGCGGGCCGCGTGCGCTTCGAGGGGATGATTCCCTACGAGCGTCTTCCCGCCTACCTGTCCATGTGCGACGCCTTCGTGACCGCCTCGGTGACGGAGGTGCATCCGCTCTCGGTGATCGAGGGCATGGCCTCCGGCCTGCCCGTGCTGGGAATCCAATCCCCGGGCGTGGGCGACACCGTGGAAGACGGTGTAACGGGCTTCCTCACCGACGAAGACGCGGTGGCCTTCGCGGTCAAGATGACGCGCCTCGTCACCGAACCTGGCCTGCGTAAAAAAATGGGCGCGGCCGCGCGGCAGGCCTCCTCCCATTACGCCATCGAGCGCACCACCCAGATCATGCTCAAACTTTATGAACGGCTGTGCCACGAATCCAGGCCGCGCCAGCGCGGGCTGCGCTTCCGCGTGCGGACCTTCATCGAGCAGTTCTATCCATGAGACAAGGTCAGCGGTTGAAAACCGCCTCAACACCTGCGAAGTCAGCCCTTCGACTTCGCTTCGCGGAGCATCCCTGTGGGACAGGACAAGCCTGCGCTGACTCACACATTGAGCCGACGAAGGTCGGCTTTGCAAAGGTAGGCGCGACTTGAGTCGCCCCCCTACCCCCCAGCAGCGCGTGGGACGCTGGGGCGAGCAGGCCGCGGCGGAATATTTGGAAAAACAGGGATATCAAATCCTGGCGCGCAACTTCCGCGCCGGACGCGGCGAAGTGGACATCATTGCGCGCCAGAAAAACGTGCTGGTTTTCGTGGAAGTGAAGGCGCGTTCCTCCAACCGCTACGGCTACCCCGAACATTCCGTCACACCCAGAAAGCGGCAGAACATTCTATCCGCGGCGGAGAAATACATCCTCGAGCATCCCGAATTCCAAACCTGGCGCGTGGATGTGATCGCCGTGGAGGGCGAGACGGGCGAGGCGAGGATTATGCACTTTGAGAATGTGGTGGGGTAAAAAGGATCAGCGCACCGATTCTTCGAGGGTGTGGATGACCCACTCGTTCAGGCTGGTTTTTTCCAGCGCGGCGCGTTCAGCAAGCTGGCGGTGAAGTGTGGGGTCGAGCCGCACGTTGAAACGACCCGAAAACGGTTTTTCAGGCGAAACATTGTCGCGGGCGCACATTTCCAGATAGAAATCCACAGATTCGCGAAAGGAAGTTTCCAGTTCCTCGGGAGTGCGTCCCTGAAATGTAATCACATTCCGCAAACCGAGCGCCTCGCCGGTAAAGATTTTTCCATCGGAGTCATATTCCACAACGCCGAGATAATTTTTGTATTTCAACATTCTAGTACTCCTGCGGGTCAATGCCGCATTCCAAAAGATAACGACGGATGTGTTTGAGCAGGGATAGGTAAATAAGGTTGCCAGGATGCGGGCGGTGGAACACAGCATAGCGGCCATTCAAGCGGACACCCACCATCGAGCCGCCCTTCTCCATCACATCCGCGCCCAACTCCACGAGCATGCCGACAAAATCATCCCAACGAATATTTTTGTTATCAGGACGATCAAAGATCGCTTTGAGTGTGGCGCGGTGTTTTTTGTTCACAGGGCGATGGTACTACAATGCAGTACCACAGTCAAGCCAGATTTATTTTGTCCGCCTGGCGCGTGGACGTGATCGCCGTGGAGGGCGAGACGGGCGAGGCGAAGATCACGCATTTTGAGAATGTGGTGGGATAGGAAAAGATGAAAGATGAAAGATGAATTATGAATTCTGAAGGAACGAGGAAGAGATTGAATTACTTGTTTGACTGGCGCAAAATTTCCAAAAACGGAATGGCTTTGAGGATTTTTACGCCGCGATATTCGCCATTTAGAGAATCGAAATGCGGATCGTATGTAACAAGATAATTTGCCTTGCCAATAACCGCGCAGGCAATCACAACATCGTCATCGGGATCGGAGAGCAAGGCTTCGATTTTTTCAGGAGGAATTTCCACCCATTCCGCTAAACGCGCCAGCAAATCTACGAGATTTTCAATAACGTCTGCGCCAATACTGTATTCGATCAACTTTTCAACGATCTCTTCCGCCAACAGCGTGCAGACAAGCAACAGGAATTCCCCGCGCCTCCAGCGCTCAATCGCTTCGCGGGTGGGACTGCGCGGATTTTTACTGAGCGCGGCAGATACAAACACATTGGTATCCAGCACAGCGCGCAGGCGTTCAGTCACCTTCAAGCTCCCCTTCGATGGCCGTATCTTTGGCTATGGCATCCGCGCGGATCTTCTCAAGAACCTCCCCAAATTGGCGCATCAACTCGGCGCGAGAGAGGCGGCTGGTCTCTGCCGCCCGGACTTTGGCGCGCGCAACGATTTCCTTCGCCAGTTCGCGATTCGGACGGGCGCGTTGTTTTTTGAGCGCACCGACCATTTCGATCACGGCCAGAAGTTCGTTCTCCGGTAATTGCGCGACCTCGATCACTGCCTGGCGCACCAAATCCTGCGGGGCAATTGCGTGATTAATCATCATTTGCTCCTTTCATCCCAATCTTACCTCACTTCTGCGCTCCGTCAAAAGAATTCCAAACCTGGCGCGTGGACGTGATTGCCGTGGAGGGAGAGACGGGGAGGCGAGGATTATGCACTTTGAGAATGTGGTGGGGTGAGGGCAAAAGATGAAAGATGAATTATGAAGGGTGAAAGAGGAAGGGTGAAAGAAGAAAGAAGAAAGAGGGGATTGAATTCTCTGGTTGGTTGGTGCTTGGTGTGGGAAAGAGTTGAGGGCGTTGCGCCGCGATCAGCCCGTAATCCCGAAGGGATGGCATCTTTTGCGACACACTGTCACCCCTTCGGGGTTGGGAAGCCTCGCAATCCAAGCGCAAGAATCAGGCCACCCCTTCGGGGTTACAAGATTCCCCTATTGTCGCGCGTCGCGGCTTTATACGCCTACCAAAGATTCAAGGGCTGACAGATATCGTTGTAGTGGTCGTAGAAGAGTTTGCTCATTTATTACGAGCGCTGGGGGGCAAGCCCCCCAACCCCCCCGTTACAGAATAACAGAAATCCAGAAACCAGCATTTCAGGACTATGGTGAGCGGGCGCAACGAAAACCGATGAGGTAGTTGGCATTCGACGGGAAGCCCCAGACGCGGCCGGCAGAGCGGGCGTCGTTAATGTCGTTGTACCACGCGCCGCCGCGCAACACTCGCCAATCTCCGGAAGACGGGCCTTGCGGATTGCTGGAAGGCGAGTTGGCGTAGTAGCTCGCATCATACCAGTCTGCCACCCACTCCCAAACGTTCCCTGCCATATCCAGCGCGCCGTAAATACTTGCGCCCGCAGGATATTTACCAACTTCAGTTGTATCTCCAACGTTTTGATTGTAATTCAATAAATTACCGTTTGGAGATTCATGACCCCAGGGGTAAGTCCGCCCATCTGTGCCGCGCGCGGCTTTTTCCCATTCGGCCTCGGTGGGCAGGCGCGTGCCATCGCCGCGCCAATCGCAATAATTTTTCGCATCGTTCCAGGAAACATAAATCACAGGGAAATCATCGAACTCGGAATTACCGTAATAACCCTGCCGGGTGTCTGAACTCGCTGAACTCGGTGGAGTGCAACCGCCAGCCTGCATGCACTTGGCGTACATGGCGTTGGTCACTTCGGTTTGATCAATCCAGAAATCGGCGAGTTCCACCTCGTGAACGGGCTGTTCGTCACCTTCACCGCTGTCGCTTCCCATCGTGAATTTGCCTGCTGGCACGAACATCATCACCATGCCGTCTTTGGGCGAGATCCAGGTTCTGCCGACACCTGGAGCAGGAGTGAAGGTGATCGTAGGTGTTTCGGTTGGAGAGCGGATCGTAGGTGTTTCCGTTGGCGGTTTTGTGGGAGGCGCGGTGGTGAAAGTGGGCGAAGCGGTAGAGACTTCCGAAGTCTCGGAGACTTCGGAAGTCTGCGTCGGCGCGGGCGCGGCAGGCCAGTTTTTGACCAGGTAATTCACGGCAAATCCGCAAAGCGTCAGCGCGAACAGGCCAACGAGAATGGGCCAAAAACGAGCATCGAATTTAAAGCCAGTTCGTTTCTCTTTGTGCGGCGGCTCTTTCGCAGGCGCGGCGGGTTTGATACCTTCCGTTTCTGTGCTGCGCGTTTCCGGCGCGTAGAGCGAGATATTATCTCGCTTTACGACAGGAGGCGTTGGCTTTTCGGCGTTGGCGGACAAATTGAAAATTTGTCCTACATGGGGCGCGGGCTGTTCCATGGAAATGCCGAGTTTCCTCGCGCGCAATTTCAGGCTTTCCAGCAAACGCTGATAGGCCCACTTTCGGTTGTTCTTCGGGAAATAATCCACATATTGCCAGGCGCGGATGCGGCGCGGAACCTGGCAATCATCCAGCCGCAGGGGGACAACAAAGATCGTCCCCTCGGGTTTTTCATCGGCAATATTCAGGACAAAACGCAATTCCTTTTGAACGTATCCCTCTTTATCCACCGAATGCGTGGACAGGCAAACCACTACCACATCCGCATGCTCCACGGCCTTCTCGATTTCAATGTCCCATTCCTGGCCGGGCAGGAGTTTTTCCGCATCCAGCCAAACGTCCAGCCAGCCTTCGGCGGTCAACTGGCGATACAGTTCGCGCACCGTTGGTTTGTCTTCCTTGGCGTGGCAGAGGAAAACGTTGAGTCTGCGATTGGGCATGAGAGTTCCCCGCGGGATGGGTTGGTGAAATTATACGCCAAAAAGAGGAAGGGGTATAATCGGATTTGAAGATTGGATAAGGAAAGGAGCCATTCATGCGCTGGAAGGAAGTTCGCAAAGCATATCCAAATCAGTGGCTGGTGATCGAAGCCGTGGAAGCGCACAGTGAAGCGGAGCGCCGCGTGTTGGATAAGATAGCGGTGGTGGAAGTTTGCGCTGACGGCACAGCCGCCCTGCAAAGTTATCGCAAATTGCACCAGGCACACCCTGAGCGCGAATATTATTTTGTTCATACACGCCGCGCGGAATTGGATATCCGCGAACGGCAATGGCTCGGCATTCGGAGGGGATATGCGCCTGTCGCTCCAAGATAACCTGCCTTTTGTTTCTGTTACACTGGTTCACGATGGCAGGCAAATGGAAATTTCCAATGTCCTGGTAGACACAGGTTCGGGCGGCACGATTTTCGCGGCCGACGATGTGGCGACGATTGGAATTACGCCGCAGGATGAAGATATATTACGCCACATCCACGGCGTGGGCGGGAGCGAAGTGGTTTTCATGCAGCGGGTGGAGCAATTGCAAGTGGGAGATTACGCTTTCAGCGATTTTGAAATCGAAGTCGGCGGCATGGATTATGGTTTCGATATTCACGGCATTTTGGGGATGGATTTTTTAGTGGCCGCAGGCGCGCGCATTGACCTGGAACGATTGACCGTTGAATTCAAATCCTAACCAAACTTCCGCCTCAGGTCTGTTGGCAAAGTGTATAATTAGGAATATGGCTATTCCAACCAGCACCAAACCCAAAGTCAATGTGACCATCCCCAGAAAACGTTTGGCGGAATTCTGCCAGCGTTGGAAGGTCTCGGAACTGGCATTATTTGGTTCTGCCCTGCGGAATGATTTTCACGCCAAAAGCGACGTGGATTTGCTGGTTTCCTTTTCTCCTAATGCGCGCATCGGACTCTTTGACCTTGTTCGCATGGAAAACGAGTTGAAGGAAATGTTCGGCCGCAAAGTGGATTTGATTGAACGGCGCGCCATTGAAAGAAGCCAGAACTACATCCGCCGAAAGAACATCCTTGAAAACACAAAGGTGATCTATGCGGCGCATTGAATTCAAATTATCATTTGGGGGTGTTTCCCTGGCCTAGCCCGCCAGGGCAGGCAAATGAAAGGCGCAGTTACTTCGCAAATGAGTTGGAACAATTCGCAACAATTTTTCCCAACCCCGAAGGGGTGAACTGATTCTAGCTTGGGCAACGGTTTGTTTCCAACCCCGAAGGGGTGACATCCTCCGCCGAATCATGCCATCCCTTCGGGATTGTGTTACCGGCGCGTTCATCCGTTACAATCATGGCATCCCTTCGGGATTGTGACGACTTGGCAACCTTCGGTGTTCGGATTTGAGTATGATTCAAACGATTCTGGTATTTCCATCTGAAATAAAACGCACCCAATTCAAATCACAAGCGGAACAAGACCTGACGTGTCTCCGCGAAAGCCTTCTCGACTCGCGCCGCCGTCCACGCATGAGTACGATTGCCTCGCGCCACGAGGAGACCTGACATGTCTCCGCAAAAGCCTTCCCGACTCGCGCCGCCGTCCACGCATGAGTTACGATTGCCTCGCGCCACGAGGAGACCTGACATGTCTCCGCAAAAGCCTTCCCGACTCGCGCCGCCGTCCACGCATGAGTTACGATTGCCTCGCGCCACGCGGAGACATGTCAGGTCTGCGCGGTAACATGTCACTTCCTCCCCTCATCCTCCTCGTCGGTCCAACAGCCGTAGGCAAGACGGAAATCGCCATTCAACTCGCGGAGCGACTCAATGGTGAAATCGTCAGCGCGGACTCGCGCCTGTTTTACCGCGGCATGGATATCGGCACCGCCAAGCCGACTCCCGCCGAGCGAGCGCGCGTGCCACATCACCTGATTGACGCGGCGAATCCCGACGAGACCTGGTCGCTGGCGATGTTCCAGCAGGCGGCGCGCGAGGCCATTGCAGACATCCACACACGCGGGAAACTCCCTTTTCTCGTGGGAGGCGCCGGTCAATACGTGCGCGCGGTGACGGAAGGATGGAGTCCGCCGGAGGTGAAGGCCAATTCAAAGATGAGAGATGAAATTGGAAAGATGAATGAAGAGCGCGGAAGAGAGTGGCTACACGACAGGCTTAAATCTCTCGATCCTGAGGCGGCGGAAAAAATCGACGCGCGCAATGTGCGCCGGACGATCCGCGCGCTGGAGGTGATTCTCACGACGGGACGAAAATTCTCCAAGCAGCGCGGGCAGGTCGAGTCGCCGTACCGGTTGGTAACGATCGGGCTGACGCGGCCGCGCGCGGAGTTGTATGCGCGCGTGGACGCGCGCATCGAGTCCATGTTCGCGGCGGGGCTGGTCGAGGAGGTGCGCGGCCTGCTCGCGAAGGGCTATTCTCCGGAACTGCCGTCCATGTCGGGGATCGGGTATCGCGAATGCGTGGGGGTAGTCAACGGCCAGGTAACGGCGGACCAGGCCAAGGTCCAGATGCGACACGACACGCGCGTCTTCGTCCGCAGGCAGGCGAATTGGTTCAAGGAGGGCGATCCGTCCATCCGCTGGTTCGTTGTCCAAAAAAATACGGTCAAGGAGATTCTAAATTTCATACAAAAACAGATTGACTTTTGAAATTTTCATGTATATACTAGGGATACAATCCGTCCACCAACCCAAAGTGAGGAGATGCTGTCATGAATGATAAACCGTGGGTGAAGAATTACGACAAAGGGGTACCTGCGACAATTGAATACCCGAAAGGGTCTGTGTTCCAATTCCTGGATACTGCGGCCCAGAAATATCCCGACCGCGCCTGCACGATCTTTAAGGGCGCGGTCATCTCATACAAGGAGATGAACGCCGTCACCGACCACATCGCGGGCGCGCTGGTTGCGATGGGAGTAAAGAAGGGCGACCGCGTAGGGATTTTCATGCCGAACACGCCGCAGTTCGTGATGGCGTATTTCGGAATCCTGAAAGCCGGCGGCGTGGTGGTGGCCACCAACCCGCTTTACACCCCGCCGGAGATCGAGTACCAGGCCAACGACTCGGGCGTGGAAGTCATGTTCGTGATGAGTAACTTCTACAAGACCATCAAGGCCGCGCAACCCAAGACCAAGATCAAGAAGTTGATCGTGACGAACATCAAAGAGACCCTGCCGCCCGTCCTGCGCGTCCTGTTCACGCTCGCGAAGGAAAAGAAGGCCGGGTTCCGCATCGAGGGCGGACTGGCGGAAGGCGATATCTGGTTCCAGGATATGTTGACCAAGTACGCTAACACCCCGCGCCCGAAACTGGATATCGGTTCGGACGATACCGCCCTGTTCCAGTACAGCGGCGGAACGACGGGCGTATCCAAAGCCGCGGTCGCCACACACTTAAACGTGCTGGCCGATACTCTGCAGATCAAATCCTGGATGACCGGCCTGGTTGAAGGCGGCGAGACGGTGCTGATGGCGATCCCGCTCTTCCATGTTTACGGCATGGTGGCGGGTATGCTCTTTGCCATGGCATCCGGCGCGAGCATGGTGATGATCCCCAACGCGCGCGACATCCCGGACGTGCTGGAAAATATCCACAAATACAATCCGACCATTTTCCCCGGCGTGCCAACGCTATACAATGCCATCAATAACCGTCCAGAGGTTAAAGCAGGGAAAGTCAGCCTGCGCTCGATCAAGGCTTGTATTTCCGGCTCCGCGCCGTTGATGCGTGAGACTAAAGAGACCTTCGAGAAGTTGAGCGGCGGCAAGGTCTTCGAGGGTTACGGCCTTTCGGAGGCCCCAACCGCAACACATTGCAACCCGTTCAACGGCGTGAACAAAACCGGCTCCATCGGCATGCCCCTGCCGGATGTGGATTGCAAGATCATCAGCCTGGACGACGGCGAGACCGAAATGCAACAGGGCGAGATCGGCGAGATCATCGTCAACGGGCCGCAGGTGATGAAGGGCTATCACAACATGCCCACCGAGACGGCCAACACGCTCCGCAAGATGAAGGATGGCAAGACCTGGCTGTTCACCGGCGATATCGCCCGCATGGACGAAGACGGCTACTTCTACATTGTAGACCGCAAGAAGGAACTCATGAAACCGGGCGGATACCAGGTCTGGCCGCGCGAGGTGGAGGAAGTGCTGATAGCTTACCCGAAGGTAATGGATGTGGGCGTGGCGGGCATCCCCGATCCGTATCGCGGCGAGACGGTCAAGGCCTGGATCGTGTTCAAGCCCGGCGAAACTGCCACTCCGGAGGAACTCAAAGCCTTCTGCAAGGAACGGCTGGCCGCGTATAAAGTCCCCACCCACTACGAGTTCCGCACCGAACTGCCGAAGACCACCGTTGGCAAAATCCTGCGGCGCGAGTTGGTGAGACAGCATAAGGAAGCGAATCCGTAAGTGGTAAGTGGTAAGTGGTAAGTGAACGTAAAAAGAGGCTCTCCTTTCGGAGAGCCTCTTTTTACGTTTTACGATTTACTATTTACCAATTACCATTTACGCGATCTGCGGCGTGCCGCTCTTCTTGCCATTCGGCGGCGGGAAGATTGACTCGAACTCTTCGCGGGTGATGGTCTCCACCTCGAGCAGTTTGGCCGCCACCGCGTCCAGTTGGGCGCGATATTTTTTCAGCAAGGCCTTGGATTGCTTGTAAGCCTCTTCAACAATCTTGCGGACTTCGCGGTCAATCTGTTCGGCGACGGCCTCGGAGTAATCGCGCTGTTCGGAAATCTCGCGGCCCAGGAAGATCAGTTCTTCCTTCTGGCCGTAGGTCATCGGACCCAAATCACCGGACATGCCCATGCGGGTGACCATGGCCCTTGCCATTCTCGTCACCTGCTCGATGTCGTTGGAAGCGCCGGAGGTGATGTCGTCGAAGACCAGTTCCTCGGCGGCGCGTCCGCCCAGGGCGTAGGCGAGAGTCGCGAACATTTTCTTGCGGGAGGCCAGAATACGATCCTCTTCGGGACGGAACCAGGTGACGCCGCCCGCCTGTCCGCGGCCGACGATGGTCACTTTTTGGACCGGGTCCGCTTCGGGGATGGCGTTCGCCACAACCGCGTGACCCGCTTCGTGGTAGGCGATGATGCGCTTCTCTTCGTCTGAGATCAGGCGGGACTTTCGTTCGGGTCCCATAACGACGCGCTCGATTGCCTCTTCCAGGTCGGGCTGCATGATGGATTTCTGGTTGCGGCGGGCGGCCAGGATGGCGCCCTCGTTGACAAGATTTTCCAGGTCCGCACCCACGAAGCCGGGCGTGCCGCGCGCCAGCGAACCGAGATCCACGGAGGGATCCAGCGGCTTGCCTTTGACGTGGACTTTCAGGATGGCCTCGCGGCCTTTCACGTCGGGACGATCCAGCGTGACGCGGCGGTCGAAGCGGCCGGGACGCAGGAGCGCCGGGTCGAGCACGTCGGGGCGGTTGGTGGCCGCCATGATGATGACGTTGGTGTCGGTGTCGAAGCCGTCCATCTCGACCAGCATCTGGTTGAGGGTTTGCTCGCGCTCGTCATGCGAACCGCCGAGTCCCGCGCCGCGCTGGCGTCCAACGGCATCAATCTCATCCACAAAGACGATACAAGGCGAGTGACGCTTGGCCTGTTCGAACAGGTCACGCACGCGGCTGGCGCCCACGCCCACGAACATTTCCACAAATTCCGAGCCTGAGATGGAAAAGAACGGCACGCCCGCTTCGCCGGAGACGGCCTTGGCGAGCAAAGTTTTACCGGTGCCGGGAGGGCCGACCAGCAAAACGCCCTTCGGGATGCGCGCTCCCAATTGGATGAACTTCTGCGGCTCTTTCAGGAACTCGACGACTTCCTTGAGTTCCTCCTTGGACTCCTCCACCCCGGCCACGTCCGCAAATGTGACGGTGGGATGGTCGCCGCTGAACATGCGGGCGCGGCTCTTGCCGAACGACATGGCCGCGTTGTTGTTGCCCTGCGCCTGGCGCATGATGAACCATAAAACGCCTGCCATGACCAGCACGGGCAGGATGAAAGCCAGGGAGCCTAGCACGCCGGCCCACGCAGAAGGCGCCTTGACTTCGATTTTGATGTTTTCGGGAAGGAGTTTATCGGGGGAAACGCCTAAACCGACCAACTGCTCCACCAGCGTGGAAGTCGGTTCTTTTTGGGAAGTTTTCTCAACGCCGTCCTCCCGATAGACAATGGTCAGGCGATTATCTTCCGCGATTGAGAGTTTGGAAACTTCGCCATTCTGGACTGCCTGCGCGACCTCGTTGATGGTTAGCGGTTCAGTGATGGTGCTTTCGCGCTGAAAAGCCATGTAAATCATGGCGGCAATCGCCACCACGAGGACAAATGTTACGAGAAACGATTGACTACGTTGCTGATTCAAAGGAACCTCCAAATACCAGTGCGATTATACCAACCGCATCATCTTAAAAGTGGTCTTGCAGAAATCTTATATAATTCTCTAATAAATTCTTCACCATCGTTTCTCCGTCACACCTGCACTCCCTGGCACTGCCCGCCACATCGTCCCGATGTCCTTCGGGAGGGCAAGTGTGCGTGCGGTGCAAGTGTTGCGAGGAGGGTGATCTCCCTGGCACCGCCCGCCAGGGACGAACGCTCGCACATAGTCCCGATGCTCTTTCGGGAATGACGGTATTATTCGATCACCATTTCCACCGGACAGTGGTCGGAGCCGGGGACATCCTCGTAAACAATGACATCCCGCACACGCGGAAATAGTTTTTCGGAGACGAGGAAATAATCCAGCCGCCAGCCGATGCCGCGTGCGCGGGCCGCAAAGCGATAGGTCCACCAGGTGTATTGAATCCTGTCGGGGTAGAGTTGGCGATAGGCGTCCACAAATCCGTGATCGAGAAATTTTTGCACCCACGCGCGTTCCTCGGGCAGGAAGCCGGAGGTGGTCTCGTTCTCCTTGGGATTCTTCAGGTCAATCGGCATGTGCGCGGTGTTGAAATCGCCGGTGATGACGATGTTCCCGCCCGCGGCGTGGAGCGCGTCGCAGATCTCCAGCAGGCAGGCGTAGAAATCCAGTTTGTAGTCCACGCGTTCCTGGCCGCGCTGTCCGTTGGGAAAATAGATGTTGAACAGGGTAAAGTCCGGGTGGCGCGTGCGGATGACGCGTCCCTCAGGATCAAAGCGCGGGGACGACAGACCCCGCTCAACGTCAAAGGGCGAAGCGAGGCTGAAGGTGGCGACGCCGCTGTAGCCGGGACGTTCGGCCGGGTTCCAGGTCACGCGATAATCCGCGCGCGTCCGCTGTTCCTCGGTCAATTGATCGGGGCGGGCTTTGATCTCCTGCAGGCAAAGCACATCCGGTTTTTGCGCGAAGGCCCAATCCAACGCGCCCTTGCCCAACGCGGCGCGAATCCCGTTAACATTCCATGTGATGATTTTCATCCGTCATTCGCTTTTATGGTAAACTTGTTTTGGAAGGCAACCATGAGCGCTAAAGGCAATAAACAAATCCTTTGCATCGAGGACGAGCCGGAGATGATTGACTTGATCCGCCTCATCCTGGAACGCCGCGGCTTCAACGTGCAAGGCGCGGCGGGCGGCATGGAAGGGATCAAGAAGGTGCGCGAGTTGCTTCCCGATTTGGTGTTGCTGGATTTGATGATGCCCGATATGGACGGCTGGGAAGTATACCAGCAAATGAAAGCCGACGAAGCCACCCGCGGCATCCCGGTCATCGTGGTAACAGCCAAAGCCCAGAGCATAGATAAAGTGCTCGGCCTGCACATCGCCAAAGTGGACGACTACATCGCCAAACCCTTCAGCCCGCAGGAATTGCTCGACAGCGTGGAAAAGGTTTTTGCCAAGCAGGGTTGAGCGCGCCTGATCATTTCGGGGCGTCCCTCTCACGAGAATAGGGCCGCCCTTTTTTCATACCTAATGACAACACCTCGCTTCATTTTCGTACAGACCAAAAACGGGATGACCGACCCGCCGCGCGTGAAATATTGCGACTCATTCCTGTGCCGCCTGCGCGGGCTGACCTTCCGCCCGCCGCTCGCGCGTGACGAGGGGCTGTTGCTCGTGTTCGGGCGCGACAGCCGCCTCGACTCGTCCATCCACATGCTCGGCGTGGGCTTCGACCTGGCCGTGTTCTGGATCAACGACAACATGCAGATAGTGGATAAAATCGTGGCGGGCGCGTGGAAACCGACCTTCTTCCCCAAATCCCCCGCCCGCTACGTGCTGGAAGTGCATGCCAGCCGAATTAATGATTTCGAGGTTGGGCAAACCGTTCAATTCCAAAATGCGTAAAAGTATTCTCGTCTTCCTCATTATCATAACTTTGCTGGCGCCCCAACCTGCCTACGCGCAGTCGAGTGGACCAATCTACATCGTCCAGCCGGGCGAAACACTCACATCCATCGCGGCGCGCTTCAATGTAACACTGGACGAGTTGATGGCCGCCAACGGCATCACCAACCCCAACCTGCTTAACGCGGGACAGGAACTCGTCATCCCCGGGCTGGAGGGCCTGACCGGAATTCTGAATACCGAAGTAGTCGGCTTCGGCGATTCCCTGCGCGGACTCTCGCGGCGGAGTCAAGTGCCTGTATCCCTGTTGCAGAGACTGAACCACATCATCAGCCCGTCCGAATTATATGTAGGCGTGAGCCTGATCGTCCCACAACAGGACGGCGGGACCAAACTGGCCGCCTCCGCCAGCGCCGCATCGGGCGAGACCCTGCTCGAATTGGCCGTCCGCCAGGATAGCGATCCGTGGACCCTCTCCGCGCTCAACGGCCTGAGCGGCACGTGGGACGCGCTCCCCGGCGATATCCTCTACTCCCCCAGCGGCGCGGGCAACCAAACCGCCAGCGGATTGCCGCCCGCGTTCCTGAGCGCGGAGGTCAAGTCCCTGCCGCTCAAGCAGGGCGGCACGGCGGAAATCATCGTTAAACCTGTGGATGGAGCAATCCTGACCGGCTTCCTCGTGGATCATTCCCTGCATTTCTTCGATATGGGAGACGGACGGCAAGTTGCATTGCAGGGTGTCCATGCCCTGCTGGACCCCGGCGTCTATCCCCTGCACCTGGATGCGACGTTGCCTGATGGAAGTATACAATCCTATGAGCAGATGGTGTTGGTTGTTTCGGGAAATTATCCGCTCTATTCCATTACTGTCAATGATGTTACCACCCTCGACCCGGCCATAATGGATCCGGAGAATCAAACCATCCTCAACGTAGTCACGCCGGTCACGCCACAGAGATACTGGCAGGAGCCGTTCCGCATCCCCGTGGACGAGGCGCAGAATGGCATCACCGCGTGGTTTGGGGACCGCCGCTCATATAATGGCGGGGCTTATAACAGTTTTCATTCAGGAGTGGATTACGGCGTCTATTCCACCGAAAAACCATTCGACATCTACGCGCCCGCGCCCGGCGTGGTGGTCTTCAGCGAAAAACTGACCGTGCGCGGCAACGCCACCATCATTGACCACGGACAGGGAATCTACAGCGGTTTCTGGCACCAGGAGGAAGTCTACGTTTCGGTCGGGGACGTGGTAGCGGCCGGCCAATTAATCGGCAAGATCGGTGCCACGGGTCGCGTCACCGGGCCGCACCTGCACTGGGAGATCTGGGTCAACGGCGTGCAGGTGGATCCGCTCGACTGGTTGGATGTGCTGATTCCATGAAAATCAAATTGCGAGGCAAACATGACTAGCCCTTCCCTGATCAACTTCCTCAAACAGAGCGACATCTTCTACAAATTTTCCGCCACGCAATTGGAACTGGTGGCCAACCTGTGCCAGGAGATCATGTTCCAGGAAGGCGAGACCATCTTCCGCGAAAACAGCGAGGGCAAGGAACTCTACGTGATCGCGCAGGGGGAGGTGGAAATCCTGATTAGCCCGGGGCTGGTCGGGGGGCCCGCGAGCGGCGCGCAAAAAGATACGCGCATCGCCACCCTGCGGCGCGGACAGTCCTTCGGCGAGGTCGCTCTCGTGGATGAAGGCCTGCGCTCCGCCACCGCGCGCGCCGCGCAAAAAGATACGCGCCTGTTCATCATTCCGCGCGACAAGATCATCATGCTGTGCGAAACCTATCCCCAACTTGGATACCGCCTGATGAACAACCTGGCAGCGGACCTGGCCATGAAAATCCGCAACACCGACCTGCGTATCCGCGAACAATTGCTCTACAAACCGGCCGCAAAGTAAAATTTCGATAAAAAAACCTCTTGACCTGAGGACTGATTTACTGTAGGATTGGGTGAACATTGTCAGACATTCCAGCAAGAAGGGTAATGGCCGTGAGAATTTGCATCTGAGCACAGTTCTCCGGCTTTCTTTAAAAAAACTCTTCACCAAAGGAGGTGATGCCGACTACGCAGCGCATGGTCAGCCTTTGCATGAGACCCGAAAATGGGTCACTCCGATTCACCCTAAAAACTTCCAGAGGAGGAAGAAGAATGAATAAACGTTTGTTCGCTCTACTGTCTGTCCTGATGCTGGCCGGTATGGTACTTTCGGCCTGCGGTCCAAAAGTACAACCCTTTGCTTGCACCGATGCCATCGGTTGCGTGGATATCGCCCCCACCGATCCAATCCACATCGCCTATCTGCTCGTCATCTCCGGCCCGAACGAGAGCCTGGGCGTCGACTCCCGCAACGGTATCGAGATTGCTGTTGACGATGTCGGCGGCAAGATCCTGGATCACGATGTCAAACTCGACGGCGAGGATGAAGGCTGTAGCGCCGAAGGCGGTCAAGCAGGTGGCACCAAACTCTCGGCCGACTCCACGATCGTGGCTGTGATCGGCACTTCCTGCTCGAGCTCCGCTCGCGCGGCTATGCCACTGCTCTCCGCAGCCGGCTTCACCATGATTTCCCCATCCAACACTGCCCCGGACCTGACCGAAGCCGGCAACTCGAACAACTATCCGGGCTTCCTGCGCACCGCTCACAACGATACGATCCAAGGCGCAGTCGCAGCCAAGTACGCCTATGAGGTGTTGGGTGTCAAGTCCGCCGCGACCATCCACGACGGCAGCCTGTACGCCGACAAACTGCAGGGCGTCTTCGCCGAGAACTTCAAGAAGTTGGGCGGTACCATCACCGCACAGACCGCCATTGACCCGAACCAGACCGATATGGCCTCGGTGCTGGCCGATATTGCGACCGGCAAGCCCGAACTGCTCTATTTCCCGATCTTCCTGCCCGCCGGTGGCTTAATCATCCGCCAGGCAAATGCCACTCCTGGTCTGGAAAACACCTACCTGATGGGTGCCGACGGCCTGTTCTCGCCGGACGTTGTGAGCGCGGCTGGTGATGACGTTGAAGGCTTCAAGGTTTCAAGCCCGTTGGTCACCGGCGCGGCATACGATGCCTTCGTGGCGAAGTACACCGCCAAGTTCGGAAAGGGGCCGATCAGCATCTTCCACGCCCACTCCTATGACGCCTTTAATATCATCAAGGCGGCCATCGAGAAGGTCGCAGTGGTGGATGCAGATGGCACGCTCCACATTGGTCGCCAGGCTCTGCGCGACGCCATGTACGCCACTGCGAACTTCCAGGGCTTGACCGGCGTCCTGACCTGCACCCCAACTGGAGACTGTGCCAACCCGACCATCGGTGTTTACGAATATCACAAGGGCGTCTATCCGCCCGAACTGATTTGGCCGAAATAAGCCAATCGCAAAGAATTCGAGAGGGGCGAGGAAAACCTCGCCCCTCTTTCCAAAAAAAGACCGAGGACAGGAGATAAAATGCTTCGTACCTGGCGTCAGCGAATTACTTTTACCGATGCTATAGTTTGGGCCATTGGCTTGGCCATCGCGGTGCTCGTCGTCGTGGGCACCGTCAAGACGCTCCAATCGGGAAAATATGAACCCAGTGTCTGGCTTGACCTGACAATCAAAGGGCTGGCCGTGGGCGGCGTGTATGCCTTGATCGCCATGGGATATACGCTGGTCTACGGCATCCTGCGCATGATCAACTTTGCGCACAGCGAGGTTTTTATGAGCGGGCCGTTTACCGCCTTCTTTCTCGCCAACGCCCTGGCCCAATCGGGCTTTCTGAACCAGCACCCGCTTTTGAGCATGTTCCTCATCACCCTGTTATCCATGGCCGTTTCGGCGGTTGTGGCCATGCTCCTTGAGCGGATTGCCTATCGGCCATTACGTTACGCGCCGCGCCTGGTGCCCCTCATCACCGCCATTGGCGCGTCTTTTTTCTTGCAATACACATTCCGCGGCCTCTATGGCTCCGGCTTTAAGGGTTATCCCACAGTGACCAGCCTGCAAGGTTCGTGGAACATCTTCGGGATCGAAGTATTCAAAACCCAGACAGTTGTTATCCTTGGCGCAATTTTAATGATGGTGATCCTTTATGCGATTGTGCAATGGACCAAGATTGGCAAAGCCATGCGCGCCGTCTCCGAAGATAAGGAAGCGGCGGAATTAATGGGGATTAATGTTGACAGCATTATCGTCTTTACCTTCGCCCTGGGCGGCGCTTCAGCCGGAGCGGCTGGCATCCTCTACATCCTCCTATTCCCAATCGTCTGGTTCTTTATGGGTTTCATTCCGAGCCTGAAAGCCTTTACTGCGGCTGTCCTGGGCGGAATCGGCAATGTGGCCGGCGCTTTCGTTGGCGCCATGTTGCTGGGTCTGCTTGAATCGCTCGGCCCGAACCTGTTCCTGGACGGATTGGGAATTCTTAATCCATCCCAACTCAAAGATGCCATCGCCTTTATCGTTCTCGTACTCATCCTGATTTTCCGCCCGTCGGGCATTCTGGGCGAACGCATCACCGAGACAAAGGCATAAGGAGGCAAGAGCCATGTTACGCAAATCTTCCATTTGGGTCGAAGCGATCCGCAGCGGTTTGCTCGGGGGAGTCGTCGCTCTCCTGCTCTGCCTGGTTGGGATGGTCGTGACCCTTGGGCAAAAAATGATCATCAGCGGCGTGATTTCGATGGGACAGATCTTCGTGATTGCTCCCATCTTGATCTTTGCCTATGCAACTGCCCGCCGCGCCGCGACAAAAACCGTGGACACCCTCCTGCTCGGCGCGCTTGCCGGCCTATCCAGCGGCGTCATTTTGGCGGCGCTAATCGGCCTCGGCCAGATCATCA
Organism: uncultured Anaerolineaceae bacterium; assembly: GCA_964371065.1. Classification (GTDB taxonomy): domain Bacteria; phylum Chloroflexota; class Anaerolineae; order Anaerolineales; family Villigracilaceae; genus Denitrolinea. The sequence continues at coordinate 5,346 of CAYJLS010000035.1, read as the reverse complement.
ACCTGCGCGCCATGTTCGCCAATGCCTCGCCGGAACTCTACAAGATTCTGACCTTCGGCCTGACTTTGGGACCGGGCATCGCCCTGCTGTTCGGCGTTGCGGCGATCATAGGCCTGATCGGGGCGGCTGTTCACCTGCTTCCCGCGCGCATCCGCAGCACCCTCAGCCAGACAATCCTTTGGGTTGCCCTGATCGGCTTGCTGAGAGATTTGATCATGACAGTAATCCAGAACTGGGGGTCGGTAATACCCCTGGTCAAATGGATGTTTGCCGCCAGCGGCCTGACTCTGCCCGGCACCATTTTCCTATTGGCGACGATTGGAGGAATCACCTATTGGCGTTACGGACGTCCCAGACAGGCGCTCGTCAGCAAACAAAGGACAAAGGGACAACAATGGATCCGCTGGGGAACCTTGGCAGTTCTGGCGCTGGTTATCATTATGTTGCCGCGCATTCTGGGCATCTTCTTCAGTGATATCCTGGATAACGTCGGCCTATATATTCTGATGGGACTGGGACTGAACATAGTGGTTGGTTTCGCTGGCCTGCTCGACTTGGGATACGTGGCCTTCTTCGCCATCGGCGCTTACATGATGGGTGTGCTGACCTCACCTGAGCTGATTGCCACTCCCCTGACCTACTGGCAAGCCTTGCCCTTTGCCCTGGGTGTTGCATTGTTGTCGGGTTTCGTGCTGGGTCTGCCGGTACTTAAGATGCGCGGCGACTATCTGGCCATCGTCACCTTGGGATTTGGTGAGATCGTGCGGTTGCTGGTTCTTTCGGACTGGTTGCGTCCCTGGCTGGGCGGCACACAGGGCATTCAGCATATCGCCCATCCTATTATTGGTCCCTTGGACTTCGGATCACAGCAAATGTTGTACTATGTGATTCTGGCTGGCATCGCCATTACTGCCTTCATTGCCATTCGCCTGAAGGATTCGCGCCTCGGACGCTCCTGGATGGCCCTGCGCGAGGACGAAGATGTCGCCAAGGCGATGGGCATCAACCATGTGACCACAAAACTGCTGGCTTTTATGAGCGGCGCCTTCTTTGCCGGACTAAGCGGAACCCTTTTTGCGGCCAAGTTGTCGTCAGCCTATCCACAAAGTTTCCAATTCCTGGTCTCGATCAACGTGCTGGCGCTCATTATCATCGGCGGCATGGGTAGCATCCCTGGCGTTCTCATCGGCGGCCTGGTTCTAATGGGCATGCCCGAAATCCTGCGAGAGTTCGCTGAATACCGCTATCTGGTATACGGGGCAATGTTGGTCGCCATGATGCTGACACGACCCGAGGGCTTGATTCCCGAAGCGCGCCGCAGATTGGAACTCCATGAGGAGAAGGAACTGGCTCCACATGAAGAACCACAACCCGTAATCAAAAACGCCGGCGGCAGGAGATAACATCATGGCCATTCTAGTTTCGAATAAAGTCACCAAACGCTTCGGCGGGCTGGAAGCACTGGGTAAGATTGACCTGGATGTCAAGGAACAGGGCATCCACAGTATTATTGGACCCAACGGCGCCGGCAAGACTACGTTCTTCAACTGCGTGACCGGATTCTACACGCCAGAAGAGGGCGAGATTTTGCTCGACGACAGAAACATTACCGGCCTCTCTCCCGACCGCGTCACGTATTTGGGCGTGTCCCGTACTTACCAAAACATTCGCCTTTTCCAGAATATGACCGCGGTTGAAAATATCCTGGTCGGGATGCACCCCCACCTTAAGTCCTGGCTGGTTGGGGCCATCCTGCGCGACAAGCGCACAATGCGCGAGGAACATGTTGCTGTGGAAGAGGCGAAACGCCTGCTTCAGTTTGTTGGCCTGACCGGGAAAGGCGACCTGCTGGCAAAAAACCTGCCCTATGGTCAACAACGCCGGCTGGAGATTGCCCGCGCCCTGGCCAACAAACCCAAACTGTTGTTGCTGGATGAACCCACCGCTGGCATGAACCCAAGCGAAACGCAGGAGATGACGAACTTTATCCGACGCTTGCGGGATGAGTTAGGAATCACCATTCTGCTCATTGAACATCAGATGCGCGTGGTCATGGGCATCTCGGAACAGATCACGGTGCTGGACTTCGGCCAGAAGATCGCGGAGGGCACCCCCGCCCAGATTCAGAAGGACCCACACGTGATTGAGGCCTATCTCGGCCGCGGCGCCGCCAGTGGACTTGGCGAGAACAAAACCAGGGTTGCCACAGCAGCCTAGAAGAGGGTACAACTATGCCAATGCTTGAAGTTGAAAACATCCACTCGTACTACGGCAACATCCATGCCTTGAAAGGCGTTTCTCTGACCGTGGAAGAGGGTGAAATTGTCACGTTGATCGGTGGAAATGGCGCGGGTAAATCCACCACACTGCGCACGATAACCGGGCTTATGAAACCACATGAGGGTCACGTTCGGCTGGAAGGCGAAGATTTGGCCGCCTACAAGCCGCATGAGCTCGTTTACAAAGGTATTTCGATGGTCCCCGAGGGACGCCATGTATTTGCACGCCTAAGTGTGGTTGAAAATCTGGAGATGGGAGCATATTCTCGAAAAGGAGGCCCCGAATTAACGAAGGATCTGGAACGAGTCTTCACCCTGTTCCCCCGCCTCAAGGAACGCCGCGCGCAGGTGGCCGGCACCCTCTCCGGCGGCGAGCAGCAAATGCTTGCCACCGGCCGCGCCCTCATGTCCCACCCTCGACTGTTATTGATGGATGAACCCTCCATGGGTCTCGCGCCCGTTCTCGTGGAACTCATCTTCGAAACCATCCAGCAGATCAACAAGGAAGGCGTCACCGTCCTGCTGGTAGAGCAGAACGCCCTGATGGCGCTATCCATCGCCCAACGCGGCTACGTCCTGCAAACCGGCGAGATCGTGCTGACCGACACCGCCGAGAACCTCAAGAAAAATCCGATGGTTCAAAAAGCCTACCTCGGCGTGGAATAAGCCGGGCGGGCAGACGTCGCAACGAAACGCAGAGGGCCACGCCTTGTCCTCTGCGTTTTTGTTATCAGGAGCAACCATGCTGATCCTAAACTCGGATGACGTCCGCAAGGCATTGCCGATGCGGGACGCGATCGAGGCGATGAAAAGCGCCTACGCCTCCCTCTCCGACGGGAGGGCGGTCGCGCCGCTTCGGACGCGTCTGCCCGTCCCGCCGCACGAGGGGCTGGTTCTCTTCATGCCCGCCTACGTCCAGACCGGGACAAGCGAGGCGCTGGCCGTCAAGATCGTCTCGCTCTTCCCCCAAAATCCCCAGCGCGGACTGGCCTACATCCAGGCCGCGGTACTCGTCCTCGAAGCGGACACGGGCCGCGCGTTGGCCCTGCTCGAAGGAAGTTCACTGACCGCCATCCGCACCGGCGCGGGGAGCGGCGCGGCGATTGACGTTCTCGCGAGACCCGAAAGCCGCGTGCTAGCCGTCTTCGGCGCGGGCGCGCAGGGACGCACACAGGCCGAGGCCGCTTGCGCAGTCCGCAAGATCGAAACCGTCTGGGTGTACGACGCCCGCGCGGAGCAATCCAAAAAATTCGCGGCGGAGATGGCGGGACGCGGCCCCATCCCGAAGGATGTGCGCGTGGCGGAGAATCCCGCGCAGGCGGTGCGCGAGGCGGATATTGTTTGCACGGCGACGACTTCCCTCACGCCCGTCTTCGCGGATCGCGACCTGAAGCGCGGCGCGCACGTCAGCGCCATCGGCTCGTACACGCCCGAGATGCAGGAGATTCCCGCAGAGACCGTCGCGCGCGCCCGCGTGGTGGTAGACTCGATCTCCGCCACACTCGCCGAGACAGGCGACCTGGTGAAACCCATCCAGGCCGGGCTGATTACCGAGGCGCACATTTACGCCGAACTCGGCGAGATCGTGCTGGGACGAAAAGCGGGACGACAAACGGACGAGGAGATCACCTTCTTTAAATCGGTGGGCATCGCCGTGCAGGACGCGATGGCCGCGCAGTTGACGATAAAGAACGCGATGAAAATGGGACTGGGACAAAACGTGGATTTCTAATCGTAGTAACGACTTTAGTCGTGCGTGGCAGACGACTAAAGTCGTTACTACATCGAGGAGAATATGGAACTACCCAACACAGCAGACATCGTGATCATCGGGGGCGGCGTGATGGGCGCCAGCGCGGCCTATCACCTGGCAAAGCGCGGCGCGAAGAATATTGTCCTGCTCGAAAAAGAGGAATTCTTCGGCGCGGGCGCGACGGGACGCTGCGCGGGCGGCGTGCGCTACCAGTTCTCCACCGAGATCAACGTCAAACTCTCGCTCGAAAGCCTGCCGATGATCGAGCGCTTCAAGGACGAGATCGGGCAGGATGTGAACTACCGCCAGTGCGGATATTTACTGGCAGCGACCAATGAAAAAGACGCGGCCGCCTTCCGTCGCAACGTGGAGTTGCAGAACCGACTCGGCGTTCCGACCCGACTTTTGAGCGGGGACGAAGTCCGGGCGCGCGTCCCGCGGATGCGCTTCGATGACGCGCTGGCAGGCACGTTCAACCAGAAAGACGGGCTGGTGGATCCGAACAGCGTGGTCATGGGCTACGTCGGCGCGGCGCAGAAGATGGGAGTCAAAGCAGTCAGCCGCGCGGGAGTGACGGGGATTGCCGTCAGCGGGGGAAACGTCAAATCCGTGGAGACCGCCTCGGGGTCGGTGGCGACGCGTACCGTCCTGAATGCGGCGGGACCCTGGGCGGGAGTCGTCGGCGGGATGGCAGGCGTCCGCATCCCCATCGTCCCGATTCGCAGGCAGATGTTCACCACCACTCCCCTGCCCGAAGTTGCGCACGAAGATTTACCGTTCGTGATTGATTTTGCCCAGTCGCTGTATTTCCACCGCGAGGGCGAGGGGCTGTTGATCGGGATGAGCAACCAAAACCAAACGCCCGGCTTCGACCAGAACGTGGATGAGGAGTTCGAGCTGGTCAACCTGGAAGCCGCGGTGGAGCGGATGCCGCTGGTCGAGAAGGCGGGACGCGTGTCGCACTGGGCCGGGTTGTACGAGGTGACGCCCGACGCGCACCCGATTTTCGGCGGGACGCCCGTGGGCGGTTTTTCCGTGATGGCTGGTTTTTCGGGACACGGCTTCATGCACGGGCCGGTGGCGGGAAAGTTGATGGCGGAATATATCCTGGATGGAGCGTTCCAAACTGTGGACGTTTCGGCTCTCGATCTTGCAAGGTTCGAGGAAGGCCGCTTGATTCAAGAGTACAATGTCGTATAAGTAGCCGTGTAAAAATAACTTCCCGATTTCAAAGTTCGCGAGCAGTTGCACTGCGAGCCGTCAGCAGTCCAACTGCTGACGGAAACACGGAACTTATTTTTACACAAGTCCTAA
>CAYJLS010000034.1:0-29715 GCA_964371065.1 uncultured Anaerolineaceae bacterium | reverse complement strand
GTGTTTCCGTCAGCAGTTGGACTGCTGACGGCTCGCAGTATAACTGCTCGCGAACCTTGAAAACGGGAAGTTATTCTTACACAGATCCTTGGTATTCACGTTGGAGAATGTACGGCAGAGAATTATTTTTTAACGTGTTTGAGGGCGCGCTCCAGCGTGCTCAACAATTGTTGTTCATTGAGCGCGCTTTTCTGGATCATGCGCTGGCCGAAATCCTGCAACATTTTCTGTTGTTCCAGGGTCAGGTCGCCGCCGCTGACCACGATGACGGGCACCTCGCGCAGTTTTTCCGAGGAGCGCATTTTTTCGAGCAGGGTGAAACCGTCCATTTCGGGCATGAACAGGTCGAGGATCAAGGCGTGCGGTGTGCGCGCCTGGACGGCTTCCCAGCCGTTGCGTCCGCCTTCGGCCAGGATCGGGCGGTAGCGTCCATTTTCGGATAACATGCGGCCGATCAGGCGCAAGTCATTGGGATCGTCGTCCACGATCAGCACGTCGCGGATACTGCCGTCGGCATTCAGATGGTCGAGCACATTCAAGATGTCATCTTCGAGGATGGGCTTGACGAGGTAATCCGACGCGCCGAGGCTGAATCCTTTTTCCCGCTCTTCGACAATACTGCATACGATGACGGGGATGTCGCGAGTTTCCGCATTGGATTTGAGATCGTTGAGCACGTGCCAGCCGTCGTAGCCGGGCATCATGATGTCGAGTGTGACGGCGAAGGGTTTCAACTGCCGGACGCGTTCGACCGCCCGCGAGGGATCGCTCAGGGGGATGACCTGGTAGCCCTGCGGCTGGAGATAGCGCTCGTACAGGTTGACCACCTGCGGGTCGTCGTCAATGGCGAGGATGATGCGGTTGCCCGGCGGAATGTCAAGGTCGCTTTTTCCGCGGAAGGCGGGCAGGGTGAAGTAGAAAGTGCTACCCTGTCCCGGCGCGCTTTCCACGCCGATGCGCCCGCCATGCATTTGGACGAGATGGCTGGAGATGGAAAGTCCCAGCCCCGATCCGCCGCTCTTGCGTGTGGGCGAGGCGTCCACCTGGGAGAAGGCCTGGAAAAGTTTTTTCTGGTCTTCGGGCGCAATCCCCGGCCCGGTGTCCGTCACTTTGACAGTGATCTCCGGATGGCCGCTGGGGCTATCCTTTACGCTGGCATGGACGGTGATGGAACCTTCGTCGGTGAATTTTGCGGCGTTGGAGAGCAGGTTGAGCAAAACCTGGCGGACGCGCATGGCGTCTGCGCGCACGGTGGGCAGGTCGGCGGGCAGGTCGCGGTGCAGGGTGATGGTTTTGTCCTTCACCAATCCGGTGATGGTGGACATGACGCTGGAAATGAGTTCTGTCAGGTTGACTTCGTCGAAGGTCAGTTCCATCTTCCCGGCCTCGATGCGCGAGAGGTCGAGGATGTCGTTGATCAGGCCGAGCAGATGCTGGCCTGAGTTGTGGATGGCGAGCAGGTCCTGTTGTTGCAGGTCGGTGGTGGCGCCGTCTATGCCTTTCAGGATGACGCGCGAGAAGCCGATGATGGAGTTGAGCGGGGTGCGTAGTTCGTGGCTCATGTTGGCCAGGAACTGGCTCTTGAGCCGGTCGGCTTCGCGCATTTCCTTGACGGCCTGCATCGAGAGTTCGTAGGAACGCGCGTTGTCAATGGCGATGGCGATCTGGTCGGCGAGGCTCTGGAGCACGGCGATGTCGTCTTCGCTAAAAGCATTGACCTGGGTGGATTGAATATCCAGCGCGCCGATTGTGCGGGAACCTACTCGCAGGGGCAGGGCGGCCTCCGCGCGCGTCTCAGGCAGGAGCGGGTTGAATTTGTGGGATTCGCTGGCGGCGGTGTCGTTGACGATAACGGCGCGCCCGCTTTCGGTCACTCCGCCGACAACGGATTTGGAGCCGACCTGCAGGCTGTGTTTTTGTTGTAACATTTCCGCGCCGGCCTCGCCCGTGGCGGCCTGCAGGATGGCCTTGAAACCGGTTTCTTCGGTGACGAAAATACCGGCGTGGTAAAAGCCAAATCGGTCGCGCACCAGGTTGACGGTCCGCGAGAAGAGCGTGGGCATGTCCAATGTGGAGGTGACCAGCCGCCCGATTTCCGCCGTCGCAAAGAGATATTCGTTGCGGCGTTGGAGGGTCTCTTCAGCTTTTTTGCGGTCGGTGATGTCGCGCACGGTGCCGCGAAAACCAGTGATGCTTCCATCGGCAGTTTTTATCAGAGACACGGAAGATTCGACAGATCGCAGCGTTCCATCCGGGCGCACCACATCCCAGTTGAAGGCTTGTTCCGGAATCCCCGTTTGGAAGACCCGATTATAGGTCTGGAAGACAGTTTTTGCCTGCTCAGGGGGCATGAACTGGCGATTGTTCATCCCAATCATTTCATTCGCGGAGCGTCCGAATAAGCGGGCTAACGCAGGGTTCAAAAATGTTAAGTTACCCGCCGTATCCACTTCATAGTAGCCGTCTTCGATATTCTCCAGAATGGATCGAAAACGATCTTCGCTCGCGCGTAACACTTCTTCCACCCGCTTACGTTCGGTGATGTCGTGATGAACGGCCAGGAAGCCGAGGATGTTTTTGTTCTCATCCAGGATGGGGCTGTTCGTGCCTTCGATGAAGACCAGATGACCGTCTTTGTTTTTATTGACGATTTCACCCGATATGGTTTGTTTGCTCAGAAGCGTGCCCCAGAATTGTTCGTAGTTCTCTTTTGTCATCAGTCCCGACTTAATGATGCGCGGGTTCTGGCCGACGGATTCTGCCTGGCTAAATCCGTAAACTTTTTCAAAGCCGGGGTTGGCGTACGTGATCGTTCCGTTCGTGTCGGTGATGAAGACCGCGTCGGTGGATTGGTCAATGCCAAGTTTGAACTTGAGCAGGTCTTCCTCGGCTTTTTTGCGTTCGGTGATATCGCGGGCGACCAGGAAGACTTGATCCTGGCCGAGTTTCGAGACACTGCCGTCGAACCAGTATTCTTTTTGGTTGATGTTCAGCGGATATTCCACACTGACGGTCTCGCCTGTTTCCAATGCCTGGCCGATGGCAGACTGGATGACCCGTGCGGTGCTGGCAGGAAGAACATCGGTGATCAATTTTCCAAGCATGTCTGTGGGCGGGAGGAACAGGCGCGACGGGTTGGTCGGCGCGATCCGGATGTAGCGGCCGTCGCGGTCGTAAACGATGATGACGTCGGTCATGGCCGCGAAGAGTGAGCGCAATTCGGCTTCGGAGCGCTGGGTGGAATCGAACAGGCTGGCGTTCTGGATGGCGATCGCCGCCTGCGGAGCGAATGCGCGCACAAGCGCGGCGCTCTCGGGGGGGAAGGCGTTGGGCTTGTTCTCGTCGAGGATCAGGATGCCGATCACGTCTGTACCGACGATGAGAGGCGCGCCCAGCCAGGAGCGGATGGCGGCTGTTTCGGGAAGAACCTCCCAGCGTGGATCGTTGTGGGTGTCGTTCAGGATGACGACATCCCGCGACTTTACGATCTCCAGCATCAATTTGTCTTCTTCCAACGGCCGCAGGAAGCGGTCCGGCGGACTTTCGAGCGCGACCATGCGCTCCTGGTCCCGGCTGATGCCGCCGATCTGCAACCGGCGCCCATTTGGTTCGAGGAGTTGGACGGAGGCTGTGCGGAACGGGACGAGGCGCGGCAATTGCTCGAGCAACTGGCGCACCACCTCGCTCAAATTCAGGGAGGAACTGGCGATGCGCGCCATCTCTGCCAGCGTATCCGCGATCTGGCGGCGGTATTGTTCCTGCCCATATAGGCGGGCATTCTGGATGGAAATGGCGGCCTGCCCGGCAACGGCCATTAGCAGGTCACGGTCGTGTTCGTCGTAGGCGCCAGGCTCGGTGTAGGATTGAGCCGCCATGACGCCAATCACCTGATCGCCGAGGAGCAGAGGAACCCCCAACCAGCAATTTGCCGGTTCGCCCACCACTTCGATCCCCATCTTTTGCATGGCTTCAGTTACATTTTCGGGGATCAAAATTGGTTTGCGTGTGCGCAGGACGTGGCCTGTCAATCCTTTATCCGCCGGAATGGTGGTGATGTTCAGGTCTATGACCGATTCGGATACGTTGAACGGGAACGTCACTTCGTTCCGTTCCGAGGAATACAGGCCGATGTAAAAATTCTTCGCGTTAATCAGGCGTTCCACGCCGCGATAGATTTCGGGTAAAACCTGGTCCACATCCAGCAGGGCCGACAGTTTTTGGTTCAGCTCGTTGAGGGCATCCAATTCCCTGGTGCGTCTCTGGGTCTCTTCAAACAAGCGCGCGTTTTGGATGGCAATGGCGGCCTGGCTGGATATGGCCGTTAGCAGGTCTCGATGGTGTTCGGTATACAGATTCGGGGTCTCGATGCTTTGGAGGCCGATGACGCCCAATGCAGACTCGCCCACCATCAGGGGCGCGCCCAGCCAGCACTGTGCCATGTGGGTATCCCCAAGGGTAATGACTTCAATTCCCAAATTTTTCATGTGGCCGGACATGTCATCGGGAATGAAGAGAGATTCGTGCGTCCGCAGGATGTGGTCGGTGAGTCCCTTTCCCAGTTTGCGCGGCGGGACTTGTATCCGTTCACGATTGTTGATCACGAAGATCGGGGTGATCTCCTGTTTCGTTTCTTCGTATAATGAGACGAATAGGTTGGTGGTATCCATCAAGCGGCTGGCGTATTTGTAGACGGCCCCGGCAATTGCTTCGATGTTCAACAGGCCGGTCAGTTCGCGGCCCATTTCGTTGAGCACCGCCAGTTCCTCGGCGCGCGAGCGGGTTTCCTGAAAGAGGCGGGCGTTTTCGAGCGCCTGGGAGAGCTGGTCGGTCACCTGCCTGACGAGCAATTGTTCGTTCTGATCCCAACTGCGCCCGGCGATCTCATCCACCACCTGAAGCGTGGCCCAGTTGCGGCTGTCCATTTGGAAGGCCAGCGACATGCTGGACGGGGTGTCCGCCCCGCCGCGCCGGGCAATGGATACCGATTCCAAAGGCGGAAGCGCTCCAGTCTGTGTAAGCACAGGCGCGCGTGACACGGGTCTGGTCGCGGCGGGATGGGCGGAACTGACTGCGGGCTTCTTTTCGACGGGCCGGGAGGGCGTCTTCCGGGCGGATTTTTCCCTGGCGCCGCCCGCCACATCGTCCCGATGCTTTTTCGGGAGGGCAGGTGTGGACGGTTTGGCCGATTCATCCTGCATGCCCTCGAAGAGATCGTCAAGCCGATTGCTGGTTGGTTTCTTTGGCATATTCAATCAACTCCTCGGCCAGGACGCGGTATTGCAGGGAGCCGCGGCTGGTGGGCATGTAGCGCGTGATGGGTTGCCCGGCAATCGGACTTTCACGCAATTTGGTATCCATTTCAATCACGGTCTCGAACATGCCGTCGCCGAACGTGGAAACCAACTGTTCGTAAATATTGCGATGGGTGCGGTTGCGGCGGTCCAGCAGGGTGACCAGGATGCGATAGGCCAGGTTGGGGTTGGCCTCCTTGCGGATGCGGCGGATGACCGTCATCATGTTCCGCAGGGCGTAGGCCGAGAAATATTCCGCCTGTGTGGGGATCAGCAACAAGTCGGAGGCGGCCAGGGCGTTGAGCGTGACGGCTCCAAGAGATGGAGGGCAATCCAGCAGGATGTAATCGTACGAAAAGATGGGTGCCGCTTCCAGCGCGGCGCGCAGGGTGGTCAAATAATTGGTGCGCACCGGCAGGAATTGCTCGGCGTTTTCGATGCGGGCGTTGCACGGCACCAGGTCGAGGCGCTCGAAGTCGGTCTTGTGGATCGCGCTCTGGAGCGGCGCGGATTCGATCAGGACGTTGGCGGAGGTCTTCGAGGCCTCGCCCGGCTCAAACCCAAGCGCCAGCGTCAGGTTGGCCTGCGGGTCCATGTCAATCAATAAAACTTTGTGTCCCAGTTCGGCTAGCGCGCCTCCCAGGGAGAGTGTGGTGGTCGTCTTGGCGACGCCGCCTTTTTCGTTTGAAATGGCAATTGTGTAAGTCATAGGCCTGGCTCCAATCAACCGGCTTCCTGGCCGCTGTGTTCGCGGCCCGGAAGATGCGCGGAGACTACTTGTGGGACGATCTCGACGCGGCTGACATTCAGGACGCGTTGCAACTCCTCGATGGCGGTGCGGATCATGACCTGCGGGTCGTTTGTTTCCCGGATCCTGGAGGTGATCTCGGCGACGGCGTGTTCACGGGCCGCGCGGTTGGATGTCTCCTCGAACAGGCGGGCGTTTTCGAGCGCCAGCGCCAGGCGTTCGGTAATGGCCTCGATAATGGCGACCTCGTCCCGGGTCCAGGCCCGACCGGGTTCGGGTGATCGTACATCCAGAATTCCGATCACCTGGTTTTGTAGTCGAATGGGAATGGCAACCGAGGAGATCACGCTTTGTTTTTCAGAGATGGTGGGCTTGCCCGTGTTGAGCGCGGCCTGGACTTCGTCCCATTTGACCGGTTCATCGAAGAGGCGGCCTGTCCCGGAAGCGTGCTGATATCCAATGGAGGCTTGCGCTGTTTTCTGTTCCCAGGCGCGGCTGATGTAATCGCCGTACAACATTTGCGATTCGGCCAGCGCCTGTTTTGATTCGGCCAACAAGCGGGCGTTTTCGATTGCGATGGCAACCTGGTCCGCGAGGATGTTGAGGGTTTCAACATCTGCTTGCGTAAAGGCATTGGATTGTGCGCTCTGGACGTCCAGGATGCCGATGATATGCCCGCGCAGGCTGAGGGGTAATGCCATTTCTGAGCGGGTTTCCGGCAAGTCGGGATTGTTAAAGAATGTCGCATCTTTGCCAACGTCAAGGGCGATGCGCGGTTCGCCGCTGGCGGCCACATGTCCGACGATGCCGACCTGGCCGATGGGCAATTTGTGCCCACGCGCGACCATGCGTTTTCCGCCGGGACTGTTGGAAGCCCGCAATACCGCGGTTTTGCTGACATTATCCAGCAGGAATACGCCTACGTGATAGAAGCCGAATCTTTCACTGACCACGTTCGTAACGAGCGTCAACAATTCTTCAAGGTTGACCTCGGTGGAGACGGCGCGCGCCACTTCGCTGACGGTCTGCAATTCGGTGGCGCGTTTTTCGCTCTGGCGGTTGGCGCTTGCCAGGTCGGCGGTGCGTTCCGCCACGCGTTGTTCGAGGTCATCCACGAGCTGGTGGATTTGCCCGGCCATGACATTGAACGAGACTGCCAGTGTACCGACCTCGTCTTTTGTCAGTTCGGGCGCGCGGGCATCCAGGTTGCCTGCGGTCATCTGGTTGGCGGCGGCGTTGATGGCAATCAGTGGGCGGGCGATTTGCCGTGAGATCAGATAGACGCCGAGGGCGAGGATGAGAGCAACGGCGAGGCCGCTGGTGAGAATGTTGACCGCCACTCGTTGAATCGGCGCGAGGGCTTCCTGCTGGCTGATCTCGGACAGCAGGGCCATCTCGCGTTCATCCATCCAGCGATAGACGCCGATGACGGGAATGCCTCCGTAGTTCGAATATTGCGCCAGGCCGTCCTCGCCGCTCAGTGCGGCGTCAATGCCCTGGGTGTGAACGCCGCGCGGGTATGCGCGCTCACCGGAGCGCGCGGCGGAGATGAAGTTGTTGAAGCGATCCACAATGTATGTTTCGCCGGTGTCTCCAAGCCCGGCGCGTTGCAGGATGATGCTGTCGAGACGTTCCAGGTTGATGTGGATTGCGAGCACGCCAAGCAGGTTGCCGCGTGCGTCGCGTACTGGCGCGGAGATCGTCATGGCGGGCTGGCCGGTCTGCGGGGAGGTATATACGTTTTGCACATATGGGTCGAGGCGTCCCTGTGTGTAGTATGAATCGGAGACGCGGTACTGGCCCTCATTTCCTTTTTCGGTGGAAGCCAGCACCTTGCCTCCCACACTGCTCATCACGAACATCTCCCTGAAGGATGGGTGGCTTTCCACTTCCTCGATTAGCGTTTCCAAAATAGCATCGTGCGCGGTTGCGTATTCGGCGGGGTCTTCTTCTGCAGTGGATAAGGCCTGGATCTCAGCGCGCATATCCGGCGCAACGGACAGATATGCCAGTTCGTCGCGCTGGTCGTTGACCCAGCGATTCAACTCGTCTTCTTTGAGAGTCGCAACTGCTTCAAGCCGGTCATATATGGAATTGGTCAGCGAGTTGCGGACGATGGCGAGCGTGATCACTGTTGTGACCGTTACGCCGATGGCCGAGAGCGTCAGAAAATATGTGACGAGCCGCGCCATCAGGCTCTTATTCCAGAAACGCATGGAACCTCCAAACACAGATCGGGCAGTACCTTGGCAATGAGATTCTTGTTTTTTGTGTCAAATTGCTTGAATCGCTAATCAGGGTGTAGCCAATTTGTAGAAGACGAACTCGCCGTTTACAACCCGCAAAACGACTGCGCTTTTGATCGGGTCTCCACTGCCGCTGTATTTCATGTTGCCGGTCACGCCGAGGAATGATTCGATACCTGCCAGCCCGGTGCGAATGGCCTCCGGCTCGGCAAGTCCCTGACTCTGGATGGCCTCGAAGAGCAGGCCGAAAGCATCGTAGGTGAGAGCAGCCACGTCATCCGGGGTGTGGCTGTATTTTTTTGTATAATTTTCAATGAAGGTGCGCGCCGGTTCGTCGGCAATGTCGGGCGCGTAATGTGTGCTGAAGTAGGCGCCTTCCAGCGCGGCGCGGTTTTCGGGCGCGATCGTTCCCCACGCGTCGCTGCCGATGATGGGAATATCCAGCCCGATCTGGCGCGCCTGTTCGGCCTGCAGGGGGACTTCGTTTTCGTAGTTGGGCAGGAACAGGACTTGCGCGCCGCTGTTTTTGATCTTCCCCAGTTGTTTTGTAAAGTCCGTCTCGCCGGTGGTGTAGCTTTCGAAGGCCACCACCTTACCGCCTGCGGCTTCGAAGACCTGCCGGTAGATTTCCGCGATGCCCTTGTTGTACGAACTGGCCACGTCATACAACACCGCGGCTTTGGTGGCGTTCAATTCCTCGAAGGAGAAGCGCGCCATCACCTGTCCCTGGAACGGGTCAATGAACGCGACGCGGAAAACGTATTGCTTGTCGGTGGTGGTATCGGGGTTAGTGGACCAGGGACTGATCATCGGGATGTGGGCTTTTTCCGCCACATTGGAAACGGGAATGGCGTTGCGGCTGGCCTGCGGACCAATCAGCGCGACCACATATTCCTGGTTGATCAGTTTTTCAGCCACAGCCACTGCGGTTTCGGCCTTGTCCTGGTCGTCTTCGATGACAAGGGTGACCGTGTATTTCTTGCCCGCCACTTCGAGGCCTCCGGCATCGTTGATCTCTTGCGCGGCCATCTGCGCGGCTTCCACTGTGGATTTGCCCACATTTGGAATACTGCCTGTGATGGAGGCGATTACGCCGATGCGAATTTCGTTGATCTGTGGTTCTTTCGGCGTGCAACCTGCCAGCGCGCTAAAGACTAGCGATATAAGGACGGTCAGGTGGAAAAAGCGATGAAGTGACATGGTGAATTCCTTTCTATAGCCTACTTTGGCTGTTTAGGCCTGGCGTTCCTCACGGAGGCCGGGCTGAAGCTGAATCAAGACATCCATTCCATTCAAGGCCTGGCTGAGTTCCTGCGCGGTCATCTGCAGGATGTCTTTTATGCGGATGTTGCCGCTGATCTTGGACGAGATATCCGAGATGACGCGCTCGCGCGTCGCGCGGTTGACGCTGGACTGGAACAGCCTGGCGTTTTCCATCGAGAGCGCCAGCCGTTCCGCCACGGCTTCGGCAATGTCAATGTCGTCATCCGTCCAGCGCGGTTTTTTCGGCGCGGAAATATGCAGGATACCAATCACTTCGCCGCGCAGTTTGACCGGTATGGCCAGCTCCGCCGTCCCGTTGTTCTGCGCGCCTTCCCGTTGATAAATTTTGCCTTCCCCAGAAACTCTCGCGGATTCTCCGAGATCGAGCGGTTCTTGCAACGGAGCGCTGGCGCCGGAAGCAAAGCGATACCCGTTCAGTTTTTCTTCGCGCGTCAGGCGCGACCATTGTTGCTGTACGTACTGGCGATAAGCGGTCTCCGTTTGTTCGAGGGACGTGCGGGAGGCTTCGTACAGGCGTGTATTTTCGATGGCGATGCTCACCAGGTCCGCAAGGATGGAAAGGCTGGCAATATCTTCGTTCGTGAACGCGGAAGGTTCCGCGCTTTGAAAATCCAGTACGCCGACGACGCGCCCGCCAGATTTCAGGGGGACGGCGATTTCCGAATGGGCCTCCGGGAGGTCGGGGTTGTCAAAGAAAACGGGATCCGCCCCAGTGTCGAGGGCGATGCGGGGAGCGCCGCTGGCTGCGACGGTTTCCACGATCCCGGCTTCGCCCACGCGCAGGCGGAATCCTTTTTCGAGCATCCGTTTTCCTCCCGCGCTGTTGGAGGCGGCCAGCACAGCGTGTTCGAGGCTGTCATCCAGGAGAAAGATGCCGATATGGTAGTAACCAAACTGTTTGCTGATCGATTCGGCGATGTCTGGCAGGAGGGCTCCCAGTTCCTTCAACCCGGTCGTGGAATGGGCAATTTGCGCAATGGCTTTGAATTGGGCCGCGCGGCGAGCGTTGAGTTTGGATGTGTATTCGAATTCCGCAGCGCGGGCTTCGACCGCGTTCTTGAGTTCCGTCAATTCGAGGTTGGCTTCCACCTGCGCTTTTCCGTGTTTCCGCGCCTCTTCGACGTTCAGGTTCAACTGGTTGATCAGGATGACTTGCATGTAGGCGAGCGCCAGGATGACGATTGAGATGAGGACGGGATCGCCCGGCACGGTCAGGAAGGTGGCGGCTGTGACCAGCGCGCCAGTCAGCTCTGCCACGCCGACGATCATGATCGCGGCCGCGCCGAGGGCGGCAAATACCAACGCGCCGCGCTTCCCCAGCGTCAGGCTTGCCAGGATGACGATGCCTCCATAGGCGATTATCGAAATGTCGTGCAGGCCGATGCCCGTTGCCATCAGGAATGTGATGGTCACATACAGGGAAAGCGGCGCCATGATGCGCGCCGGCGTCAGGATGCGCCGCCTCAGCAGGATGAAGCTGATCAGCAGGAGTATCGTCATGGCCGAGACCATGACGCGCGCGTTGAGCGTGGCGGAAAAGGCAAAGACGGTGGCCAGCGCGGCAGAGACGCCCAGCAGGGTGACGACCAGGACGGCATTCAGGACGCGGAAGGTGGCTTGCGCCTCGCGGTCACTCAGTTCCTGTGGCGTGAAGATAGTCCGGAAGTTTTTCAGCATAGGTTGCCTCGCGCTAATCCTTCTCCCGGAGTTGCAGGGTGACTTCGGAGCCGGTCAGGGCGTGTCCCAGTTCTTCCACGGCGGATTGCATGATGGCGCGCACGTTAATGGAGGCGCCGATGCGGGAAGTGATTTCGCCGATGGTGCGTTCCTTGGCGGCGCGGCGCTGGGCTTCGTCGTATAAGCGGGCGCTGTCCAACGCGCCGCTCAACTGGTCGGAAAGAGTTTGCGCGGTCTGGATCTCGTCTTCCGTCCAGCGCGCTGGGTGAGGCTTCACGAGCCGCAGCGCGCCGATGGCCTGTCCGCGCAGCAGGATGGGGACGCTCAAGGCCGCGCCGTCCTCACCCATCACCGGCCGGCCTTCCTGGAGGGCGCGCCGGGATTCGGGACTCCAGGCGGCCTTTTCTACGCTGACGGGATTCCCGCCTTCGGCGCTCACGTAGCCGGGATTGGCCTCCGTTTGGAGGCGCTGTTTCCAGGCCTCTGCGGCGATCTCGCCATAGGCGCGGCGGGCGGCTTCCAGCGCGGCCTGGTTTTCCGCGAACAAACCGGCGTTTTCAATTGCCACGGCTAGTTGGTCGGCCAGGATTTGCAGGGTGGAAACATCCTCCTCGCTAAAGGCCGCCTTCTCGGTGCTTTGGACATCCAGCGCGCCCAGGATTTTTCCCCCAGCCTTCAGGGGCAGTGCCATTTCGGAGTGGGTTCCGGGCAGGTCGGGGTTGTCGAAGAAGACCGCATCCTGGCCGACGTCCAGGGCGATGCGCGCCTCGCCTTTGCCGCTGACGTATCCCACGATACCCACCTCGCCGACTTTCAGGCGGTGCGCGCGTGACAACATACGCTGTCCGCCCGGGCTGTTGCTGGCGCGCAGTACGGCGTATTCGCCGCGCTCATCCAGCAGAAAGATGCCGGTGTGGTAGAAACCAAAGCGTTGGCTGATGAGACGCGCGGCTTGCGCCAGCAATTCATCCAGGTTACGCATGGAGGCGGCCGCGTTCCCGATCTCGGCGGCGGCCTGGATTTGGATGGCGCGGCGTTCCAGGTCCCGGGTGCGTTCGGCGACGCGCTCTTCCAGGTTGCCGACCAGCCCGCGCAGTTGGGCGGTCATGCTGTTGAATGCGCGGGCCAATGCGCCGATTTCATCCTGTCCATGCACTTTTGCTTCCGCGTTGAGGTTGCCGCCTGCAATTTCCCCGGCTGTCTTCGTCAACGCGTTCAGCGGTTTTGTGAGGCTGTTACCCATCCCAACTGCGGCGAGTAAGGCAACGATTAGAATCGCGCCTACAAGGAAGATGCTTGCTGTAAGGGTGTTTTTTGTCACCTGGGCAACCTGCTCCCTGACGCTGACGGCCCCCGCAAGCAGTTCCTGCGTCGGGACAATGATCGCCAGGCTATAGCCCGTTTCTGGAACTGACCGATAAACAACAAAATGCTCTACGCCATTGATCGGCATGGTTTCCAACTCGCTTTGACCCGAAGCCATTTTGGCCAGCGCTGCCCAGAATTCTGGAGGAACTTGAATGGAAACCTTTGTCTGATCCAGGACTTCACCCAGGGGAAGTGTATCTGGCGCGACTCCGAGGCTCTTATAGCCGGCCTCGGGTATTGCAATCAATCGCTTGCCTTGGTCGATCAGGAATGCGTAGCCTGTCTGTCCAACGTGAATATTGGAAACGATGTCCGTAATTCTGTTAAGTTGAATATCCTCGGCAGCCACGCCGCGAAAGTTTCCCGCCGAGTCAAATACGGGGATGCTGGCGGTAACGACCAGGCCATGCAGCGCGGCGTCCAGATAAGGGTCTGACCAGACGGCTTTGTGATCTGGATTTTGCGCCGGCGCGGCTTTAACAAACCATGGCCGTTTCGTCACGTCAAAGTCGGGCGGGACGATGGCTGCCAGGTCAATGTTCGGATAGTAGAGTGTCTCTCCAGAGACGCCGCCAAAGTAAAGGGCAACGATATCCGGATTTGCTTCAAGTACCGTAGATGCAACAAAATCTAATTGCCTGATTGTATTCAGTTCCGATATTAGGCTGTCCGTAAGTTCGACCTTGGCGGGGATAAACACGGAGGCCGTTTCGGTATTGGGGTTGTCCCAGCTTCCGTTCGGCAAACGACTTAACGCCTGGGATGCGTTCCAATAATCAGTGTTATTGAGCGCCGCCTCCTGGGAAATTAATTTCGCCGTGGTCGCCCCAATGGTCGAGATATCTTTTCTCATGGAACTAAAGAAGCTGTCAAGCGCGGCGGCCTGTTCAGTACTGGCGGCAATTAATTTATCCTCTGCCTGCTGGCGGACACTTTCATCCAGTTGATTTGTCAGATAGGCATTTGCTTGTTGCGCGCGATAATACACGTAGTATCCCATTCCTGCGATTGCGCTGCCAGTGATTAATATGCTGCTCAGAATCAGCCTGGCGCGAAGACTAAGCGGCCCAAATCTGCGCGCTATCATGGTTCACTCCTCTTCGGCAGTTTGGCTTCCGGTTTTTCTGTAGCGTCCTTCCCCGCTCCGGGCAGGCCCAGGCGAACTTCTGCTTCTTTCAGGTTAAGTCCGCGTTGAAGTTCGCGGGCGGCGGTTTGCAGGATGGTCTCCAGATCGAGCGTTGCGCGCATGCGAGTGGAAACGGCGGCAACCATTTGGTCGCGGTGGGCGTGCTCCTGCGTCTCTTCGAGCAGGCGGGCGTTTTCCAGGGCGAGTCCCACCTGGGTCGCGATTTCTTCCAGCATGGCCTGTTCGCGGGGATGCCAGTTTTGCTCCTTGCGCTTGATTTTGATGACGCCGATTTTTTGATCGTGCAATGTGATGGAGGCCTGCAATGCCTGCGAGTCGGGTTCCCTGGCGCTTTTTTCTACCAGGGGGTGGATGCCGAGCGGGGTATAGGCGTAGGCCAATTCTTGTCGGCCAAGTGTTTCCGTCCAGGTTTGCCGCACGTGTTCGGTCGTTATTTGTTCCATCGCGCGCATGGCGGTGTTCGTTTCCCCGAAAAGCCTGGCGTTGTCAATTGCCAGCGCGAGTTGGTCTGCAAGGGCTTGGAAGGTATCCAGATCATCCTGCGTGAACGCGTTTGATTTGTCGGATTGGATGTCGAGTACGCCGATTACACGGTCGCGCACGATGAGCGGTAAGGCGGCCTCGGAGTGGGTCAGGGGGAGATCCGCGTTGTTGAAGTACTGGGCATCCGCCCCGGTGTCCAGGGCGATGCGCGGACGTTTTTGGGCGGCCGCATATCCTACAATGCCCTGGCCTCCCACTTGCAGGCGATGGCCGCGTTCCAGCATCTTTTGTCCGCCCTCGGAGGAGGCCGCTTGCAGGATGGCGTATTCGTTATTTTCATCCAGCAGGAAGATGCCGGCATGGTAAAAGTCGAACTGATCTGATATCAGGCGAACCGCATCGTTCAACAGGGTGGCTGTGTCTTTGATGGCCGCTGCCTGGCGGGCAACCTGTGTGGCCGCCTGGAGTTGCGAAGTCCTGCGGGAGAGCGCGGTGGTGCGTTCCTCCACGCGTTGTTCCAGGCCGGTCACCAGGCCGCTTAATTTCCCGGCGGTGGAGTTGAACGCATCGGCCAGGATTTCCACCTCATCGTGGGTCTTTATCTGGACTCGGTGCGCCAGGTTGCCGCTGGCAAGAATTTCCGCGCCCTCGGTTAGTTTTGAGATTGACCTCGTCAGTGTATTGCCGAGGATCCAGCCGACGATGGAGCCTCCTATAATGGCCCCGAAGAAAGTCAGCAATGCCCGCACGAGCACTGTTCTCTCCTGTGCGAGAACATAGTCGGCTGAGATGTCCATGCCGAGCAAACCTTCGCGGCGCCCGTCCGGGGTGTAGAAGGGGGCGTAACCCGTCAGCCAGGTGCCCCATTTATCGGTGTACATTTCGTCTTCAACCACCGGCGCCTGGATGGATGAAAAATTAACCATCAGCCAGGGGCTGGCATCATCGTAGATGTCGCCCAAATGGGACACATCCTCTTCGGTCTCTTCCGCATCCACAATGAAGATGATGTTGCCTTGCGCGTCCTGTTGCATGGTGTAAACGAAGCGGATGTTTGTGCCGGCGTCGCGGACTTGTTGCAGGGCTTTTTTCAGCGGCAAATAGACCGGGCCGCCTTCCTGGGACGGATCGGTCAGTTGCGAGTGCGCCGCGCCATCCACTTGCAACGCGCCGATGGACACCGCGTCCCGCAGGCGGTCGCGAATGTCGTGTTGCAACTGCGCCCGTGCGTTTTGATAATAGATAAAAGTGGTCAATCCAGAAGCCACCATGAACAGCAGGGCAAATCCGAGCGCCAGTTTCGCGCGCAGGGGCAGGAAACGCGAACGTCTATTCATTCTTAGCCGCTCCTTGCTCTTCCACCTGCAATTCAATCGTCGCTTCCGAACCATTGAGCGCCCGTCCGATCTCTTGCGCGGCGGTTTGCAGGATGCCCCCAACCGTGTTGGCGGCCCAGATCTTCGTTGTGATCTCGGCCACGGTGCGCTCGATGCCGGCCTGTTTGCGGCTTTCATCCATCAGGCGCGCATTTTCGAGCGCGATGGCGGCCTGGGTGGCGACGGATTCGACCCAGGCGCGCTCCTCGGGCGACCACTCCTCGTTGCCCGAAAGATTGATCTGACCAATCACCTCGTCACGCAACGCAAGCGGGACGTTCATGGTTGTTTCCGTTGCGGACGGGGTTTCGTCCCCGATGCCGTATTCAAGTCCTTCGCTGGCCGCCAGGGAGGTCCAGGCCTCGCGCAGGTATTGGCGTTGGACGGTTTGCAACTCCTGCACCTGCCGGTTGGTCTCCTGGAAGAGGCGCGCATTTTCAAGCGCCACCGCCACCTGGTTGGCCACGTTCTGGAAGGTTTCAATATCCTCCTGCCCAAACGCGGCTTCGCGCGTGGACTGGACATCCAGCGCGCCGATGACGCGTTCGCCGATGGCGAGCGGCAGGGCGATCTCGGAGCGGGTGTAGGGGAGCAGGGGATTGTTGAATCGGGCCGGTTCCGCCCCAACGTCCAGGGCGATGCGCGCCTGTCGCTCGCTGACGGCCGTCCCCACCATGCTTTTATTGTCCACTGCCAGCCGGTGGCGCGATTCGCGCAGGACGCGTCCCGCCTCGCCGGTGGCGTTTTTCAATTCCGCCCATTTGCCGGTCTGGTCCATCAGGAAGATGGCGGAATAGTAATGCCCGAAGCGCTCGGTGATCAGGCTGGTGACTTTTGCGATCAGTTCGTCCGGGTCGAGGATCGCGCCGACGGCGCGCCCGACCTCGTTCACCGCCGACAACTGGGCGGTGCGCTCGGCCACCTGTTGTTCGAGGGAGCCTTGCAGCACTTCGAGGCGCGAGACCATGCGGTTGAAATAGATTTCCAGCTCACCGGCCTCGTCGGACGCGATGACGCGGGCGCGTTGTTTCAGGTCGCCTTGCTCCACTTTTTGGAAGACTTCCACCAATTGGCGGTAGGGATCGGAAAACACTTTGGCGGCCATAAAGGTCAATGCGGCGGCAAAGACGAGTACGAGCGCGGTTGCAAAAAGGGCCAGTCCCTGGTATTCCTGCAGGGCGGTATCGAGTTTCTCTCCTTTGGACATTTCCACGATTTCATGGTAGCCGACCGGGCCGATCACGGAAACGCCGATCACGATCAGCGCCAGGACGAGCGCCAGAAGTTTTCCGCGGATTTTCAGGCCGCCGACATGCCCGATTTGCGCTTCAAAAGATGCGGGCAGAAGGATTTCGCTGGCGGGGAGAAGCAGGCGTTCGAGTAGGATGGCGCCTGCGGAGATAATGGCGAACGCCGATATAATTCCGCCCAGCAGGGTGTACCCAAGCTGGTCGGTATTCGCTTTAAGGCCGAAAAACTGGTAGGCGATGAGCGGGATAACCACGATCCCAAAGGAGGTCAAAACCGCCGCCAGGCTGTAGCGCCAGGGTAGGGCTGTAATCTCGCGCCAGGCGTTGAATTCCTCGGGCGTGTCTCTCGACAGGGACTTTTGCCGCATCCATTGCTCAAGGCGGCGAAAGGCATTGCGGTTCATGAGGAAGACGGCCAGCAATAGCACGGCGTTGCTGATGGAGACGAGCAGGAACATCATCCAGAGGGACGCGGAGAATTGTTCGGCGCTGAGTTCGGCGTTGAATTGGACCGCAGCCGCCATCGGGATGATCAACAGGTTGGTCAGCGCCTGTGTGACGAGAGTGGCCAGGAGCAAATACTTACCGCCGGAGCGCTTTAACAGGCGGTCAACGAAGGTACTCTGTATGGAGTCGGTTTGGGTTCTATTGGGATTCATGCATGCCAACCTTTGGGGCCTCCGTCGCAGAACCGGCCTCTTGTTTTGCCGCATTAATCTTGATCTGCAGGCGGCGCGCGCCGATGACTCTTGTAATTTCACCGGCGGTGGTCGCAAGGATGGCCTGCACATCGGTGGAGCGGCGGATCTTGCCGGTCACTTCGAAAAGTTGCCGCTCGTGTTCAGCCTGTCGGCGGATCTGGTCGAGCAGGCGGGCGTTGGCGATGATGGCCGCCAAACTGCCGGCCAGCGTGCCGAGCATTTCCTCGTCGTTTTCTGAATAAGCCGCCACCTGTTCGCTTTCCACGTTTAACACGCCCAACAGTTCATTGCGGTAAAGCAACGGGAGGGCGAGTTCGGAACGCGTGTTGGCGCTGACCGAGACGTAGCGCGGGTCGTTGGTCACATCGTCCACGCGCAGGAGTTTTCGATGCGCGGCGGCCCAGCCCGTGATGCCCGTGCCGATCGGGAGGCGCACGCTGGCGGCGTCCTCTGAATAGCCCACCCAGGCGCGCAGTTCCAGGTTCTTGCGTTCGTTGTCAACCAGCAGGATGGAGACGCGGTCGCCGCCCAGCGTCACTTGCAGACCCTGGACGGCGGCCTCCAGCGCCTCTTCCAGCGTGGCGCCCGAGGCGGCGGAGGTGGTGATGTGATGGAGCAGGCGATGCTCCGAGAGATGTTCCTGGGTTTCGGCGAATAATTCCGTGTTGACCACCGCCACCGCCAACTGGTCGGACAGGATCTGGAGCGTGCGCAGGTTCTCCTCGTTGAAGGCGTACGGCTGGATGCTTTGCACGTCCAGCACGCCCAGGATGCGCTCGCCCACCTTGAGTGGGATGGCGGCTTCGGAGCGCGTGTCCGGCAGGATGGGGTTGGCGAAGTAGGTGGCGTCTTTCAATGTGTCGCTCACCACCAGCGTCTCGCCGCGCCCGGAGACGTAACCGACGATGGATTTCGAGCCGACGCCCAGTTTGTGTCCCATGCGCTTGAGCTGCGCGCCGGCTTCGCCGGTGGCCTCGCGGATCACGGCGAATTCGCCGTGCAGGTCGAGCAGGAAGATGCCGGCGTGATAGAACTCGAAGCGTTCGCGGATCAGGTTGACGGCGCGCAACAGCAATTCGTCCAGGTTGAGCGAGCCGCTGATGTCGCGGGCAATTTCGGCCGCGGTCTGAAGTTGCAGTGTCCCGCGCCGGCTTTGATCCAGCAGGCGCACGTTCTGGATCACACCCGCCATTTGTTTTCCCAACTCGTTCAGGAAGCGCAGGTCGCGTTCATTGAAGCGCAGTTCACGCTCCGGGTCCTGCACGATCAGCGCCCCGATCGGTTGCTCGTTTACGAGCAGGGGAACGCCCATCCAGGATTTGGCGGATTTGCCGTGGATCTTGGCGCCCAGCGCCAGCGCCTGTTTTTCGGTATCCTCCGCCAGCAGCAGCGGGCGGCGGGTGTTGATCAGAACCGAGGTCAGCCCTTCGCCCAGCGGGAAGGTCTCGATGTTTTGGATCTTGCCTTCCTCGTAAGAATACGGAATGCTGATGGAGTTGGTTTTCTCATCGTACAGGGCCACCACGAAACTGTAATTCCCGATCACGCGTTGCACCTGGGCCTGCAGGGTGGCATAAAAGACATTAACATCATTGGACGATAAAGCCGCCTGGTTGAATGAAGCCAGCGCTTCCAACTCGGTCAGGCGGGTTTGCGAATCCCGCAATGTTTTAATTTTTTCCAGGGTCGCGCTCAACAGGCTGGCGATGTTGGCGTACGGACGCACCGCCTGGCTGGTCAGGGGCTGGCCGGGTTGTTCGCCGATCAATACCATCGCGCGGGGTTGTCCCTGCGTGAAGACGGGCAGGAACGCGCCGCTCTTGCATCCAATTTCGCGCAAGGGGCGCGCCAAACCTGCGGGCAGGTTTTCGGCCTTGCCCAAATCGTTGACCAGTACGGGCGCATGCATCTGGCGGGAGACATCCTGCGTTTTGACGGTCAGTTTTTGAAGCGCGCCGGCCCTGACTTCGCGGATGGGATTATTGATCGAGACGATCTCCGCCCCCTGTTCATTCAAACGTATCACAATGGATGGGTGCAGTGATTCCTTCATCACGCGTCCGAGCGCCGCCAGCGCCTCCTCCTCCGAAGCGGCTTGGGCGATCTCGTGGCTGAGACGGTACACCCGTTCGGCCTCCGGCGCGTCTATTTTGGCGCTGTCCGTGAGGACGGCATTATGGATGGCCGCCGCAATCTGGTTGGCGAGCGTCTGCAGGACGATGACCATCTCCTCGTCGAACACCTGCGGCTCGGCGCTTTGCACGTCCAGCACGCCCAGCGCGACTTCACCCAACGCAATCGGAATGCCCGCCTCGGCGCGCGTAGCGGGGAGCAAAGGATTTTTTCGGTAGACCGGATCCTGGTCCACGTCCGCGGCGACGCGCGGCTTCAAATTGGCGGACGCCCACCCGACAATCGAGTCAGACCCGACCTCGAGCTGGTGGCCGCGTTTTAGCATTTCCTCGGCGGACGGGCCGTGCGCGGCGCGTAACGAGGCGCGCCTCCCGGTGGAGTCGATCATGAAAATCCCGGCGTGATAAAACCCGAAGCGTTCCACGATCAGGCGGACGGTCGTCTGCAAAAGTTCATCGAGATCGAAGGAGGTGGTCAGCCCCTGCGCCACCTCCGCCGCCGTGCGGATCTGGCGCGTGCGCTGTTCCACCTGTTCCCGCAGGGAGTGGTACGTTTCGCTTAACTGGTCTGCCATGCGGTTGAAGGAGGCGGCCAGCAGGCCCACCTCGTCATTGCTCTGCACGGCGGCGCGTTCCTCCAGGTTTCCCTGGGCGAAGCGGCTGGTGATATCTGCCAGCGAAAGGATGGGCTTGACCACCCGATTCGTGCCCCAACTGATGACCAGCGCCATGGCGGCCATGGCCGCGCTAAAAACGATAAAGGTGAAGGGGATCAGGCTGTTGAGATGCCCGAAAATGGATTCAGCCGGCACTTCCACCACAACCCCGCTGTTCAGCGTTTCCAGCCAGACCGCCTGTGCGATGACCGGCGCGCCGACCTCGTTGATATATTTCACGGTGGATGGGATTAAGTCCGCACCGGGTTCCATCATCGGCGCAAAGGCCTTGTCCAGCGTTTCCCTTTGCCCGGCGGCGGAAAGGAATTTTTGCAGGCCCCCGGTGTATGGGTCGAGACCCACGTAATCGCCATAGTCGGGGACAAAATAGGCGCGGGAGAGAGGCGTCACATCCACGAGGGATTTGAGGATGGCCTGCGCGGACTGCTCGTCGGAAAGTCCGACAAGCGTTGCGCGCGCCGCTCCGTCGGTTGTGCGATACTGTCCCACGGTCACCAGGCTGAATTGTTCGGGATAGAACGGGATGAAATCATATACCCCGAAGGACTGGTTATTCGCTTCCCGTAATTTGGCATACAACGGCGCGTCGACAAGGGAAGTATTTTCCCAGATTGGGTTGCTGGCCGCCAAAACCACCCCGTTCTCGTCGGCAACGAAGTACAGATTAAAGACCAGGGCGCCTGCCTCGCGGTTGAGTTCCTCGAAAATAGAGATGACCTGGTTGCGCGCCGCGTTGAAGGCGAATGTGTCGCGGCCTTCGCCCAGGAGCGTGCTCATCGCGCTGGCAAAATCCGGACGGCGGGCGATGCGGTCCAGCCGGATGTGTTTCACCTTCAGCGCGTTCTGCGCCGCATTCATTTCCGTGGTGACCTGGTTCTGCATTTGCGTCACCACCTGCTCTTCCAGTAACTGCCTCGTCCGAAAATAGGCCGCCCCGGCCATCAGGGTCAGCGGGATGAACGTGAAAATCACCAGCGTCCAAATTAGCCTGCGCGCCAAACTGCCCGACCTGGGTTGTTGTCTGTCGTTACTTTTCGGGGGGATGGAGAATGCGCTCATCGTGGGTTATGCGTATTCCCAGACCCGTTCACCGCCCAAGATTCTGCGGATCTGATCGGGGAAACGGTCCGGGTCGAGTGGTTTGCCGAGGAAGCCGTCGAAGCCCGCTTCGCGGGCCTTTCTCATCTGCTCCTGGCTGGCTTCGGCAGTGACCGCCACAATCGGGATGGATTTCAAATGTTCGGCCGAGCGAATTTTTTGCAACGCGCCGTACCCATCCTCGTAGGGCAGGCGGATGTCCATCAGGATCAAATCCAGGTGAGGGAGCGTGTCGGCGTATTCCACCACTTCGTATCCGGATGTCTTCCATTCGCAATGGATTCCCAAATAGCCCAACATGCGCGCGATCAGCACGAAGTTGGAGACGTTATCCTCCACCACCAGCACCGTGGTCTCGTTTGGGATGTTCTGCCGGCGCATGGGTTGGGAGTCGGTGACAGAGGGTTCAGCCATTGGATTGCCTCGCCAGGAATCGCTCGATCTGCTGGGACAGGATGTCAATGTCAATCGGTTTTTGGATGTAGCCGTCGCAACCCGCCTCCAGCGATTTCTCGCGGTCGCCGCGCATCACGTTGGCGGTGACCGCCACAATCGGAACGGAGGCAAACCCCGGGGTCGCCTTGATGCGGGCGGTCAGGGCGTAACCGTCCGAGCCGGGCATGTTGATGTCCATCAGGATCAGGTTTGGCCGCACGGATTGGATCTTCCGCATGGCGTCTTCGGCGTTGCTGGCTTCGGCCACCTCGTAGCCTTCGGCTTCCAGCACGCGGCGGATCAGGACGCGGTTATCAAAATTATCTTCCACGTACAGGATGATGCTTTTTTTGGTCATGTGCGCTCCGAGGCTGATTCTAACTGCCAGGGAAAATTCTTTCATAACAGCAACCTTGCAAAACAAAAACGCCGGGTCGGGGAGACTCGGCGTTTTAAACATGGAGCGGGTGATGGGACTCGAACCCACGATATCTTGCTTGGGAAGCAAGCGTTCTACCACTGAACTACACCCGCTTGCAGACGAAGATTATAGCCAGCGCGGGAGGGCGTGTCAAGCGCCGCGCTGGAGTAGTTTATCCGCCAACATTTTCAGGGACTCGCCTGCCTCGCCCTGCGGATTTGCGACTTGCAGATTGGATAGCGCCAGGTCGGTCATCTGACGCGCCGCCTCGCGCGCGGACCTCTGGGCGGATTCCGCTTTCAGGAGATTTGCCAGCGCCCCCACCTCCTCCGCCCGAATCGGTCCCTGCGACCAGCGTTTGGCGAACTCCCCTTTTTTCTCCAACCCGAACAGGACGGGCAACGACTTCTTCCCCTCCACCAAATCGCTGGCCGCGGACTTGCCCGTCAGCGCCTCGTCGCCCCAGATGCCGAGGATATCATCCTCCACCTGAAAGGCGAGACCGAGATAGTGGCCGAAGGCGCGGTACGCCTCCTGCCGCGCCTCGTCCGCGCCGCCGAGCAACGCGCCGATCTGGCAACAGGCCGAGAGCAGGGAGGCGGTCTTGCCGCTGACCATCGGCCAGTAATCCTCCACGCCCAGGCCGGCGCGCTCTTCATAAGAGATGTCGAGGAACTGGCCGCGCGTCAGGTCGAGGCAGGTGGCGTGGAGAATCTGCGCGGCGCGCAGGACGGTCGGGGCCGGGTAACCCGCTTCGAGGTCCGCGAGCGCGAGGTTAGATAGCACGAAAAGCCCGTCGCCCGCGTTGATCCCCTGCGCGATGCCCCACTTCTTCCAGACGGTCGTCCGCCCGCGGCGTTTGTCGCTGTTGTCTTCGATATCGTCGTGGATCAGCGAGAAGTTGTGGACGAGTTCGACAGCGGATGCGGCAGGTAACGCAAATTGCCAATTTGCGCCACAGGATGCGGTTGTCAACAAGACCATCAGCGGGCGGACGCGTTTGCCCGCCGCATCGGGGCCTGCGCCTGCGCCCGTCCAGCCCAGATGGTAGGTGAGCATTTCGTGGAAGGGACGCGTGCGCGGCTCGTCCAGGCGCGCGACCTGCCGCTGGAGTTCGGTCTCGATGGCGGGGAGCATTTCAGGGATCAGGCTCATGGAGTCCTCTGTGCAACTCGCCGTCATTGCGAGCGAAGCGAAGCAATCCCTCGGTTCAATGAGGAGATTGCTTCGGTCGAAAGAGCACCGACCTCGCAATGACGGGATGTGACGGATGTCGAATTCATGACTACCCGTTATTTTACCCGTTACAGGATTTGCAGAGTTTTCAATTCCCTCTCAAGTTGCGCGGGCGATTGAAAGTGGATGGCGGTCATGCCCAACTTCCGGGCGGCTTCGATATTGGCGGGGGAGTCGTCAATGAACAGGCATTCCTGCGCGGTGCGGCCGATCTTGTCCAGCAGGAGCTGGAAAATGGCAGGGTCGGGCTTCGCCAGGTTGACCTCGCCTGAGATCAGATAGCCGTCCAGAATATCGAAGAAGTTGTGCTTGCGGCGCGTGATCGGGAAGGTTTCGCTGGACCAGTTGCTCAATCCATACACGGGCCAGCCTGCCTGCTTGAGTCGTTGAACGATTTCAATGGTAGCCGTGATCGGTTCGCCGATGGACTCCTCCCAGTGATCGTGGAAAGCCTGGATAAGTCCCGCGTGCTGGGGAAACTTTGCCGAGAGTTCGGCCACGCCCTCCGCAAAGGGACGGCCCCTGTCTTGCTTGGCGTTCCATTCCATGAAGTCCACCTCCTCCAGGAACTGTTCCATGGCCTCCGAGTCTTCGAAGTAGCGGCGATATAAATTGCGCGGGTCCCATTCGATGAGCACACCGCCGAAGTCGAAGATGAGGGTGGTGAGGGGAGGCATGGGGATATTTTAGTTGAGAGTTGGCGTAGAGCATATTGCGTGTTGCGTAGGTAGGCGTTGGTTTGGGGGTGGTGTGGATATTGACCGTTCTGTTTACAGATTCTCTTTCAATCCTCCCTACCGTACAAATACGAGTATATTTCGTCATTGCGAGGAGCGTTCGTTGCGACGAAGCAATCTCTAATATTGTGAGCGAGATTGCTTCGGGCGAGTACGCCCTCGCAATGACGGGATGTACGGTAGAGAGTTTCAATCTAAAAGTTCCAGAAGTTCCGCTTTTCTGCTTTCCAGTGAAAGTGTTTGCGCTTTTAATTGTTTCAGGGTTTTGTTGATCTCAGCCAGTTCCTTCTTCCATTTCTTTTTGCTCAAGTAGTCTTTTCCGTGCTTTTCGCTGACCAGCGCTTCCACTTCACTGCGGATCAATCTCAGGAACGGGGCTCCATAAATGCTGTTTTCACGATATTGCAATTTACCCGCGCGGATGCCCGCGATAATTTCATCGAAGGTCAAGCCAAATTCTTTTTCAGCGGATTTGTGACTCAGCGTCCCGCCTTTGGTTGTCCATGCGGAGTCGTTGGTTTTAAAAGTCATAGCGTAACTCTTTCATGCGTTGATCTTTTGGAGCGTTTCCCTGTAAAAATCCAGTTTGGGATTTTTAGGATCGGGCTGCGACCACGTGTCAAACCAGACGCGCGCCGAATGATATTGCTCCGTCAAAAGGGAAAATTCAATCAACGCGGAGCAAAGCACATTGTATTCGCTAATGTGAAATTCGCGGCGCGAGAACAAGGGCGTAAGCAGTTCAAGCGCGTCTTCGTAATCGCCGTCACGCATGGCGGCAGTCGCCAATGTCGCGCGGGCGAAAAGATAATCGGGAAAAAGAATGAGAATTGTTTCGCTAATGCACAACCCATCATCTACAAGCCCCTGAAGTTCCAAAGCCTGCGCCAGATTGTTGAGCAGGTCGGGCTGAACTGGCTCGAGCGTGAGCGCCTTGCGGAAAAGGACTTCCGCCTGCGCGCCTTTTCCAGCGTGTAAGAGGGGCATGGCTTCATCCGTGATCTTTTCCACTGCGGGGGTATGGAATGTTTTTGTTGTGTTATTGACGACGAAGGTGGAGCGCAGTAACTCCACTCCAATGGGCAGGGATGATGTTTTTCGTTTACGAGGCATACGGTTCAATTCCTTACAACCAATTAAGAATTTGCTACTTAATGACGCCAGCCGTCAGCAGGGACAAGACCTTTCTTGACAGACTGATCACAGGCTCCCCAATTTTATCCAAATTTTCTGCCGCTTTGATCAATCCTTCAACGCTCACAGAATACCATTTCTTATTCGGCTTGGGTTTGGTGGCTTCTTCAACCAACTTGCCAAAATCTTCGGCTGCTTCGGTTGCTTGCTCTGCAGGGAGCGATTTACTCATGGCTTCCACAGCCGTGGCGAGCTGCTTCAGGGTTTCTTTCAGTTCAGCCTGAATATCTGCCGAGTCTGCTTTGTTGAAGCTGTCTCGAATGTTTTGTGTCACCACGTTATTGTCCCCTGAAATGATGTTACTGCCTTGTACGTTACCGCCAATATAGATGTTTGTCACATTGCCTCCAATTTCTTTTCTTTGGGATTCGTTTTCGATTGCGCTGAGAATTTCGCGCACGTTGACTTTGACCAGCCGTGATCCATCTTTGACCAGGTGTGTTTCCTGTCCTTCGCGTTCCAGCATGAGTAGATAATCGTATTCAATTGGTTCAGCATTAGGTGCGTTGGGAATTGGCACCATCTTCTGCGGATTTAATCCCTTAATTGAATTGTGTATCTCATCCAACTGATACCGTATCGCGGACAGGGCGTCGCGGCGGGTGTGTTCAAGACCATCAATGGCGATGGTGATTTTGCGGTCTTCAATATCAGCCTTGACCAGCGCTTTATTTTCGCCAATTTTCAAAACCACGCCCGTGCGCCAGACAAAGCCACCATCAATCTTCTGGTTCATGCGGACAATGAAGCGGGTGATGACGCTGGATGGCAAAACGGGATAGGCATACTCAAAAGCAGGGACGCCGTTGAATTTCAGTTCGGCGGGTTCGTCTTTGGGGAGCAAGTCAGGGACGAGGAAGGTTTTATCGGGCTCAATGTCGTAGCACAGTTCGAACTTTTTCATCATGTCCACGATGAAGAGCCGTTTGCCGCGCGGATATTCGGGCAGGTTGAGAATCTCATCGAGCATGGAGGTGGTGAGCACGCCTTTGTTTTGAAACAAGGCATGGGAGTTGAGTATTTTGTAGACCCCGTTCGTGACCCACTGCGGATTGAGAATGCCGAGAGATTCGAGGCGGGGATCGTCACGAAAGAACAACACAACCCCGAGATCATGTAATAGACCAATCAAAGTATTTTGATTAATATGATCTGTGATCTCATTAAAAGAACACAAATTACAGTATTCATCATAGGTAATGTAATTCTTTTCATCACCGAGCTTACGCAAGTGTGTTTTGACAGTTAGCCAAGTTTCTGGCAATTCATCGTAAATGTGGGGTATTTTTTTGATCTGCAACATAATTGCTGATTTCAATGTATCTACCCCTTCACCTGTTACTGCCGAAGTTGAAAGAACATCAGCAATATTAGGATATTTCTTCTTTAGACCCGAGCTATCAATATCTAAGGGCTTTTGATCTATTTTATTACCAACTATTAACACTGGTGAATTGCCACCAAACGATTGAATTATTTTGAGCCAGTATTCAATACGATTTTCCTCTTGGGTTAGTCGAGTATCTATCACTAGGATATACAGACTTCTCTCGGTTAAAAAGAATTGGTGGGTGGCATGCATTATTTCCTGTCCACCAAAATCCCAAATGTTGATTTGAATTTCTGATCGAACAATATCTTTTTCGCATGTTTCTAGCCCTGCATTTTTCTCAATAAAAGTGCTCCATTGCTTTATAGATATACCTTTTGTCATACTAATGTCAGTCAAGCTATAAGTATCAAAAAGGATTCTGTGAACAAGGGATGTTTTTCCAACAGAGCCTTGGCCAATAAAAACCAGTTTAATCTCGTTAAGAGAATTCTTCTGTTTGTTTGCAAGTGAAAACAGAAAGTTCAAAATTGATTGAGGGGCATATATCTTATTAATTATTTCAGGTGGAATAGGAAGTGGATTACCCCGCAAATTTAATTCGGTAAGATTCTTTAGTTTATAAATTTCCAAGGGAAGCTTGGTCAACTTATTGTTGCCGCGGAAATCGAAATTATTAACCCTAAGATTCGATAATTGTTCGAGTTCACAGATCTCATTTGGTAGAGCGATTAATCGGTTATTTGCAATATCCAAGAATTGAAGGTTTTGAAGTTTATGAATTTTATCGGGCAAATTAGTTAACCGATTACTTGAAATATCAAGCAATTGTAAACTACTAAGATCTGTGATATGTGATGTCAAACTAGTCAGCCTATTAATGCTGATATCTAATTCTTTCAAACTTCTCAAATTCCCTATTTCACTAGGAAGAGAGTCCAACTGATTGCCTGATAGGTTTAACTTTTCAAGATTTTTGAGTTGCCCAATTTCAATGGGTAAGACGGTAATCCGATTCCAGGAAATATTAAGCTCAATTAGATTGGAGTTTTTACAAATGTCGCAAGAAAGCTCACTAAGCAAGTTGCTCGCAATTGAAAGATTTGTTAGTTGTGTTAGTTGGTTGATTTCTTTGGGCAAGTAAGTTAATTTATTATCATCAATTGTCAACTTTTCGAGGGTTTTTACAGATAAAATTTCAGTAGGGAAAACCGAAAATTGATTTTCAGAAAGATTTAGAATTCTTAAGTTTTTTAGTTGCTCTATTTCTTTTGGCAAAGCCAAAATTTGGTTGGCATTTAAGTAAAGTTCCTCTAGATGTGAAAGGGATCCTAATTCATGTGGTATATCGGTAAGGGAATTATTGACCGCATAAAATATGGTGAGTCTAGTAAATTGCGAGATAGAACTTGGCAGACTTGTGATTTGATTTCCTGTAATTGCAAACTCTCTTAGATTAGATAGATTTGAAATTTGTTCCAAAAGTTTTTTTAACCGATTATTGCTCAAATATAATTTCTCCAAATTAGAGAGTTTCGTAATCCCTTCTGGTACGAATGTGAATTGATTGTTTGACAAAATTAGAGTTTTAAGATTTAGGAGGTTCTCGATTTCATCAGGAAGAATACTAAGCTGATTGTCTGATAAATTTAGTTCGATCAATTTTGAGAATGTTCCGATGTCAGCCGGTAATACAGATAGTTGATTTTTGGAAAGATCCAGTTTACTCAGGTTTGATAGCGTAGTAACACCTTTTGGCAGATTGCCAAGTTGATTATTAGAGAGTATAAGTTCCTGCAACTCAGATAAGTTTTCAATTTCTGATGGGAGCGAATCGATTTGAGTACCCGATAAATCAAGTATAGTCAAGTTTTTAATTCTACCTAACTCGTTGGGGATGCTGGATAATTGATTATTAGATAAATAGAGTTTTGAAAGATTAGGAATTCCAACGATCGTGGGCGGAAATAAATTAAAGTGATTCCTGTTCAGATTCAATTCTTTCAAGTTGGTGAGTTGTGCAACTTCCTCTGGGATGGATGTGAATTGATTATCCGAGATATTAAGCACTTCCAAGTTTTTGAGTTCACCAATTGAACTGGGTAGATCTTTCAATTGATTTTGAGACAGATACAGTTTCGCCAGTTTTGGAAGCCCGAAAATCTCTGCTTGAAGCATCTGAAACTGATTGTTTGATAAACCTAATTCAATTAAATTCGTAAGCCTGCCGATTTCTGGGGGAAGTACTTTGAGACGATTCTTGCTTAGGTTCAATACTGTCAAGTTGGTAAGTTGTGCAACTTCTGCTGG
This sequence comes from uncultured Anaerolineaceae bacterium, assembly GCA_964371065.1. Lineage (GTDB taxonomy): Bacteria > Chloroflexota > Anaerolineae > Anaerolineales > Villigracilaceae > Denitrolinea. Next base: position 574 of record CAYJLS010000034.1, on the reverse strand, counting down.
GATGGAAGTGAATTGATTCTCTGAAAGATCAAGCTCTTCTAAGTTTTTGAGTCCGACAATTGAGTTGGGGAGATCTGCCAATTGATTATTGGATAAGTATAGTTTCGCCAGTTTTTGAAGCCCGAAAATTCCTTCTGGAAATATCTGAAACTGATTGTTTGATAAACTTAATTCAATTAAATTCGAAAGCCCGCCGATTTCTGGGGGAAGTGATGCAAGCTGGCAGTTCGATAGGTACAGTTCCGTTAAACTGCTAAGTGCATTAATCTCACTAGGTAAATGTGAGAGTTGGTTGTCGGATAAGTAAAGGTTTTTAAGATTTGGTAGACGAGTTATTTGATTTGGAAACTCTCTAAATTGATTTCCCCTGATGTTTAACTCGGACAATTGAGTTAGCTTTTCGAATCCAATCGGAAGAGAATCTAGTTGATTACCAGAGATATTAAGCGTAGTTAGATTGGTTAATTCACAAATCTCGCTAGGCAATGTATTTAATTGACTATTAGTAATCTGTAAATAGTCTAACGAAGCTTCGCCTCAAACCGACAAGTTTGACGAAGTGGAGATAATCTTG
>CAYJLS010000033.1:10452-30200 GCA_964371065.1 uncultured Anaerolineaceae bacterium | reverse complement strand
TGATCCGATTGATGCTTCGCAATTTAGCGAAAACATGACTTTTCAGACACTCTCTCAGACTAATCCCCCATCAACCAACCCCACAACCCCTTGCGCTTTTCCTGTTGCGGACGCGGTTTGGGGACGGTGATCACGATCACGGTGATATTGTCGTGCCCGCCGCGCTCGTTGGCCTGCGCCACCAGTTTTTGCACGGCGGCCTTCGGGCTGCCCGCTTCGACGAGGATCTTGTGAATCTCGTCAGCCCAGACCATGTCGGTCAGGCCGTCCGAGCAGAGCAGGAGGGTATCTTCCGGCTGGAGGCTCATGCCCTGGTTTTTGATGGCCTGTACGCTGTTATCGGAATCGCCCAGCTTCAGGCGGAAGTCCACTTCGGGCAGTTTCAGCGAGCCCAGATAGCGGCGGATGACGTGCGCGTTCGGGTGGTCGCGGGCGTCTTCGAGTTTGATGATCTTCTTCTCGATGGCTTCCTGCACCCAGGTATGGTCGGTGGTCACCTGGCGCATCTGGCCGCCGCGCAAAAAATAGATGCGCGAATCCCCCACGCTGGCAGTGTATAACTTGTCGGCAATCACCCAGACGCAGGCGCAGGTGGCGCCCATGCCGTGACGCTCATCGTCCGAGGCGGAATGGTGTGCGATGGCCTCGCTGGCCGCATGGATGGCCTCTTCCATGATCGCAAGGGGCTCGCGCCCGTTGCTTTCCGCGACTTTGTGGCTGATGTGGTCCACCGCCAGTTCCGCGGCCACCTCCCCGGCGCGGTGACCGCCGATGCCGTCACACAGCACGGCAAAGACCGAGGGCGTGGGATCGTCCGTGCTGAGAACGTGCGAAAGCGCCGCGAAGCGGTCTTCGTTGTTCTTGCCGGACATACCGGCATGGCTGAGGGCGGCAACGTGCAGGTGGGCGCGCTGGGTGCGGATCATGATTCGGCAGGAGTTAGGACTGGCTCAGGAATGACTGGCGGATCCTTCAACTCAAAACGGTATGCCAGATGCCCAAAGTGTACTCTATCCCCGTGTTTTAGGGGATGCCCCTCGCGGGTGACCGGCTCGTAGTTCACCCAGGTCCCGGCCACGGAATTCTGGTCGGAAATTACATAGCCCGCCTCAGTCTGCTGGATGCGCGCGTGCAGGGGCGAGAGGGTCGGTTCGTCGAGGATGCAGGCCGATTGGACGGGGTCGGCGCCAAGGGTCAGGTCGGGGGCGGAGATCGGGATCGGGGCGACGGGAGCCGGCTCGCCGTCCGGGTTGAGGCGGATGAGCCGGGCGGGCGCGTCCGCCTCCTGGTCCGGTTTCGTCCGCCGCGTCTTCTTCTTCCCGGTCGGCGGTTCCACAACGGCAGAAATCGGCTGGGTGAGCGGGTCCGCATATTGCCGTCGCCTGGCTTTGCGTTTGCGCCGGGAGAGACTCAGGCGGCTGCCGAACAGGATGGCCAGCAAAACCAGGCCGGCCAGCGCCACGATACTCCAAACGATATATTTGCTATAGCGCGCCAAGAGATTAGCCAGGCCGGAAGGCGGCCGGGTGACGGTGACGGTGATCGGCAGGCTGAGACTTTCGCCGCTCAAGCCGAGACTGTCGGTGGCCTCCACTTTCAGCTGGTGTGGCCCGCTGACGGTGTAGCCGCGCAAGTCCCAGGTGAAGCGGTCGAACGGAGCGGAGGTGTTTTCGGCGGCGAGGGCGCCATCCACAAAGAGCGCGGCGCGCACGATGGGACGCGGGTGGCCGTCGGGGAAGTCGAAAACGATCTGGAGCGACAGTTCCTCGGGGACGAGGACTTCGGTGTTGTAGGGTTCGTCGGGCGGCGCGGCGCGCGTCACCTGTTCGGGGAGCGCGGCCAGAATGGGATTGGGCGGCAGAACGTTGATCGAAAAAGTCTGCGGGGCGGAGGAGACGGGCGCGCCGTCGAGGGACACGTCCACGCTCAGGGTGTGGTCGCCGCTCGAGGTCAGGGACGAGGCGTAGGTTAGGCGGTAGACGCGGCGCAGGGGCGAGAAATACGTCTCAGGGTCGGGCAGGGTCTCGCGTCCCGAAAAGGCCATGAAAGATCCGCCCGTCTGCGCGGCGATGGCCTGCAAGAGCAGTGCGCTGGGATGCGCGAAATACTGCTCGCCATCCACCATCCAAATATTAATGCGCGTGCGCGAGGCCAGCGCGCGTTCGCCGATGGTCTTGAGCGCGGCCTCCAGTTCGGGGTCTTCCATGTGCGGTGTGATGAACAGCACGGCGCGCTTCATGCCCACCTGCGGCGTGGCGGCCAGCGCGGCGTCGAGCGCGAACGCCAGCGATTTGATGTTGGGCGTGGTGGCGCGAAAATTCGGCTGGAAGGCCACGAAACTGGCGAGCCAGGCTTCGGGCGTGGTGTGCGCGATGAGCGGCCCGGCCATGGTGACCAGGCTCAAGTTGTCGCCCGCTTCGGGCGGCCGCGCCCGCCTTGCGGCGGCCCATCCGCCCAGCATCTGCTGGACGCGCTGGTAGCGCGTGACTCCCTCGGCGTCGCGGACGTCCAGCGCGGGGCCGGGATTGACCCCGATCACGATCTGCGCGCCGACCGGCTCCTCGGTCAATTCCTGGACCGGACGCGGGTTCCCGTCTTCGAGCGCGGCCACCGCGGACGGTTTCAGCCCGCCCACGAACTGGCCGCTGGCATCGTACACATCCAGCAGGGCGGAGATCTTCGGGAAGGCCGACGCGTCGGGCGCGCTGATCTCGGCGTAGGCGGAGGTTTGGGCGAAGGCGAAAGATGAAGGATGAAAGATGAAAGATGAAAGGAGAAAGAGGAAGGATGAAAGATGAAAGATGAAAGATGAGAGATGAAGAGACGCAAATCGCGAAGCACGCAGACCGCGAAGCGCGCGGAAACCAATCCGCGTCCTCCGCGCTTTTCTGTATTCAAGTTTTTCTGTGATCGTTGTTTTCTTCATGAGTTCAATCGTCAATCGTAAATCGTAAATCGTAAATCGTCTCACTCCCACTCAATCGTCGCGGGCGGCTTGCTCGTAATATCATACACCACCCGATTAATTCCGTCCACTTCGTTGACGATGCGGTTCGCCACGCGTGCCAGCAGGTCGTGCGGCAGGCGCGCCCAATCGGCGGTCATAAAGTCTTCCGTTGTCACCGCGCGGATGGCGGCGGCTTCCTGGTACGTGCGTTGGTCGCCCATCACCCCCACCGAGCGGACGGGGAGCAAAACCACGAACGCCTGCGAAACCATCGTTCGTCCAGCAGTTTGTTGTCCAGCAGTTTGTTGTCCAGCAGTTGAACTGCTGGACGAATCCATCGGCAGTTCAACTGCCGATGAACGAGACTTGCCCAAAAATCCCGCATTGGACAATTCCTCGATCAGGATAAAATCCGCCGCCCGCAAACGGGACACGCGCTCGGGCGTCACCTCCCCGAGACAGCGCACGGTCAACCCTGGACCTGGGAACGGTTGCCGCCAAACCAGCGACTCAGGCAACCCAAGCGCCTCGCCGACGGAGCGCACCTCGTCCTTGAACAGATAGCGCAACGGCTCGACTAACTCGAACTTCATATCCTCGGGCAGTCCGCCCACGTTGTGATGTGTCTTGATCCTCTCGGCTTTATTCCGATCCGGTGCGGACGACTCAACCACATCCGGGTAGATCGTCCCCTGCACCAAAAACTTCGGCTGGCCGAGTTGTTTTGCCTGCGTTTCAAAAATGCGGATGAACTTCTCCCCGACGATTTTCCGTTTCGACTCCGGGTCGGTGACACCTTTCAGCGCGTCGAGGAACTCCTCTGCCGCGTCCACCGCGACTAACTCCGAGTGCAGATGTTCGCGAAATGCAGACGAGACCTGTTCGCCCTCGTTTTTCCTCAGCAGTCCTGTGTCCACGAACACCGCCACCAACTGATCGCCAATCGCCTTGTGCACCAACGCCGCCGCTACAGACGAGTCCACGCCGCCGGAGACCGCCGCCAGCACGCGCTCATTTCCAACCTGTGTGCGAATTCTCGCCACCGAATCTTCGATGATCGAGGCAGGCGTCCATTCGGGTTTGACCTCGCAAATATCAATCGCGAAGTGTTTGAGCAGTTCGATTCCATTCGGCGTGTGGTGCACTTCGGGATGGAACTGCACGCCGAAATATTTTCTCGTGAAATCGCCCATCGCCGCGAAGGGACTGTTCCCCGATTTCGCCAGCGCGACGAATCCCTCGGGCATGCGCGTGATGCGATCCCCATGCGACATCCAAACTTTCGACAACACGTCCAGCATCGTGCCGGGGATCAGCGGCTGAATTTCTGCGGATCCATATTCGCGGTGCGCGGACGAGTCCACTTGTCCGCCGAGCGCGTGGGTGAGCGCCTGCATCCCATAGCAAATGCCGAGGATGGGAAGTCCCGATTTCAAGATGAAATCCTGAATGTATGGCGCGCCAGTCTCGTAGACGGATTTCGGTCCGCCGGAGAGGATGAATCCCTTCGGCTGGATGGAAAGGATTTTTTCCTGCGGCGCGTCCCACGGGAACAACTCGCAATAGACCTGCGCCTCGCGCACGCGGCGCGCGATCAGTTGGGCGTATTGGGAACCGAAATCGAGGATGGCGAGGGAGTTTGTCATCAGTGTATTCCATGTAGTGACGACTTGAGTCGTCCGACCCGCGAATTATAGCCGCGCTTCCCCAATTCCCGCAGGAAGTAAAAAAAGGCAAAAAACGCCTCTTGACACGTTTCTACAAACTCTATAAAATCAAGAGTATATGCAAACGTACAATCTGGCGGCAATCACGAAGAAACTTTACCAGTCACCTCTCGCTCTGTTCACAACCAAGACATTGCGAGACCTGTCCGGCGCGGATTTGCCACAGGCAACCTTCTTCTCGCTTTTGTCCCGCCTGACGAAACAGCACATTCTTCAGAAACTCGAACGGGACAAATACATGCTGGCCGGTGGGCGCGTCCACGATTTCAGCGTCGCCAACTTCCTTTATGAACCGTCCTACGTTTCGCTGGAAGCCGCGCTCAATTTTCATGGCCTCCTGGCGCAATTTCCCTACGAGATTGCCAGCATCACACCTAAAAAGCCGACCACCAAAATGCTAAACGGGAAAACGTTCCGCTACGCGCGGATCAAACAGACTCTCTTTTGGGGATACGAGACGGTGCATGGATTCCTCATCGCACAGCCTGAAAAAGCCCTGCTCGACCTGCTCTATTTGCAATCCAAAGGACTCGCCATCGCTCACACTGATGAAATGGATCTGTCGAAATTGGACAAAGCGCGGTTGGCCGCGTATGCAAATCGCTTTCCTCCGCTGAAAGGAATGGACTTTCGATGATCACATCCGACCAGGTACGCGCGCTGGCCGCGCAACAGCGCATCAATGACACAGTCGTTTTCCGCGAATACATCCAACTCGTTTTTTTGCAGAAACTCTACCAAAAGACGCCCAGCCAACAAATCTATTTCAAAGGCGGGACGGCCATCCATCTCATTTACCATGCGCCGCGCTTTTCCGAAGACCTGGATTTTACCGTTGCGCTATCCGCCAAATCGTTTGAGGCGTATATCCAGGGCGTGTTGAAGCGCATGGAAGGTGAGGAGGGTGTGTCCTGGAAGGAAAAAAAGAGTCTCGCGGGCAAACAGTATCTGCTGACCGCGCCGCCCGGGACCCTGCCATATAGCACAACCGTTGCCCTGGATTTTTCGTTTCGGGAGAAAGTCTTTTCACCCGCGCATTCCATTATTCAAACCGCCTATCCCGTGCTGTTCACATCCTATGTCCATCATCTCTCGCAGGAGGAAATTCTCGCGGAAAAAGTCCGCGCCATCATGACCCGCCGCAAAGGGCGCGACTTGTACGATCTCTGGTACCTGCTATCGAAAGGGACTCCTGTGGAAAGCGACCTGGTCCGCAAGAAACTGGACTACTACAAATTAAACGATGTCACGGATGACGCCATTCTCAAACGCGTCGCATCATTTCCCCAAAAGGATTTCGTGCTGGACCTGCGCCCGTTTGTTCCCCAAAACGAACGCGGGCGGTTGGAAGAGTTCTTTGGATATCTGCAAACCCAAGTCAAGCAGGCGTTCTCGAAAAACGTTTAACGGTCGGCGTCCGCAACCAGATGAAAATGCAACTGTGGGAAATCCTGAAACTCCCCGCCGTTGACGATGAGTCGGTAGGCGGGGAGTTTGAATTCCTCCACAAGACTTTGCACGGTGGAAACCAGGTCGGTGAGGAAAGCAGTGTCCGCGGGATCGAGGTCGGTCAACGAGGCGACCGCCTTCTTCGGCACGATCAGCGCGTGGAACGGATAGGCTGGCTTCGGGTGACGAAAAGCCATCAGCGTGTCCGTCTCGCGCAGGCGGTTAACGGGAATCGCAAAACTCATGTGGGCAAACATCCATCCAATCCACCGAACGATAAAAGGGAGTTGAAGCAGGCGTTTCATGGGAACGTTGAACGTTACTCCCGAAACTCGATCTTCCCATCTTCCATCTTCGTGATGCACGCCAGCGACTCGATCGGCACGCCCAGCGGCTCCAGCGCGGCGCGTCCGCCTTCGAAAAGTTTCTCGATCAACGCGCCCACGCCGACCACCGTCGAGCCGGAGGCTTCCGCCAAACGGACAAGCCCGAGGATGGTCGCGCCCGAAGCGAGGAAGTCGTCAATGATGAGGATCTTTTCATCGTTCGCCATGTACTCCGGCGAGACGATCAACTCGACCATGCGTCCCTTCGTGTGCGAGGGCGCGAGGGTCAGATAGACCTGGTCGGGCATGGTGATGGGTTTGTGCTTGCGCGCGTAGACCACCGGCAAACCGAGGTGGATGGCCGTCGTCAGGGCGGGGGCGATGCCGGAAATTTCCGCCGTCAGGATTTTGGTCGCGCCCAGGTTCGCGAAGCGGCGCGCAAACTCTTTTCCACAGGCATCCATCAAGAGCGGGTCCACTTGATGGTTGACGAAACTGTCCACTTTGAGAATGCCGTTGCCGAGATTCTTCCCGTCCCGCAAAATACGTTCCTTGAGTACTTTCACAGATCACTCCTCGTCCAGACAAATTTTCTCGCATTGTACAACGTCCCGCCTGAACCTGCCAGAGGCAGGGCGATTAAAATCGCGTCCACAACTGCGAAGTCCACCTTCGTGGACTAGCCGACGGAGGTCGGCTTTGCAATGGTTGAGGCGACTTCGCGCAGCACCCTGTGGGTCAGTCGCACGCGCATGTGTTAGAATTTCCCCCCATGAACGAACGACCGAAACTCGTGCTGGCCTCCAACTCCCCGCGCCGCAAGGACCTGCTCGCGCTGGGCGGATGGAAGTTCGAGATCCTCATCTCGGACGCGGACGAGAGCCTGCTGGCGGACGAAGCGCCGCGCGACTACGTCCGCAGGCTGGCCGCGGAGAAGGCGCGCGCCTCGTCGGCGCGGGCGGACGCGTCGCAGGTGGTTGTCGCCGCGGATACAACCGTCGTGGACGGAAACGCCATTTTGGGCAAACCAGCCGACCCGTCAGAAGCGAAGCAGATGCTCCGTCAGTTGCGCGGGCGCATCCATCAGGTCTATACCGGCATCGCTGTTTTGCGCGTCCGCGATGGGAACCTGTTGACCGATGTGTGCGTTACAGATGTACCGATGCGAAATTACAGCGATGAGGAAATCGAGGCCTACGTTCAAACCGGCGACCCGCTCGACAAGGCCGGGGCGTACGCCATCCAACATGCGAACTTCCAACCGGTGGCTTCGATGCAGGGTTGCTACGCCAGCGTGATGGGACTGCCGATGTGCCACGTCACGCGCCTGCTCCGCCAAATGGATATCCAACCGGGCGCGGATGTGCCCGCCAACTGCCAAACGTTTTTGAATTACGCTTGTCCCGTTTTCGCTGAAATCCTGCGCGGCGATTTGATTGTTGAAAGGAACTGAATGAAAACTCTTCGCTGGCTTGGTCTTGCCATCGCGCTTTTGCTCCTGGCGGGTTGCGCCACCGGGAACGGCCCCATCTCATTGCTTTTCCCAACACCCACGCCCCTGCCCCCTCCGCACGTGGGCATCACCAGCGTCCCCGACGCGGCGCCGGCCATGAACGCCTTCCTCGAAGCGCTGAAAAAGGAAGATTACCCCGCCATGTATGCCCTGCTCAACAAGGCCTCGCAGGAGGGCATCTCGCAGGATGACTTTGCCGCACATTACCGCGAGACTCTCAACCTGCTGAGCGCGGCCAGCCTGGACTTTGAGTTGTTCGCCGCGACGACCAGCCCGGTCGCCGCCCAGATCCCCTTCCGCATCACGTACCACTCGGCGCTGGCCGGGGACCTCGCCCGCGATATGACGGCGCACCTCAACCTCGAAGACGGCCAGTGGCGCATCCAATGGGACGAGAGCCTGATCCTGCCCGAACTGAAGGACGGCAACCGACTGGCGCTGGACTGCCAGGCCCCGGCCCGCGGCGACATCTTCGACCGCAACGGACAGCCGCTCGTCACCACCACCGAGGCGGTTGCGCTGGGCGTAGACACGGGCACGGTCAACTTCGACCGGCTGTTCGACCTCACCACCGAACTCTGGCGGCTGACAGGCGTGAATCCCGAAACGCTTAACAATAAGATACTCGCCTCCGGGCCGGGCTGGTACATTCCGGTCGGCACCACATCCAGGGAGGAAGGCGAGCGTCTCCTGAGCATGAACTTCAGCGGCCTGGTAACCAATCCTTACACCTCGCGCTACTACGCCAACAGCGGATCGGCCTCACAGACCATCGGCTACACCATAAGCATTTCCCCCGAAAACATAGACGCCTACAAGCGGCTGGGCTATTGCGGGGACGAACGCATCGGCTGGGCGGGCTTGGAAAAAGAGGAGGAGGCTGTTCTGGCGGGCGGGCACAGCGGCACGCTTTATATCGCCAGCCCGCAGGGACAGATCATCTCCAACCTCGGGCAGAAACAGGAACAGCCTCCCAGCAATATTTACCTGACACTGGATAAGAACCTGCAAAATTACGCCGAGCAGGCCCTGGGCGGATTCATCGGCGCGGCAGTAGTCATCGAGCGCGACACCGGCCGCGTGCTGGCTCTGGCCTCCTCGCCGGGATTTGACCCGAACCTGTTCGACCCACAGAATAACAACAACGGCTACATGGTGACCGATTTGCTCAACGATCCCGAGCGCCCGATGTACAATCGCGCCACGCAGGGACAATATCCGCTAGGCTCAGTCTTCAAGGTCATCACCTTTTCCGCCGGTCTGGAAAGCGGACTCTACCTGCCCGACACCACCTACGACTGCCAATACGAGTTCACGGAAATGTCCGGCGCTCCAAAATATGATTGGACATGGGATCACTGCCAGAGCCGATTACAGAGGGGATTGCAGTGCAACACCAGCGACAGCCAACCCTCCGGCCAGCTGACCCTGTCCGAGGGACTGATGCGTTCGTGCAATCCCTACTTCTGGCACATCGGGCTTGACCTCTATCGCGACAACCGCGGCAGTGACATTGCCAACATGGCGCGCGCTTTCGGGCTTGGGTCTCTGACCGGCATCGTGGGCGTGGAAGAGGAACCCGGCCAGATCCTCGACGCGGCGGGCGAGATCGAAGCCACCAACCAGGCCATCGGGCAGGGCGACGTGCTGGTCACGCCCCTGCAGGTGGCGCGTTTCATGGCGGCCATCGGCAACGGCGGCACCCTGTATCGTCCGCAACTGATCGAAAAGATTGTCGGCCCCGACGGTACAGTGATCGAATCCTTTTCGCCGGAAGTTGTCGGCGCGCTGCCGCTCCAGCCGGAGCGCCTGAAGGCTTTGCAGGATGCCATGATCAGCGTCATCAATAACCAACGCGGCACGGCCTACTTCCGCATCGGCGAGATGACCATCCCCGCGGCCGGCAAGACCGGCACCGCCGAATCGAATATCCCAGGCTCGCCGCACGCCTGGTTCGCGGGTTACACCTACGGCAACTTCAACGGCCTGCCGGATATCGCCGTGGCGGTCATTGTGGAAAACATCGGCGAAGGCTCAGATTACGCCGCACCCATCTTCCGCCGTATCCTCGAATCCTATTATTACGGCAAGCCACAGGTGTTGTACTGGTTCGAGTCCGCCTTTGGCGTGACGCGCACCCCCACTCCCCTGGGCGGCATCCCCACCAAGACGCCGAAACCGTAAAGCGAGATATTATCTCGCTCTACAACTGACAATGACCGATACCCTCCTCCCCGGCCTGATCGTCCGCGCCCAATCTGGTTTCTTCACCGTGGAAACCGGACGGGGCGCGGTCGTTTGTCAACTGCGCGGACGCCTCAAGCAGGGACGCCACGACGGCGACCTCGCGGCGGTCGGGGACCGGGTGCTGGTCGCCGTTTTAGCGGACGGCTCCGGGGCCATCGAAGAGGTCGAACAACGGAAGCAGGCCATCGTCCGGCTCGACCCGAGGCCGCGCGGATTCTATCAACAAGTCCTGCTGGCGAATTGCGACCAGGCGGTCTTCGTCTTTGCGTGCGCGCATCCGAATCCGAAATTGCGGATGCTGGATCGGTTCCTCGTCATCGCAGAAAAACAAAGCATCCCGGCCATTATCGTCGCCAACAAAATTGACCTGGCGGAGGAACCGAAAAAAATCTTCGGGTTGTACGAGCCGCTGGGCTACCGCGTCATTTACACGTCTGCCGAAACCGGCGCGGGCGTGGACGAACTGCGCGCCGCGCTGGCGAAAAAGATCAGCGCGCTGGCCGGGCCGAGCGGCGCGGGTAAATCGTCCCTGCTCAACGCGTTGCAACCGGGGCTGGGGCTGGCGGTGAACGAGATCAGCGCGGCGTTGGACAAGGGCAAACACACCACTGTGGCGCGGCAACTCATCCCGCTGGCGGAGGGCGGCTACGTGGCCGACACGCCGGGCTGGAAATCGCTGGCGTTGTGGGACACCGAGCCGGAGGAAATGGATGCCTACTTCCCCGAACTCGCACCGCTGGTAATGGATTGCCAGTTCAGCGATTGCTCGCACACGCACGAACCGGGTTGCGCCGTGCTGGCCGCGTTGAAAGCGGGAAGAATCCATCCGCAACGATACGAGTCATATTTAAGATTACGCGCGGGACAGGATTGAGCATTTACGATTTACGATTTCAGATTTACGATTGCCACTGACAACTGATGACTGATGACTGATGACTGATAACTGATGACTGACAACTGGAACTTACTCGGACACGACTGGGCTGTGGACATGCTCCGCCGTCACATTACGACAGGCGAGGCGCGCCATGCGTATCTCTTCGCGGGACCTCCGGGGCTGGGTCGCCGTTCATTGGCGTTGGCCTTCGCCCGGGCGTTGAACTGCACGGCCCCGCCCGCGCCCGGCGAAGCCTGCGGACAGTGCCGCGACTGCAAGCAGATCGCCGCGATGGCGCATCCCGACCTGGCAGTGATCCAGGCCGAAAACGAAGGTGGAACATTGAAAGTGGAGCAGGTGCGCGAACTCAAGCGCGCGGTCTCGCTCAAGCCTTACCAGTCTAAATATCGCGTCGCTCTTTTCCTGCGCTTTCAGGAGGCCAACGACAACGCCTCGAACGCGTTGCTCAAAACGCTGGAGGAGGCTCCCGCGCACGTCATCCTGCTGTTGACCGCCGACAACCCCGAGGCCCTTTTACCGACGATTGTCTCGCGTTGTGAAGTGTTACGCTTGCGCCCGCTTCCGCTCGAACAGGTGGAAAAGGAATTGGAAAAAAGAGGAGCAGAGAGTGGCCAGGCAAGATTGATCGCCCACATCAGCGGCGGGCGTCCCGGCTACGCGTTCCGCCTGCTCGAAGACAAGTCCCTGCTGGAGTTTCGCGGCGCGCGGCTGGACGATTTACAAAAACTCCTGTCTGCTTCGCGCGTGGACAAGTTCGCCTACGTCGAGAAACTCGCCAAGGAAAAAGATGTGATGCGGCAAGTGTTGCTCGTCTGGCTTTCGTTCTGGCGGGACGTGTTGCTCCGCGCCGCCAAAGCAGATTCCCCGCTCGTCAACCTCGACCGCGCCGAGGAGATCGAGGCGCTGGCGAAACGGATTGACCTGCCCGCGGCCCGTCAGCGCGTGACCGAGACCGAGCGCGCCATCCAGCAAATGGAACGCAACGTCAATGCGCGCCTGCTGATGGAAGTTTTATTGTTGAATTGGTAAATGAGGAGGCCGTATGTGCCGAAGCATTAAACCCCTGCGCCTGCCGGACCGTCCCGCCACGGACGAGGAGATTACCGAGGCCGCCCTGCAATACGTCCGCAAGGTGAGCGGATACCGCAAGCCGTCAAAAGTTAACCAGGCTGCGTTCGAGGCCGCCATCGCTGAGGTCGCGGCCGCGACACGGAAGATGCTGGATAACCTGTCCATGAAGGGAGACACTCCATGAAAAACCATCCCAACAGCAAATTTCTCAAAAACCTGCCGAAAGGTGTATCACTCCGCCAGATCGCCGTGATGAACGTGGATGAGGGCGAGGAAGTCCTCGGAGCATACGTGACGCCACACGTTCCGCAGATCGGCATCTACAAGTTGCTGGCCAAAAAGAAAAAGGATGGAAAGTGCGAATGGGCGCATTTCGTCCAGCGGGATGATGGGCGCAAGGAAAACGTTTATCGCGGCGAGGTGGAGAACGAGGCGCAGTTGGCGGATGTGGTGGACGGCATCAACGCCGCCTTGGGCAAGGTGTACGGCGCGGCTATCAGCCTGCATCCTGCCGACTCGGATATGTACACGCTGGACGGGAAGCAGGTCCCACCGACGAGACAATGAACTCGGCCCTCACCCCAACCCTCTCCCGATTACGGGAGAGGGGAACGCCTCCCCATGACTCCCTATGACTTTCAAATTCTTCTGGCAGGATCCCTATCTCACCCAACTCGACACGTATATCACCCGCGTGGACGGGAACGATGTCACCGTGGCTGAGACGATCTTCTACGCGTTCTCCGGCGGGCAGGAAAGCGACCACGGCACAATTGCAGGCAAGCCTGTTTTGAAAGCACGCAAAGAGGGGAAGGAGATTTTCTACACGCTGGAAGAGGGTCACGGACTCGAGGTCGGCGAGGCGGTCACGATGACGATTGACTGGGAGCGGCGTTACCGTCTCATGCGTCTGCACTTCGCGGCGGAACTGGCGCTGGAACTGGCCTATCGAAATTTGAAGGGCATCGAGAAGATCGGCGCGCACATTTCAGCCGACAAAGCGCGCGTGGATTTCAGGTGGGCGGAAAACATTTCGGGCGCGATTCCGCAGCTCGAAACCGCGGCCAACCACATCGTCCAGGAAGACCGAGTCATCGTCAGCGCGTACAGCGACGAGGCGGACGAACGTCGCTTTTGGGAAGTGACGGGCTTCGCGCGCGTCCCCTGCGGAGGCACACACCTGAAACGGACGGGCGAGGTGGGAAGGATCGAATTGAAACGGGACAACATTGGGAAGGGAAAGGAACGGATCGAGGTATACGTTTCACCGTAATTTCGGAAGTTCCGTTGATTTTTGCCCCGGCAGATTGCTTGACCCGACTCACAATCTGCATTAAAATCCCGTCCGCCTTTGCCTCTGTAGCTCAGTGGATTAGAGCGTTTGGTTGCGGACCAAAAGGTCGCGTGTTCGAGTCGCGCCAGAGGCGCCATCGGGAGCGGATATCCGCTCCTTTTTTATACCCATGCAAAAACCACAAATTCTGCTGACCAATGACGATGGAATCCAATCGCCCGGCCTGTGGGCCGCGGCCGAGGCGTTGTCCGCGCTGGGATACGTGACCGTGGCCGCGCCGCGTGAGCAATCCTCGGGGATGGGGCGCAGCCTGCCCGGGACCTCGGACGGGATCATCCGCCCCGAGACGCTGGTGGTGCACGGCCAGGCGTGGACGGTGTACGCCGTGGGCGGAAGCCCGGCGCAGGCCGTTTTGCACGCCATCCTCGAGATCATGCCCCAGCCGCCCGACCTGGCGGTTTCGGGCATCAATTACGGGGAGAACATCGGCACGGGCGTAACCATCTCCGGGACAGTGGGCGCGGCCATGGAAGCGGCCGCGTTGGGTTACAAGGCGCTGGCCGTCTCGTTGGAGACCGACCAGAAATATCACCTGTCCTACTCGCACGAGATTGACTTCTCCGCCGCCGCACAATTTACCACCCGGTTTGCGCGCATGTTGCTGGATAAACAATTCCCCGAGGATGTCCAGGTGCTAAAAGTGGAAGTCCCATCCGACGCGACTTCGGATACACTTTGGGAGATCAGTCGCCTCACGCGTCAACGCTATTATGAACCGCTAAAACCGGAGCGCGCCTCGTGGGACATCGCGACAACGGTTGGGTATCGCGAGGCCGCGCGCCTGGAGGATGAACCCGAGGACACGGATGCTTATGTGATGCGAAAAAAGCGCCGCGTGGCAGTCACGCCGCTCAGCCTCGACCTGACGGCGCGGGTGGGGCTTTCGGATCTCGAAAAGTTCATGCGCGAATAAAAAAAACAGGCCTTGCGGCCTGTTTTTTCACAGATGCGGCGACAACTTCGCCAGCAGTTTTTCCTTTGGCAGAAAGCCGGTCATGCGCTCCTGCAATTGCCCGCCCTTGAAGAACATCAGCGTCGGAATACCGAGAATGCCATACTGCATCAGCACGCCGGGATTTTCGTCCGCGTCCAGTTTGACGACCTTCACCTTGCCCTGCCACTCGTCCGCCACTTGTTTGATGACGGGCTCGAGCATACGGCACGGCGCGCACCAGACGGCGGTCACATCCACGAGAACGGGTTCGGTAGAATTAACCACTTCCGTTTGAAACGTATCCTGAGTTACATATTCGAGTTCGGCCATTTTTCCTCCACTTGCATGGACGAGGACGGACGGCGATCTATTACGTTGACGCCCCTACTTTCGCATGATAGAATGCAGTTCGCTCGTTTTCGGGCGCGTAGCTCAATGGCAGAGCATCGGCCTTTTAAGCCGTTGGTTGAGAGTTCGAATCTCTCCGCGCTCACTGAATCCTCCCAACCGGGAGGATTTTTGGTTGTGAGTCCCCATTCAGGGGATGGCATTCGAATCTCTCCGCGCTCACTGAATCCTCCCAACCGGGAGGATTTTTGGTTGTGAGTCCCCATTCAGGGGATGGCATTCGAATCTCTCCGCGCTCACCTCAATCCTCCCAACCGGGAGGATTTTTGGTTGCGAGTCCCCATTCAGGGGATGGCATTCGAATCTTTGCGAAGCACCCTGCGGGCTCCGCGCTCATCCAAAACCTCCTTTGCGGGAGGTTTTTTTCACCGCTCCTGCATATCAGTCAAACTTTTCAATTACTCTCATAAACACATCCACCACTTCAGGATCAAAGTGATTTCCTGCTTCCGAGCGGATGTGTTCCAGCGCTTGTTGCGTGGACCAGGCGCGGCGATAGGGGCGGTCGGAAGTCAATGCATCAAAAACGTCTGCCACTGCAAAGATGCGAGCCGCTAGCGGGATTTGTTCCCTCTTCAGTCCGCGCGGGTAGCCGGCGCCATTCCATTTTTCGTGATGACAGTAGGGAATGTCCAGCGCGGGACGCAGGTAGGCAATGGATGAGAGCAAGTCCATTGCCAGGGTGGGATGCTGTCGCATGATAGTCCACTCGTCTTCGGAAAGCGACCCCTCTTTGAGCAGGATGCTGTCGGGGATGCCCATTTTGCCGATATCGTGCAGAAGCGCGCCGCGGCGGATGTGGACACGGTCTGTCTCTTTGACATTGACCGCAACCGCGAGTCGTTCGGTCATTTCGGCCACGCGTTGGGTATGACCCTCGGTATCCCGGTCGCGCAAGTCGAGCGCTTTCGACCAGCCCTCCAACGTGGTGTCGTAGGCCAGCATCAGGTCCAGGTTGGAACGCTGAAAGTTGTTGAAGAGCATGGCATTGTCTATGGCCATGGCGGCCTGGCCTCCGAGCGTTTCAAAGAAATCCAACCATTCATCGTCCGGGCTGAAAGGCGTCCGGTGGTAACTCTCCAGTACGCCTTTGATTTCGCCTTTGGCAATTAAAGGGACGCAATAGTAACTTTTGAAACCCTCTTTGTGGAATCTTGGGGAGTGCAGGAAGTTCTGTGGGTTGCGCTCGAGGTCAGGCACTTTGGTGATCTTTTTTTGCAGGGCGGTTATGCCTGCATATCCTTCCCCGATTTGAAGGACAGTGAACTGGAGCGCATCCGTATGCAAGCCGCGCCCGGCGGCATATTTCAATGTTCTCATTGCGGAGTCATAGACAAGGATGACAGCCGCGTCCATCTTCAACTGCGACATGGCTTGTTGCAGAACGATATTGAGCGTCACCTGAAAGTCCAAACTGCCGTTTATGGCAGTGTCTATCGTGCGGAGCGCATGGATCCGTTCCAATTGACGGCGATTCTTTTCAAGCGCATTCTTTTCCCCTGTAATGTCCTGTACGATGACGAGCAATCCGTTTAGGCCTTTGCTTTCATTTTGGATGGATGTGAAATGCCATTTGCAGGTGCGCAGGCTTCCATCTTTTGCCACGCTTTCGATGTCGCGTGCCTGCGTGTCACCCCGCCTTATTTTTCGCAAGGTCTGATCGAATTGACGACTTGTCTTGTCAGGGATGATCAATTCCGAGGGATGTTTCCCGATGATCTCTGTCAGATTGTAGCCAAAGATTTTCTCCGCCGCTGGGTTCCAATACTTGAAATGGAAATCAGCGTCGAGCAGGATGCCGCCTACAGGTAAAAGCCCCAGCAGTAACGAGAGGTTTTCCTCAGACTGGAGGGGCAGGGCTTGAAGATAATTTTGCTGGGACAAGCCAGGGGCGCTTGTTTGATTTTCGATTTTCATGTGTATTAAAGGCGAACGCGGGGCGCAGTATGTCCCTTTCATACTGCGCCCCCTTTCCGCCGCGTCTCCATGTTGAAGCGCCAGGGTTTGGTCAGGGCTTTCTGGCGCTTGCCTTCATTCCCTGTTCCTCAAGAGGTTGTGATTGTCTTGGCCAGGTCCGCCAGGGATTGGGCGCGGATCGAGGTCAGGCGCTCGCGCTCTTCGCGGCTGAGATTGAATCTTTGTCCCAGGTAGCCGCGTTGCAACGCGGCCTCGGGATCATCCAGGAGCATCTCGCGAAACTGGCGATTCACCACGGCCGCGGCAAACAGATAACCCAGTCCAATATGGTCTCCGGGTGGTTCAGTCTGACTGCGTGGCAAAAAGAGTTGGCTTTGTTGAGTGGCTAGCATGTTGGTTTTCCGGTGTGGAAATCGGCTCGCTCTTACAGTCCGGTGCCGCCTTCGCCTTCGGGCGAGAGCGGGCTGATGAGTGCAACGAGCATGGCAAAGGCCATCATGGCAATGGGAAGATAGCGCTGCGCTTTGATGGCAAACAGGGAGATGCGGTTGAGCGTGGAGTTCATGGTTTATTCCTTTCGTATTTCACAGGGTTTAGGATTAGATTGTTTCAAAGATACAATTCCCCAGGCTTCAAAACAGGCTTCAAAAGATTAATAAAAACAGCCCCTTGCGGGGCTGGACGAGCAACGGCGGGAAGTTCAGGCGATCAATTGCCGGTATAGTTTTTCGGTCTCCTCGGCCGGCGGGAGACTGAAAAGACTCTCCGATGCCTGCCGGCAGGCCTGGTACTGGCGCGCGATGGCGGCGCGGTCGCCGCGGGTGGCGTGGGCGCGCATCGCCATTTGATGGAAGGGTTCGCTTGCCGGGTCGAGTTCCAGGGCGCGCTGGCAGACTTCCAGCGTTCCATTAACGTCAGTTCGCTTCAAAAGCAGTTCCGTTAAGTGAAGCGCCGCTTCCAAAAATGTCTGTTGTGTGTGCTCGCGGTCAAGGATGACCCACGTGGCGCCGATATCGGCCAAATACACGCCTTTTACCAGCTGCACCGCTTTCTCATAGCTTTCGATGCGTTCCTCGTCCGTCCGGGCAGACCTGGCCCGCGCCAGGTAGGTTTCGAAATCGTCCAGGTCGTAGTCGTAGTCCAGGGCGCGGTTGAAGCGATAGAGTTCGCCATCGAGCAGGATGGTTTCATGCCCCACCGTCCGGCGCAGGCGGTACAGTTCATTCTTGAAACGCTGTTTGAGGCGTTCGGGATCTTCCGTGTCGGGCCACAGCGCTTCCGCCACCTGCTCTTTATTCAGCGGCTTTTGAGAGGTCAGAAAGAAGAAGAACAATTCGCGCACCGACTGGGTCGGCCACTCAGCCGCCTGCCCATTGACGGTGACTTTTGTCCAGCCGAGGGATTGGATAACCAGGCGCGGGGCAGACAAGGTGACCGCCTGCGGCAGGCGGCGCAAGTTGCGGCGCAGGGCTGGCAGGCGCGCCTCGAGTTGGTCTGCCTGATGGAAGAGTGGCCCGGCCAATCGTCCCAGGGTTGGATGTGACCGCAACCGTCCCAGCCAGGGACGTGCCAAGCGGATGGCCGCTACCAACGCATGCGAGGTGGGGATCCCTCCGATCAGCAGACCTTTAAATTTTTCCACTGCCTCCGTCTCTCCCGCAGACGAAAGCGCCGCGGCCAGCCAGACGCGGCTCCACAGCGTTTCGAGTTCGCGGCCATCTCCTGTGAAACAGCGTTCCGCCTCTGCCAGAGCCTCGATGGCAGTAGGTGTATCCCCTTTGACTAAAGCCAATCGGCCGCTTTGCAGGGACCACAGCCCGAATTCGTATTGCGAATGGCTTGCGCTGATGGATGGCTGTATTTCCACGAGCAAACTTTCCGCCTGCCCAGTGTCACCCTGCAGAAGAGATAGAGCGGCTTTTGCCATCGCAAGGTGATTGAGCAGGAAACGGTCGTCAATTTCCCGTGCGATAGCCTCAGCCTGCGCGTAAGACTGGCGCGCCCCGTCGAATTCCTCCAACTCGGCGTATAACTCGCCCATCGAAATGAAGAGGAGGGCTTCGGTTTGAAGGTAGCGGCAACGATTGGCGCAGGCGAGCCCTTCCTGCAGGGACAGGTTGGCTTTCTCATACTCGCCCAAGATGTTGTGATATAGGAACCCCAGATTGTTGAACAGGACGGCCTGCCATGCCAGGTTTCCTTCCTTGCGCCAGATTTCCAGCGCCCGGCGATAGGATTTCTCAGCCGCGTCGTAATTTCCGATTGAGCGATAGGCCATGCCGCAATTCAATAAAAGAATTGGGATGCTGTCGGTCTCATTGAAGTGCGTATACAACGCAAGGGACCGCTCCAGGCATTCAATCGCCTGGCGGGTGTGGCCAAGCCGGTGCAGGCAGAGGCCCTTCATGCGTTGCGCCTCGGCATGGGGAATCTGCAGTTCCTGAATGTTTTCCGTCAATTGCAGGGACTCCTCCGCGTCGCGCAGGGAGGCGTTGTAATCGCCCAGGTTGCGGTGGGCGATGGCACGACGTACCAGCGCCAGCGCGAGACCGGCTGAATCCCCGCGGGTGCGGTAGATGGCCTCGGCCTGGTTAAGCAGGGACAGCGCCTCGTGATGGTTGCCGCGCAGGTATCCGATGCCGCCGCGCAGGGAAAGCAATCCCGGACGGGAGTTGGCTAATGCCGGGGGCAGGGTGTTCAACCAATCGTTCAAAGTGACAACCGCTCGGCGCATCATGGTGGGCCCGGCGCGTTCAACCAGCCCAGCCAACAGGTCGGGATCATTGAATTGTAGGCAGGTGTGATAGGCCCGTTCCCATTCGCCGCGTCCTTCGTAGGCATTGACCAAATTGATTTGGATCGATTGGATCTGCTCCGGCTGCTCTGCTTGCAATCGCGCGCGTAGGAATTCACGGAACAGGTGATGGTAGCGCAACCAACGGCCATCCGACCCA